>JAIRMW010000021.1 GCA_031258415.1 Prevotellaceae bacterium
TGCACCGGAGCAGAAACAATTTTCACCGGTGCAGAAACAATTTGCACCGGTGTAGAAACAATTTGCACCGGTGTAGAAACAATTTGCACCGGTGTAGAAACAATTTGCACCGGTGTAGAAACAATTTGCACCGGTGCAGAAACAATTTGCACCGGTAACAGAATATTTCACACCGGTGGGAAAAAAAAGAGTACTTTTGCAAAAAGAAAGAGCTACCCCTGCTCATTTTATAGTTAAAAAAAGCGATGCCCTCGATCCGTTTATTTCCTTCTACAAACGTCGCGTTTTTCACGTGGCAGCATCCCTTTATGAGCAATCTGGCGCCCCGGCGCGTCGTGTACGACGTCCCCGACGACGAGCGGGACGCGCTGACGGCGCGGTAGGCTCCCTGCGCCAATTATTTTCCGTACATTTGTATGTATTAAAATTATTTTCACATGACAGCATCTGCATTATACGAGCAAATCGTTCGGAAGCAATCTTTTCTGTGCGTGGGGTTAGACAGCGATCACCGGCAGCTGCCGGCCTGCCTGTCGTCGGACGCAGAACCGTTGTGGACGTTCAACAGGGCGATTATCGACGCTACGGCGGCCTGCGCCGTGGCCTACAAGCCCAATACGGCGTTCTACGAGGCGCAGGGGGCGGCGGGCTGGCGGCAGTTGGAAAAGACCGTCGACTATATCCGCCGGCAGTATCCGGACGTTTTTATTATTGCCGACGCCAAACGCGGCGACATCGGCAACACCTCGCGGCTCTATGCCGAAGCGTTTTTCGAGGCGCTGAACGTCGACGCCGTAACGCTTTCGCCGTATATGGGGCGCGATACGGTGCAGCCTTTTCTGGAATACCCCGGCAAATGGGCGGCGCTGCTGGCGTTGACGTCCAACAGGTCGGCTGCCGACTTTGAAACGCTGGCCGTGGAGGGCGGCGGCGCCGTGTATGAAACGGTATTGCAAAAGTCGAAGGAATGGGGTACGGTCGATAATACGATGTATGTCGTGGGCGCTACGCAGGCCTCCCTGCTGTCTACGGTACGCCGGATTGTGCCGCAGCACTTTCTGCTTGTTCCCGGCGTCGGCGCGCAGGGGGGAAGTCTGGAAGCGGTCGCGGAGTATGGCCTGAACGCGCGGTGCGGCCTGCTGGTCGCTATTTCGCGCGATATTCTACAGGCCGGCTTTGGCCTCGACTTTGCCGAGGCCGCCGCCGCCAAAGCCGCCGTCTGGCAGGGCGCGATGGCGCACTGTTTAAGGCAGTATGCATCCGGCGCCCTCCAAGCCCCCATGCCTCATTAATCGCTGTTGCCGTCATCGTTGAACGCCATGAAAAGTCTTTTGCATTATATCAGCGCTATGGAGCAGTCCGGCGAGCTGGTTCGTATCCGGACGTTCGTCGATCCCGTACTGGAAATAGCCGAAGTAGCCGACCGCGTAGCCAAGAGCGCCGGCGGCGGCAAGGCGCTGCTGTTTGAAAATACCGGTACGGCATTTCCGGTAGCGGTCAATCTGTACGGTTCGCCGTCGCGGATGCGCCGGGCGTTGGGCGTCGCATCGTACGACGACGTCGAGCGGTCGTTGACGGCTTTGTTCGCCGGTCTGCTGCAGCCCAAATCGACGTTATGGGATAAATTGAAACTGCTTCCCGTACTGAAACAGGCGGCGCAGTGGGCGCCCAAGATCGTGGGCGGACGGGGCGCGTGCCAGCAGGTGGTGATGCCGCAGCCCGACTTGTCGAAACTGCCGGCACTGCAATGCTGGCCGTACGACGGCGGGCGGTTTATTACCCTGCCGGCGGTGCATACGAAAGACCCGGCCACGGGCGCCCGCAACGTCGGGATGTACCGGATGCAGGTGATGTCGAACAATACGACCGGGATGCACTGGCACCGGCATAAAACCGGCGCGCGGCACTTTGCGGCTTTCGCGGCGCAGCACCCCGACGGCGGGCATTTTCCGGTGGCTGTGGCCTTGGGGGGCGACCCGGTATATGCCTACTGCGCCACCGCCCCGATGCCCGACAACCTCGACGAGTACCTGCTGGCCGGCTTTTTGCGCCGGCGGCCTGTCGAGCTGGTGCGCTGCCTCACGCAGCCGCTCGAAGTACCGACCGACGCCGACGTGGTGATAGAAGGCTATATCGACACGCGCGACCCGTTGGTCGTCGAAGGGCCTTTCGGCGATCATACCGGTTTTTATTCGCTCGAAGACCGCTATCCGCTGCTGCATGTAACCTGCATCACGCATCGCCGGCAGGCCGTCTATCCGGCGACTGTCGTAGGCGTCCCGCCGCAGGAAGACGCCTGTATGACGCAGGCGACCGAACGGATTTTTCTAACGCCCATCCGACTGGTCATTGCGCCGGAGATTGTCGATATACACATGCCGGTAGAAGGCGTGGCGCACAACCTCGCTATCGTGAAAATAAAAAAGGAATACCCCGGACAGGCCCTCAAAGTGGCGCATGGATTGTGGGGCGCAGGGCAAATGATGTTCAATAAAATAATGATTGTCGTCGATGGCGAGACTCCCCTTACGGACTACCCGGCGCTGCTCCGGCGCCTCTCGAGGCATTACGCCCCGGCCACCGACACCTGTTTCAGCTACGGCCCCTTAGACGTCCTTGATCACGCGGCAACCACGCCGGCCATGGGCGGCAAACTCTGTATCGACGCCACACAGCCGGTGAGCGAGCCGGAAAGCAACCGGCGCAACGAGCGCGGCGACAGCCGGCTGCTGGCCTGTATCCACAAAGGCGACCCGATACCCCGGGCGCGCATAGTGGCGATGTTCGACCGACAGGTCGATACGGACGATTTTGCAACCTGCCTTTGGCTGTTGGGTAACAACATCGACGTAGCACGCGACTGTAGACTGGAACATGGCCAACTCGTGATAGACGCTACCGCGAAACCCGCGCAAATAGCCCCGCGACGCTGGCCTAACATTATTTGCGCTCACGCTGCGACCATCGCCGCTGTCGACGCCAAATGGTCGCAGTTGGGGCTGGGCGATTTGATTGTGTCGCCCTCCCTGCGCTACCGGCGCCTGTCGCAGGGCGAGGCGGCGGCAAGAGACTGACGGCGCGATGGAGAAAACAGGCGGTCGTCTCGAAAACCATTCGGAAAATGGGCGCTATGCAAACCGCACCACCGTGATCCCCGATCCGCCAAACTCTACCTGCTCGTCGGCCACAGAAGCAATCCCTCCGACGGTTTTTAGCCATTTGCGAATTTCTTCCTGTAGAATCCCATGTCCCTTTCCATGCAGGATTTTGACTTCGTCGGCGCCTACCATCAGGGCTTCGTCGATAAACGGCCTAACGTTGTCGAGCGCTTCATCGACCCGCTGACCACGGACGTCGAGGGTGGGTTTGAAATTCAGTTTGCGTTGCGAGAGGTTGTAGGAGACGGCGAATGGCGGCGCCGGCCGCGCCTTTTGCAGCTTGCGAAATTCGTTGTCTGATATCCGGCAGAGCGAAGCAAGCGGTACGTTAATAAACAGGTTCCCACAACCGACGGTGGCTGTCGTCGCGCTGATTTTAGTAATTTCGCCGATCGCCTCCTGACCTTGCAGGCGCACTTTGTCGCCGGGTTGCAGCGGCTGTTCCTCCGCGCGAATTGTTTCGGTATTGGAGGACGTAGTCTCCTGTTTGCGCTGTATGCGGCGTTCCTGTCGCCGGCGCAACTGTTCCATCTTACGGGCAATGCGGGCGTCGGCCTCAGCCTGCGTGTCGGCCTGTAGTTGCTGCTTGAATGCTTCTATCTGCTGCCGAGCGGTTTTGGTGCGTTCCTTTTCGGCCTGCGCCGTTCTGATTTCAGCAATCGTCCGTTCGATGCGTTTGTTGGCTTCGGCAAGCAGTTGTTTGGCCTCGTTCTTCGCGTCTTGAATAAGCTGTTTCCGAATTTTCTGCAATTCGTTCAGTTCGCTTTGATAGCGGGCGGTAACGTCGTCGAGGTACTTATCGGTTTGGCGGATGCGCTGCCGTTTTTCTTCCCAGTAACGCTTGTCGCGGGCAATGTTACGCAGGTTCTTTTCCATATCGACATATTGCACGCCCGCTTTGGCTTCGGCCGCTTTGACCAAGTCTTCGGGCAGCCCCATCTTATAGGCCAGTTCAAAAGCAAACGAACTGCTCGGCGTTCCGGTTTCCAGCCGGAACAGCGGTTGTATTTTCTGCACGTCGAACAGCATCGCACCGTTGAGGAGGCCATCGACCGATGTGGCATAGTATTTTAAGTTCGTATAATGCGTAGTGATAACGCCGAATACCTGCTGTTTGACCAACCTGTCGAGGACGGCCTCGGCAATGGCGCCGCCCGCCGTCGGTTCCGTGCCGCTGCCAAATTCGTCGATCAACAGCAGCGTCGACGCTCCGGCGCATTGAACAAAATGCTTCATATTAAGCAACCGCGAACTGTAAGTACTCAAATCGTTTTCGATAGACTGCTCGTCGCCAATATCGATAAACAGCTCGCGGAATAAGCCCATCTCGGAGTTTTCGGACGCCGTAACCGGAAATCCGCATTGCAGCATGTATTGCAACAGCCCGACCGTCTTCAAACACACCGATTTCCCGCCGGCATTCGGGCCGGAAATCAATACAATATGTTTGTCGGACGTCAGTTGCAAATCCAGCGGCACGATGGGCTTTCCTTCTTTCTTCAACGTCTGCTCCAGCAGCGGATGACGCGCTTTCAGGAGGTTCACTTGCGGAACGTCGTATACAACCGGCTTGACGGCATTGGCCTGAATAGCCCACTGCGCTTTGGCGCGGATAAAATCCATTTCGCCCAGCAGGTCGGCAGCCGCCGTTACGTCGTCTATGAAGGGACGCAGGAATGTAGCAAACGCACGCAGAATGGCTATTATCTCACGCTGCTCGGCATAGCCGAGTTCCTTCAGCTCGTTGTTCAATTCTACGACTTCCAGCGGCTCGAGGAATACGGTTTTCCCGCTGGCCGATTCGTCGTACACCAGACCTTTGATTTTCCGTTTATACCCTGCCGGCGCCGGCAATACGGCACGCCCGTCGCGAATGGAAACCGATGCGTTTTCATCGATCAGCCCGTCGGCCTGCGCCGTTTTCAGAATCGCCTGCATACGGCGCGCCACCTGCGCCTGCTTGTCGGTCATTGCCCGCCGGACGTTTAACAGTTCGGGCGAGGCATTGTCCTTAATCGCCCCATGCCTGTTGATTATCGCATCGATACGCTGCAATACGGCCGGATAGACGACCACCGGCGCCAGCCGTTTTTTCAGCGACGGGTAGAGCGCCTCTTTTGTCTTTTTAAAAAACAGGATAAGTGCATGGACGGTTTCCAGCGCCTGCCTCAGCGTCTGCAACTCCGACGCATCCGGGTACAGTCCCTCAATGCGGAGTTTCTTTAAAAAAGGCGACGCATCCACATACCCGTCATGCGGAAATGCGTTTTCCGTCAGCAGGCAGATACGCATCTCGTCGGTCAGGGAAAGCTGCCACAGCACCTCGTCGAACGATGCGGAAAAAGCCACTTCTTCCATTTGCCGCCGCCCCGCACCGGTCGTACAGTACGACGCCGCCCATTCGCGGATGCGATTGAAAGCTAATTTCTGTTCGATGTCGGAAGGATAATTCATACGCTGTCGTTGATCTGTTTCACATGGGGACAAAGAGAGGCTTTTGGTCGATTTGTTATTTTCGTTTGCAGGCAGAACGCCGTCGCTTCAGGCCTCGTTACATTCGACGCAGAGCCCGTCGCTGGCAGGAAATACATTTGGAGGCAGGCTTGCGGCGAGTTGGGCGTGCGGCTCAAGCTGGTGCGAAAGGTGCGAAAGGTACAGCCGTTGCGGTTTTAGTTCGTTGAACAGGGCTAACGCTTCGGGCAGGGAGAAATGCGACAGGTGCGGCGTACGCCGGATGACATTTAATACTAAAACAGCTAATCCGCGCAGCTTCTTCTTTTCGTCGTCGTCAATGCGGCTGGCGTCGGTGATATAGGCAAGGTTGCCAATACGGAATCCGAGTACCGGCAATGTATGATGCCATACGCGGACAGGCGTTATCCCAATCCGATGGATAGAAAAGGGGGTTTGGTCAATGGTGCAAAGATTAAATTCGGGCACGCCCGGATATTTGTTTTCTTCAAACGCATAGGCGTATTCCCGTTTAAGGGCGTCGTGCACGCGCGTTTCGGCATAGATATCAACGGGTCTTCCACTGGTATAGTTCAACGCGCGGACGTCGTCGAGGCCGCCGGTATGATCTTTATGTTCGTGAGTCAGGAGGATGCCGTCGAGGTGCGTAACTTGTGCGCAGAGCATTTGCTGGCGGAAGTCGGGGCCGGCGTCGATCAGCAAACGGACGTGGCGCGCGTCGTGCGTAACGTCGAGCAGTACCGAAGCTCGTAGCCGTTTGTCCCGGGCGTCGACGGAACGGCATACCGCGCAGTTGCACGCAATAACCGGTATGCCCTGCGAGGTACCCGTACCGAGGAAAGTCAGTCGAACGGCAATCATCCTTTTGTGTGATTTTTCTTAAAGAACAGACACAGCAGCAGTAACGTAACGCCGACGCCAATACCGTACGACAGAGTATGCGGAAGCGAGAAGCCTTCTTTGGCTGTCAGGATATACGTGCTGCAAACAGCCGTCATAAACAGGGCGGGGATGAGGGTAAGCCAGTAATTCCTGCGCTCCCTGGCCATATATACCGTTACAGCCCACAAAGTAAATACGGCAAGCGTCTGGTTGCTCCAAGCGAAGTACCGCCAGAAGACGTCGAAGTTTTCCTGACTTAGCAGCAGCAGAAAAGCACATGCGACAAACAGCGGAACGGAAACCGTCAGCCGGTTCTTCAGCCTCTTCTGCGACCGGTGCAGCATATCAGCGATAATCAGACGCGCCGAACGGAAGGCGGTATCGGCAGATGTAATAGGCGCCGCCACAACGCCCAGCAATGCCAATATAGCTCCGACGGTTCCCAGCCAGCCATGCGAAATGGTATCGACGACAATGGCGGCGCTGTTATGATGCGTTTCCATAAAGGTGTGAAACCCGTCTATCCCTTTAAAGAAGGCCATAGCCGCCGCCGCCCATATTAGCGTTACGACGCCTTCGGCCACCATCGCGCCAAAGAAGACCTTGCGCCCGTCCTTCTCATTTTTCAGACAGCGCGCCATCAAAGGCGACTGCGTAGCATGGAACCCCGAAATGGCGCCGCAGGCAACCGATACAAACAGCATCGGAAACAGCGGCAACTGAGCGGCGTCGGGATGTTGGTTACCAAAGTTCGTCCACGTCAGCTCGGGCATATCGCCCGGATGACAAAGCATGGCCGCCAGAATGCCCACAGCCATAAACAGCAGTGCAAACCCGAAAACAGGATACATTCGTCCGATAATCGCATGAATGGGAAACAGCGTAGCAGCAATATAATAACAAAGAATAAGCGCAATCCAAATACGGTAATCGACTGCTCCACCAGTAAGTTTGGCGAGCAGGTCGGCAGGGCCGGAAACAAAAACAACGCCTACGAGTATCATCAGAATAACAGTAAAAATGCGCATCACCTGCTTGACAGGCAACCCTAACTGGTCGCCAATGATTTCGGGTAGGCTTTTGCCGTCGTTGCGGAGAGAAATCATACCCGACAAGTAATCGTGCACCGCCCCGCCAAAGACCGTACCAAGAGCAATCCACAGAAAGACGACCGGGCCGTACATCGCACCCATAATCGCGCCAAAGATAGGTCCTAAGCCGGCAATGTTGAGGAACTGTATCAGGAATATTTTCCTGCTCGACAACGGGACGTAATCGACCCCGTCGTACAGGGTACTGGCGGGTGTCGGGCGTGCGGGATCAGGCGCAAACACCCGGTCTACGTACTTCCCATACGCAAAATACATAGTGATCATAAAAGCCAAGGCAATACTAAATGTAATCATATAAATCCAATGTTTGATATACAAAGATACGGCTTTTTGGGGAAGTTAAGAATCACCCGTTAAGAACTAAAAGTCAGAAAAGAAAAAACGCTGCCGTATTCCCGTAGCAGCGTTTCTCTTTTTGGTCTCCCGCGCAGACCATTTTCCGTTTTCAATTTTTTACTTTCCACTCTTTTGGTCGATGGAAATGAAAAGCGCTATTTCACTATATAATCGCTCTTTAAAGTCTCCACACAGCATTAATTATCAAAAAACACTAATAATCAATGTCGTGTAAAAACTTTAAGAAGTAACTATTCCTCGACAATTAGCACTCTTTTAAGTGACCCCGACAGGATTCAAACCTGTAACCTTCTGATCCGTAGTCAGATGCTCTATTCAGTTGAGCCACGGGGCCTTTAATGACCTTTCTTTACTAACAGGAAAGACGCTGGATGGAACTCCTAACGCTCTTCTGTCTTTGCTTCTTCCACTATTGCTACTCTCTTTTCTTTAATACGCGCTTTCTTTCCCGTCAGGTTGCGCAAGTAATAAATACGTGCGCGACGCACCTTCCCAACTTTATTCAGTTCAATATTCTCAATAAAGGGCGAAAACAGCGGGAAAATACGCTCCACCCCTATTCCGTTTGAAATCTTCCGTACCGTAAACGACTGCGTATTACCGGCGCCTTTTCGTTGGATACACACCCCACGAAATTTTTGCAACCGTTCTTTGCTCTCTTCCTTTATACGATAAGTTACCGTGATCGTATCCCCCGCTTTAAATACAGGATGACTTTTTAACGTTACAGCAAATGCTTGTTCGGCAATTTTTAATAAGTCCATTTCTTCTTCTATTTTTAGGCAACATTACAAGGTTCAAAACCGTTTGTAAGCGGTTGCATTTTCATTTTGGGGTGCAAAGATAATTATATTTTTTACGATGTGCAAATTTTTTTTATTCCCCTTTTCCTATCAACAAAAAAAACCGCCTACTTTGCGTTAGACGGTTCTTCTCACCATTAAAAAAACAAAACTATTCAAACAAATTTATTTCACCACAACATAGGTTACATAACGGTTAGGCGCATGTTCCTGTTCCGTACAAGTTACGCCCGGTGCACAAACGCAATTATTAACCAGTTGCGCATAGGCATTGCCCTTCGTTGAAATACGTCCGGCATCAATCCCTTTATTCACTAAATAAGCTTTCACTGCATCGGCACGATTTTGCGATAACTTCAAATTATACGAATAAGATCCTCTGCAATCGGTATGACCCGATACTTCAATATTAAGCGTCGGATTATCCTTCAAGTAAGCCAATAAGTTATCTATTTCCTTTGCAGCATCGGGACGGATATTATACTTAGCCAGATCAAACAACACATTGATATGCGGACCTGCCGCTGTTTTTTCTTCATCTACTAAGCGTTGGCCAATTTTTTCCAATGTCAGAACCGATCCGTTATATACCGAAGGTAATTTTTCTTTCGCTTCCAACGGAATATATTCCAGTTTACTGATATTCAAATCATAGAGTTTTTCAGGGAGATAAGCCACCGCTTCGCCGGTCGCATCGGTTGCTACAGTCTTTACATCCTCGTTGTTCACATAAGTTACCAACGCCCCTTCAATCGGAAGACCGGTTTTATCCTGTACCCGTACGGATGTCTTCCGTTCCGGTGATTCGGGTATTTCAAAATAATAAATACGATCGGCGCCTCCGCCACGGTTCGACGAAATATAGCCCGTACGTTCACTAATGAATGTAACGGCAAAATCATCGCCTTTGGAATTGAACGGCGATATACGTGCCGGCGCCGAAAACTGGCCGTTTACGACCGCCGCCTTAAACACATCCAAACCTCCCATAGAAATATAATTGGACGAATAATAAAAATTCCCTTGTTTATCGAAACGCGGCGAACGTTCGTCGGCGTCCGAATTGATTTCAGGGCCTAAGTTTTCCGGTTCGCTCCAAGTGTCGCCAACACGTTTACTTCTCCAAAGGTCTAAGCCGCCGAGTCCGCCCGGACGGTCTGAGGCAAAATACAGGAACCCATCATCACCCAGCCATGGATCGCCCGATGAAAAAGAATCGCTGTTGTACGGAAAATCTACCGGCTCACCCCAACTACCACCGCTTCCTTTGGTTCGCGACTGTATTTGCAACGGGTAGGAGACTTCACTACTGAGGAAAAATCCTTTATTAATCACGATCGCTTTATCTCCTGATACGGCATAAAACAGTTCATTGCCATCTTTTGACAGGAAGGGCGCTCCGAGATAACTTTTTTGATACTCATCTTCGGGGAAAAGCGCTTGTAGTTTTTTATTAGCATCCAACACTATTAAACGGGTTACAACATCGCCCGAATAATTCTTGGCATTTATAAAGCCGGTATTTGTAAAGATAATTTCTCCATTTGGGCCCGGAATAGCGCCCCAATCATCACCGTCTGTGCCGGTTTCTATCTGCGTCAGTCTATATTGTTGCGTTTGTGCGCCGGCCGTAAATACAAACACCGACAAAGCAACTACTACTAATAATTTTTTCATATTCACTAAATTTAAGTTCATGAGGATAGCTAATTAAAAATATCTTGGAGTACTGTATACACGTTTCGGCCCTGTCAAGTAATAACCCACCGACACTTCAAAACTGCCGTTATGGTTGGTTGTCAGGTTGTTCAAATCGAAGTCATACGCTATGCCGATACGGATACGTTCCGTGATGTACGCTTCCGCTATTAACGCAATTGCATCGCGTTGCTGCGTCCGACGAAGGTTCTCATCGTCCAGCGCAAACGTCAGGCCTGTACGATAGCTCGCACCTATCCAATAGCGCTCTACTATCATCAGCATCGCGTTAATATCCCAGGCGATCGGACTTTTAAAGTCCGTCTTCAGAAGCGTCGAGGGCATGAGAGCCAAGCTCCGTGTCAACGGGATAGCCCCGCCAACCGTCAGAAAACAACTCGGATCCGTACGCATTATCAGCAGCGACCGGTTCGCTTCAGTCTTATTCGGTACAAGGCTCATCACCGACAGGCCCGCGTAGAAATGCGGCATGTCGAAATACACGCCTATGTCCACACCGGGACGCCACTCGTTCTCCGTCGTCTCCGCCAGCGGGTCGCGACCGACCTTATCCTTGTCTATGCCATAGTGCAGCGCTCCGCCGGACAATCCGAAACTCAGTCGCGAAATATCACTCGTGTTAAAACGGAACGAATAGCTCAACATAAGACTATTCGTTGCAAATGGTCCTATCACGTCATTGGCAAACACCAATCCCAAATTTGAACCGCCTGCAATTCTGCCATCTATACTCAACATAGTGGTTTTCGGTGAGCCGTCAATACCAACCCATTGATTCCGATGAACAAAATGGGCGTACATGTTTTCTTTGTATCCTGCATACGCCGGATTGACATACAACCCATTGAACATATACTGTGAAAACTGAGGAATCTGTTGTGCTTTTGCCGGAAATAAACCTGCCAGCACACTCGTTACACTAATTAGTAGAATCGCTTTTTTCATATTATTAAAGGTTTTTGTATTTCTTTATTAGTTAATAATTTTGGGTTTCCGGACAACACATCCGGAAACCCAAACTATTTATTTTTAATCTTTCTTTAATGTTATATACCCTGTTTTCACAGTTGTAAGTTTATTATGGTCGGTTAGTTTCAATTTATAGAAATAAACGCCATCCTGTAAATTAGAACCGTCAAAGAGATTGTCGTAATACTTCATGTAGAAGACCTGATTACCCCAACGGTTGACAATCGTCAGTTCATTGGACAGATATTCGTCAAGGCCTTTGATTTCCAATACGTCATTTTCATTGTCTCCATTCGGAGTTAAGATATTGGGAACCACTATTGTATTTAGAACAATCAATTCCACCTGATTCGAAAGAGCATCGCAACCCGGTAACGAATAGGCTACTACGGTATATATACCCGCATCGAAGGCTTTCACCATATTGAGAGCCAAGGAACTGCCTCTTTCTCCCGATATTTCATACCCATTGTGATACCACTGGTAGGAGAGCGAGGTCGAATAGTTCGCAATATTAATATTGGTATTGTCGTCTTTGCGTACGTATACGATGGTTTCATTGCTGGCAGCAGCAATAATCGGTGCAGAAGGCCTTGCCACGGTTATGACAACCACTACACCACTGACCGACGATTCGCACGAATGCGAACTGATTGCACGTACCGTATAAGAGCCTGCCTCCTTAGCCCAATATTTCATTCCAGTACCTATGGAAGTAGTACTAGCGTCCAAGTACCATTTGTAGCTTACTACATCAGAGCCTCCGCTTACTACCGCATTCAATGCTACAGAATCGCCCTGGCAAATTTCCAATGCGCCATCTGAAATAATAACCGGTTGAGGCGGTAACGGATTTACGGTTAATGTAATCACATTACTTACTTCTGACAAGCATCCGGCCGCACTTATGAAACGAACGCTATAACTACCCGACGTTGAAGGCAAATAACTAGCGGCCGTAGCAAACGGTATCACTACGCCATTTCTATACCACGCAATCGTATTGGTTCCGACAGGCGTGCTTGTTGTCAATGTCGGCACATCATTTTCGCATACGGATGTATTCGAGACCGAGGCTATGACCGGCGTCGTCGGTTTTGGATTAACCGTTACTACCACATTGCCGCTGGTATCCGAAGTACAACCCGCCGCACTGACAGCCACAACCGTATACGTTGAGGTCGCGGTCAGCGTCGCAGTAGTATACAAACTAGTAGTAGCAGCCGAAATGACTCCGCCGTTCAGATACCATTGATAGGAGATCAAACCAATCGAGATAGTCGAAACAGCCGTCAGCGTTACCTGTTCGCCTTCGCAGATGTTCACCGATTGTGCCGGCGTTACTACCGGAACCGTCGGCACCGGATTTACGGTTACCGTAATAATATCACTCACTGCTGAGGGACATCCGCTGGCACTGACAACGATCAGCGTATAATCGCCCGATTCATATGCGACGAAGGTATTAGCCGTCGGCGCGGTATTTAGCGTAACGCCATTTCTATACCAGCGATACGACGTACCGGATGGTCTGGTTATCCTGTCGCTAATGGTTACACTGCCTCCTTCACAGAAGGTCGTTACCGACGAGGTATCCAACTGTGGAGTAGCCGGTTTCGGATAGACCGTGAAACTCCAGTCGGCTAAGGCATTGCTTGCGCAGCCGGTAGTTATGTTACGATTACCCACTTTATAATTATAGGTGCTATCGTCAACCGTGCTCAATGCAGGCGCTGTAGTAGTAGCAGAACCATCGGCCAGATACCACACAAATTCATAGCCTTGTTGCGGCGTCGGTAAGGACGGATTCGGGTCGTCCTGACAAGCGGTCAGCGGCGTCAATATCGGCGCTTCCGGCAACTGATTTACATTGATATGTATAGTAGCCTCAGCCGTACATACGCCTGCCGGAACATTGCTATAGTGTTTTTCAGCCCGTACCGTATAGGTTACACTCTGACGAATATCCTGTACCAGCGATCCGGGCAGGCCGGTTACCGGCACTACTGTTGTCCAATAGGTCAACGTATCGTCGCCCGTGTGGGACGTTACTAAGGATAACAAATCGACGTCCGAACCGTAGCAAACCGTCGTGTCGCGAGCGACGACTGTCGGTACGGCGCGTACTTCAAACGTAAACGTTGCTCTTGGGCTTTCGCAGAACGGAGCCGACTTTCTCTTTAGCGTTATTTCGTAGGTTGTTACACCTGCCGAATTTGTTGATAATACAGGCGGATAAGCCAATGCGTTAGGCTGTCCCGGCACGTACCACTTCAGATCCAAATGATCCGGGTCGTGCGATACCGGTAATGCAGGCGCATTACTGCCGACACAAGCCGCCACAGTCAGATCATAGGTCGGCGCTGCCGGTTGCGGCGGTAGCGGAATAATCGTTACTGCCACAGCCTCGCTTATACCCGACGTACAACTTGCTGCACTGATAGCCTCAACCGTGTAAATTATAGTGGTATCGTTCAGCGTCGTCGGAGTCGTATATTGACTGCCGGTTTCACCGGAAATCGCTATGCCGTTCTGATACCACTGATAAGTGAGAGACGAAGCATCGGAGATCGTCGAAGAAGCAGTCAGCGTTAGCTGTTCTCCTTCGCAGATGAGCAACGACTGTACAGAGGTTACGACCGATGAGGGCCACGTTACAGTCGGAACTGTCGGCAACGGATTTACGGTTACCGTAATAGCATTGCTCTCGTCGGAGAGGCATCCGTCGGCGCTGACAACTACCAGAGTATAAACGCCCGATTCAGTAGCGACGATAGCATTAACCGTCGGCGCAACGACCAATCTGTTGCTGTCTTTATACCAGCGGTACCTTACATTGGTTCTGGTTACCGTATCCCTAATAGTTACACTGCCACCATCACAGAAGGTAGTAACAGACAAAGTATCCAAGTACGGAATAACCGGTTTCGGATAGACCGTGAAACTCCAGTTGGCTAAGACAGCGCTTTCGCAACCGGTAAGTGTATCACGATTGCCTACCTTATAATTATAGACGCTATCGTCAGCCGTGCTCAATGTGGGTACTGTAGTAGTAGCAGACCCATCGGCCAGATACCATACAAATTCATAACCCGGTTGCGGCGTCGGTAACGACGGACTCGCGTCGCCCTGACAAGCTGTCAGCGGCGTCAATACCGGCGTTTCCGGTAGCGGATTTACAGTGATTTTGATATCCGCCGTACTGGTGCAAACACCTGTCGGACTTAAATAAAATTTCTCAGCCTGTACCGTATAGGTTACGCTTTGGCGAATATCCCGCACCAGCGATCCGGACAAGCCGGTTACCGGCACTACTGTTGTCCAATAGGTCAACGTGTCGTCGCCCGTGTGGGACGCTACTAAGGAGAACAAATCGACGTCTGATCCGTAGCAGACCGCCGTATCGCGCACAACGAGTGTCGGTACGTCGCGTACTGTGAATGTAAACGTCGCCCTTGAGCTTTCGCAAGATGGCGTCACTTTGTTTCTCAGCGCTATCTCGTAGGTCTCTATACCTACCGCAGCCGTTGATAACGAGGTTATAGTAGTATCCGTATTAGTACCCGGTATGTACCATATCAGCTCCAAATAGTCCGGGTTGTGCGATACCGGTAATGCAGGAGCAACGCCGCCCACACAAGCTGCTATGTTCAGATCATAGGTAGGCGCTGTCGGTTGCTGCGGGATAACAGGAAGGATAAACCAACCATTTGTAGTAGCATAGGTTACTGACGAACTCGCATCTACTACGGAGATTGTATATTGTGGCGCCCTATTCACTAATGAGTTATTTCTGTTGATAATTCGCAGATTCAGACGCGCCTCGCCAAGCGGTAAGCGATATGCACCTTGCGGGTGGAACGACAATTGTCCGCTCGTATCAAAGAAACTGTTCAGCGACAACCATACCGGTGCAGCGGGATTCTTAGCCACATCCGTTTCCTCATATTCCAATTCAAAATATTGCAGTTCGTTCGTGTCTATAGTAAGATAGATGTTTACTAAGGAGTCGATACATCCGCCCACAGTGGCTACCGTAAAGGAGGTCGTATCGCATCCTATCGAAGAGCCATTGAGGAGGTCGACAGTAATAGAAGGCGGCGTTAATGCTTTGAGCGTTACAACTCCATGGTTCGACGCCAATTCTGTGCCATCAGCTTTACTTATAATCGATACTTGATAGACTAATTGGTCGTCGAACTGCGAATAGTTGGTGTTGGCAATACGGAAACGTAATGAGGTATCCACAGCAAACCCGTAGAAAGGCCCTACCTGTGTACCGTCGCTACCGATCGTAAAGTCGAACCATTGATTATAACCATGTCCTTCATAGTACTGCATCAGATAGTAAGAGGTGTCGGCCGGATTGAGTACTTTCAGTCTCACAACGGATTCTGTTCCTTTGTGGCAACCAAGAATAGCATTGACGTCAAATTCCGTCCAGTCGCATTCTATGGTAGCGCCATCTAATGATGTGCTATCTGTCAACAATATATCAATTTCCGGCTGCGGTTCTACGACTACCTTAATCGTATCGGGCAGCGTGTAATACGTGGTCGTTTGAGTCGGAACATCTACAGTAGATACTATAAATTTAAGTTCTACCGCGCTCCCGGTGGTATTCGTATTCGTGATTCGGAGCGGTATTTTTATAAAGTTAGTGTCTCCCACGATGTAATAAGTCCAGCCGTATACGATGTTGTCGCTATATCCGTCCACCGTCAGGTAGTCGGTGGTTCCGTTGACTTGAGCTTCTAATTTAAAGACGCTCGTATCTACTACATTGCTGTTAAGCAACCGTATTTTTAGAAGTTTAGAAATATTCGTATCGCAATAATCCCATGCCTCTAACGTGAATTTATTTTCCCGTTCGCAGAGTAGCACCGACGGAATGTCGGTTTTTATGCCCTTGTAAGGCAGTACGACTAACGTATCTTTAAAGGCCTTGCCGACCACCGACGAATCCGACGCCAGTACGAAACTTATCTCATAAGGTATGGCACGCGTAATCGTATCAAACGTATTGGCATTGGCAATCCTAAACCAGGTGTTGCCCGTGAGATTTCCTATTGGCGCATTCGGATCGCTGTACATAACTCCATCGTCAAAGTACTGGTTTGCATTCAACCAGCCCCAGGGCACGGAGTAGTAATCTAATTTAACATATTGTAAGAGCGAATCCGGCAAAGTTATTCGTATGCGTTTATCGACGTCGGAATAACATTTATCCTCCGCAACGAAATGCAGGTAGAATTTCGTCGTATCGCAGGAAAGGGTATCCAGCGTGAACGGGTCCGTCAGATAAGCGCTATCCGTTAATTTTATATACGGTTGCTGTTTCAGGTAGAGGGTATCTTTCAGTGACACTAATGCCACCGAATCGCCTACGTTCAACAAGTTCACCGTATAGGAAACCGGCACTACCGAATCGCGGGTATTGTTGTTTTTAGCGATAATCGTTACGGAATGCTCAGCGGCAAAGATTGTATCGGCGCCGCCCCATAGCTCGCCCGTAGCGTCATCAATAAAGCTCTGCAACGAGGTGTTGCCTGCATCGAACAATTCAAACAAATCCTTAATCGAACTATAATCGTCTATTACTAACTGCAATATCTTAGGGGCAGGACAGTTGCTTGCACTAACCGTTATGTCTATCCGATTTGTCGACGAACACTCCAGCGAATCAGGCGCGACCAGCGTTATTTCCGGCAGCGGTGCTACGACTACCTTAACCGTATCGGGCAGCGTGTAATACGTGGTCGCTTGAGTCGAAACATCTACAGTAGATACTATAAATTTAAGTTCTACCGCACTCCCGGTGGTATTCGTATTCGTGATTCGGAGCGGTATGTTTATAACACTATTGTTACCTTGGATGTAATAAGTCCAGCCGTATACGATGTTGTCGCTATATCCGTCCACCGTCAAGTAAGTGGTAGTTCCGCTGACCTGAGCTTCTAATTTAAAGACGCTCGTATCGGCATTGTTGTTAAGTAACTCTATTTTTACAAGTTTAGCGGTAGCCGTATCGCAATAATCCCATGCCTCTAACGTGAAGGCTTTTTCCCGTTCGCAGAGCAGCACCGACGGAATGTCGGTTTTTATGCCCTTGTAAGGCAGTACGACTAACGTATCTTTAAAGGCCTTGCCGACCGCCGACGAATCCGACGCCAGCGCTAACGTGATCTCATAAGGTATGACATACGTAAGCGTATCAAGCGTATTGGCATTGGTGATCCTAAACAGGGTGCTGTCCGTGAGATTTCCTATTGGCGCATTCGGATCGCTATACATAACTCCATTTTCAAAGTACTGGTTTGCATTTAGCCAGCCCCAGTTCGAGGAGTAGTAATCCAATTTAACATATTGTAAGAACTCTTGCCGTAAGGTTATTTTTATGCGTTTATCGACGTCGGAATAACATTTATCCGCCGCAACGAAATGTACGTAGAATTTCGTCGTATCGCAGGACAGGGTATCCAGCGTGAACGGGGCCGTCAGATAAGCGCTATCCGTCAATTTTACATACGGTTGAGGTTGCAGGTAAATGGTATCGCTCGCCACCGCTAATTCTACCGAATCAGCTACATTGAGTAAATACACCGTATAGGAAACCGGTACTATCGTATCGCGGGTATTGACGCTGGAGGCCTTCAGGGTTACAGTGTGCGCAGCGCTACGGATTGTATCGCCGCCGCCCCACAACAGAGCCGTACCATCCCCTTGTGGCATAATAAATCCATTCAACAATGAGCCGTCTGCTTCGAACAAATTAAACAAGCCGACAATCGAATCGCCTGCCGCGTAGTTATCTACTACGAGCTTCAATATCTTAGGATTGTCGCAAGTATTAGCGCCAACCGCTATCGTTATATCGCTCGGCGTCGAACAGACCAGCGTATCTGCCGCTTGAGTAAGCGTTACGGTCGGTAGCGGATCTACATATATGGTAAGCGTATCGGGATAGGTATACTGCGCGGGAAAACCTGTCGTCGTATCGACAACCGATAATACAAACTTGACTGTTTGCGTAGCCGCAGTAGTATTCGTATTCACCACCCGGAAGTTTACGGAGGTGGAAGCGGTAAACAAGTCGCTCATGCCATATAATATACCGTTTACATAATCAGTGCTTTTCACTTCGGAGAAGCCTGCGGGAGTAGGGGCTCCGGGGTTGAACCAATATTCCAATTTAAAGAAGTTGGTATCCGCCTCACTCAGCAGTTGCAGTTTTATAGCCTTCCCTGCGGTGGGATTGCAGAAACCCCAAGCGCTCACAGAAAATTCTTCCCGTTCACAACGCAACGTATTGGAGCCGCCCGAAAGACTCGTTTCCACGTCGGTAACGATCCCGTACCGCGGTTTTACTACAATCGTATCATAGTATGTCCGACCTACGGTATTTTTCTCTACTATCTCCTCGAAGTATATCGTAAAGGGAATTTTGCGCGTAATAGTATCAAACGTATTAGCGCTAGTTATCATTAATGAGATGGAATCCGAAGTACCCGTTGGCACCCTATCAAATCGTTCTGTCCCATTGGGAAGTTTCATCGCCGTATAAGTAGAGCTCCCTATTCTTTTATAACTCAAATCAATATACTTCCTTAAGAGGGAATCCGACAAGGTTATGTGCATAAGTTTTGCGGCGTTGTTATAGCACGCATCTTCTACAAAATAATTCAAGAAGAATGCTGTCGGATCGCACTCGGCTACTAACGAAGTAATCACCTCGCCGGAAGCATCTCCCTTATGCAGTTCGAAATACGGTTGCGGCAGCAGGTAAATGGTATCTTTCACCGATACTATTCCTACCGAATCGCTCGTGTTCGCCAAATAGACCGTATAATAAACCGGGACTACCGTATCGCGGAGATTGAGGTTTGCGGACGCAAACGTTACGGTGGCCGCATTTCCGGTGATCACAGTGGCGTCCCATAGCACGCCCGTACTGTCGACGCCTGTCAACGCTAAGACTTCGGCAATCGAGTCGGTCGCGTAATTATCTATTACGATCTTTAATACTTTATCGTTGTCGCAAGAACTGCTACCGACATGGACTGTTATAGAGCCGCCCGACGCGTTGTCGCAGTGCAGCGTATCTTTGTTCGTTTGGTCAATCGCGATGGTCGGCAGCGGGGCTATATGTAGTAGTATTGTGTCGGGATAGGTATATAGCACGTTGGATAAAGTGGCCGAATCGACCACAGATAATACAAACTTGACTGTTTGCGTAGCCGCAGTAGTATTCGCATTCACCACCCGGAATGGTACGGAGGTGGAATCGGTAAAC
The DNA here is from genome assembly GCA_031258415.1 of Prevotellaceae bacterium. Classification (GTDB taxonomy): domain Bacteria; phylum Bacteroidota; class Bacteroidia; order Bacteroidales; family UBA932; genus JAIRKX01. The sequence continues at coordinate 19,766 of JAIRMW010000021.1, forward strand.
ACATCGCTCATGCCGTATAATGCACCACTTGCATAACCGTTGTTCGGCACTTCGTAATAGCCTGCCGGGGAAGCAGGGGTGCTGCCGGCGAACCAAAATTCCAATTTAAAGAAGTTAGTATCCGTTACATTCTTCAGTTGCAGTTTTATAACCTTGTTGTCGGAGTTACAGAAGTCCCAAGCATTTACTGTGAACAGTACCCGTTCGCACCGCAAGGTGGTATCGGCCCCTAAGTTCGTCTGTAAATCGGTTTCTACTCCGCCGGTAGGCAATACGAAAATCGTATCCGTATACGAATGGCCAATCGCCGTACTGTCGCTGGCTTTTACGATTTCCATCATATAAGGTATTGCGATTGTATCGCTACCAAAGACATGGGTGTTGGTTGCCCGGAACGGATGGGTATAACCGTTTGGCGTGTTCGCCGATATTTGGGTACTGTAAACTACCGCATTGCCGCCGCCTATGGTATAAGTTGCATTCTGATAAACGCTGCTGCCGTCCATCCATTCCAGATCAATATACTTTAATTTATCTGCCGGCAGAGTTAAGCGTACGTACTTAGCCGTATCGGCATAGCAAACACCCGCTATATTGTATTGTATACGGAATTCTTCTGCCGTGCACCCCAGCATACCTAAAGAAAAGGCCGTGATAGTAGAAACATCTTTATTAATCAGCTTTATGAAGGGTTTCGGGAGCAGGGTAATCGTATCGCGTACCGAGACAATCTCCGACCCATCAAGATTGACTACGCTCACCGTAAAATAGACGACCTTTGCCGAATCGTGATCGTTGGTACTGAGAGCCGTGAATTTAATCCCTCCCGGATCGTAACCGGACGGAATGGTATCAGGGCCAAACATGGCGCCATTCCCTGCATTCAATTGGTCTGTCAAGGTATCCGTATCATTAAGAACAAGCGTAAACAAATCCTTCACACTGGCGTAGTCGTCTATTTCCAGCTTAACAAGCGAAGGAGCGCTGCACGAGCCGTCAATGTCAACGGTAAGCGCTTCAGCAACGCAACTTAACGAATCCGGAGCGGTAATCGTTATGGCAGGCAGTTTTTTTAATTTTGTTGTACCTGACATAAGAGTATCTAGAAACGTAGTGGCAAAGCCATTAAGATTACAGGTTGAGAAGCCGATGGCATAGCCCAAATTAACATCCGAACTTGAACGATTGGTATTCGTCAACCTGAACTTGATGTACTTGACTTCCGTGTCGCCTGTCGTGATCCCATGCCCTAATCCTATCAGGGACGAGTCGGACCATATATTGGCCGGCTTAAATGTATTATCATTCTCGTCAAAGAATTCTATACCGAGTATGTCGGAGCCGGGGGTCCACCCTTGCGTTAGCTTCAGATAGGGATAATAGGTGCCTGACACCGGCACACACGGATTTATAACCTCCAATGTAAATGTTGCGGGATCACAAGAGATCGAATCGGGCACCGTAACATTTATTTTAGGCTTCGGCGCTACCTTAATCGAACCCTTATAGGGCGTTACGTCATAGGCAAAGGCGGTGGAATCTTCGGTAACCAACGACACGGTATAAGACAACGGAGTGAAATTTAGAGTTGTATTATTATTGTGTGCGGTGAAAGAAAAAGCGCTGTCTGAGCCGGAGGAAGGCAGTGTAAACGTGAAACTGGTAAATGTGGCCGGCGAAGCGTTTCCCGTGCCGTCGTAAGTCAATAGATATAAGTCGGTCGGTTCCGGGCCTTCAAATTTCAATCTTACCGTTTCAGACAAACAGGAGCCATGCACGGTTACTGTTACCGGCACGTTTTCACACCGCAACGTATCGGCGTGCGCCACTTCAATCCATGGTAGCGGGGGTACTATAAAGGCGCTGCTGAACGGAAGTACACCTTCCAGCGACTGCCCGGTAGAAGGATCTATTAAAGTTACCGTATAGGAAATTGTATCCGTTTTGTGCGAATTGTTTTTATTTTTTACACGAAACACAAAGGCGATGGAGTCGACATTCAGTTCAAACGTCTCGCTGGTAAACACGTTAGGCGCCGCCGGCTGGCCATTATAGCTCAAATCTACAGCATTGTTGAGTTCCGTAGATTCAAACTTCAATCTTACATCACTGCCACGATAGCAACTGGCATCAATGGATTTTAACACTACCAGCGCGGTATCGGTTCCGCAGAACGATGCCGGTTGTGTAACGGAAATCTGAGGTACCGGCTTTACCGTAACAACAGCACTTGCGACACCCGCTGAAACCCCACTATTAGTCAGGTTAGCTAAAATATTAAACCATTCTTGCTCAGGAAAATCCGCGTCAATAGTAACAATTGTCGTGGTAGTATTTCCGTATTGGGGATTTACATGAATTTTAGCCTCTAATGAGGAAGCATTGGCATTACCGGGATTAACAGCTATCTTCCATTCCACATGAGTAAAGGTTGCGTCAGTGATGGTCGCTGTAAAACTCGTTCCCGCGCAAACCGTAGTTGCAGGTACTGTTACAGTCGCTGCCTGTCCGAAGGAAAAGGGTACTGCGCATAGCGTAATTGCTAAAGTCGTAAATAGCTTCCGCATTTTCAAACCGCGGAGAATTTCACTTTTTTTCATAGTAGGTTATAATTTTAATTTATAAATTTCCAATTGTTTACGAGCATACTAAGTAGTATTATGTAGTTGTTTTTTTAAAAGACTGTGCAAATTTATAGAAGAATATTTAATACCACAAATTTATTTTGCTTTTTTTTTATAAAAAAAACGTTAAAAATTGCCGATTCTTTTTCAATATATTGATTTTCAATACGGATTTTTTAAAAAAAAGTATGTTAATTTTTTTGGAAAGGGGGCTCTGTAACCGTTGCTTTCAGTAGTCGCTCCCTAATTTTCACCCCGACCACTGTTCCCGGGTCCGCCCATTCCGGCGGGAGGTATCCTAAGGCAATGCCCTGTTTCAAGCAGGGCGACATGGTGCCGGAAGTAACCGTTCCTATCCGGTTTCCGGCGTCGTCGCACAGTTCGTATCCGTGTCGCGGGACGCCCCTGTCGGACATGAGCAGCCCCACGAGCTGTCGAGCTACGCCTGTTTCCTTCTGGCGCAGGAGGAGATCGCGGTCGAGGAAGCGTCCTTTTTCGGGACTGAATTTGGTAATCCAGCCCAATCCGGCTTCGATAGGCGAGGTGTTGTCGTCGATGTCGTTACCATAGAGGCAAAAGCCCATTTCGAGGCGGAGGGTGTCTCTCGCCCCCAGTCCGGCGGGTTTGACGTCCCATTCTTTGCCGGCCTCAAAGACGGCCTCCCAGAGGCGCAGGCCGTCGGCGTTGTCGACATAAATTTCGCAGCCGCCGGCGCCGGTATATCCGGTAATGGAGAGGATCGCCCCGCGTATGCCGGCGACGGTTGTCTTGGCAAAGGAGTAGTAGGGCATCCGGCGGAGGTCGTCGTTGCAGATTTTTTGTACGGCGTCTAAGGCGTGCGGCCCCTGCACGGCTATCTGGCAGATTTCGTCGGAGGCGTTGTAAAGTTCTTTGCCGGGCGTCAATCCGAAGCAGGGGGCATAGCGGCATAAAAAAGCCCAGTCCTTATCGATGTTGGCGGCATTGACGACCAGCAACCAAGTATGGGGGTCGAAGCAGTAGACCAGCAGGTCGTCGACAATCCCCCCCTGCCCGTTGAGGAAGCAGGAGTACTGCACTTTTCCGGGGGTCAGGCGGGCGGCGTCGTTGGAGGTTAGGTACTGAATAAAAGCCAGCGCGCTGGGGCCTTTTACCCATATTTCCCCCATGTGACTGACGTCGAACACGCCGACGGCCCGACATACGGCGAGGTGCTCGTCGTTGATTCCCGAATATTCTACCGGCATCCGGTAGCCGGCAAAGGGCGCCATCTTCGCGCCCAGGCTGATATGTGTATTTGTAAATACGGTAGATTTCATTTTTTTCGTTATGTATTGGCGGTTAAAAAAACGGCAGGCGATGCGTCGGGACTGCGCGTGGTTCAGGGTTCCGCGATTTTGAACGGGATCGTTATTCGTCGCAGTTCTTCCTTGAGGAATCCGCGCTGTTTGGGGTTGCGCACCTTGTGGCGCTTGAAGTAGAGCAGCTCATGGTTGTCGCAGGCAATCAGCATCGTGTAGCAGTAGGGGGCTTTGAGCCGGTCGTCGATCGGGTAGAGGGTGATCCCTACGACCGTATTCGGTCGACCATCTGTTATGGCGTCGGCGATTTCGGTTCGGTCGACTATTTTAAGGCGCCCGTCGAACCGTTGCATCTCCTCGTCCGGGATGGGCGCCGAGAGGTCTTCGGCGGCCAAAAGGATCGTCCGGTCGCGCAGCTTGGGTATGTATATATTATAGGTGTCCATGTCGGCGCGAGCGAGAGCTGGGTTCTGCTGTAGCAGGCGGATATGGTTCTGAATGATGTCGACAAACGCTTCCATCAAGAGCAGGGCCTGGTCTTCGTCCTGTCCTTTGCAGGTAATCGGCCAGAGGATGAAATCGGCTAATTTTTCGAGTTGCAGGCTGCCCCCCATGACCAGATTGAGGAAGGTGTAGCCGTTTTGGGCGTCGTCGTCTTTGAAGGTTCCGCCGACGATGAGCAGGAATGTCCGGTTTGCGTCGGCGATATGGCGGTTAAATTCGGCGGTGTCTATAAATACGACCGGCGTCAGGGTCCATTTTTTTTCGACGGCCGAGCGCAAAGCGGCTTCCAATAGAATATTGTGGCCGGTGAGGACGACGCCGGTCGTTGTCCGAACGACCCGCTCGACCTGCTCCGGCGTGGGCGCCACCCGTTTTTGGGCCATCAGGCCTGCCGTGCTCCAGCACAACAGGATTAAGAGTAAATATGGTTTCATCAATATGTAAAAATGTAACGCTTTTTTTAATCGGACACAAAGATACATGAAAATTTTGAATGTACGAAGTGGTGAGTGGTGAGTAATGAGTGGGCCGGAGGCCATCCATCGCACGTCGCATGGCGGCGACCCTTATTTCCACCTTATTTAAAAAACAAAACAACCTTAGTAGCACGGGCAGCCCCCCTCTCCCCGAACCTTATTACCTTATTAAAATGAACAGGGTATTTCGATTCTCGATCCTCGACTTTGTGAACCTCGACGCTCGACCTCAGGGCTGAAAGGGCGGCGACCGAAGGACGGGGGGTGGCGTATGCTCAAGCCGTAAGCTGAAGCATACGCCGCAACGCCGCCTTCGCAAATGCGACCAGCAGCAGGCAGGCTTAGCCTGCCACGATGTCCCGGACAAGGTAGAACCTTGTCCAAACAAAGGAGTAAGGCGTGTATAAAACAGGTTGCTTTGTATTGATTATCAGTAATTAATATCCTTTCGGTCTGCTTACTGCCTTTGCAATGCGCTTGTTTTCAGTTCGTTGAAAAGGCTTCTATAAGCATCGCTGTATCGTCGCTGTATCGTCGCTGTATCGACTTGTTTCTATAAGGTACTATTTTCCGTATCGGTGTTTCCCGGACGGTCGAAAAATGGCATATCCTGAAAAAAGGGGACAGGTATCGCTTCTTTTTTATGGTTCTTTTTCCCTGTAAATTCATTCAAAGAACACCTAAAACCTTGCCGGTCGATTTGCGAACAATAAAAGACCGAAGGGTTGAATGAGCGTCCACCCCCGCCGGCGGACGACCCAAACTCATTTTAGGGCGACCCAAATTCCTTTTAGGGCAATCCTACATTGTTTATAATAAGCGTTTTCTATTTTATATATAAAAAACGATGGCGGCTGCCCGCCCACAAAGCAGGGGGCGCCGTCGCGGGGGCGTTTTCGTTTAGAGGGTTCCCGTGCAGGGTCGGCCGTCGCGTCGGCCGCAGGGGGAGGGTCGGCGGTTGTTGAGTTTGTAGATAAGGATGGCTTCGATGGTGCCCATGGGGTGCACCATTCCTTCCCTGGCGTACTGTAGGGGGTATTCGTAGACGCAGGAGAGGTTGAAGGCTCCCCGTTCAAAGCCGATAATCAAGCCGGCTTCCGACGTGGTGCGGTAGAGGACGCCGGCGGTGAGCACGTTCGAGGCGAGGTTGAAATGGAGGTTGGCGTTACATTCTTCCTGCAGGACGTTGGGCGAGTCGCTGGTTCTGGAATGAATCACCGTAATGGCGACCGAGAAGTCCCATGTTCTTTTTTGCCGGTCGAAGTAGTAGAGTCCATGGTTGGAGCGGTAACGTCCGTAAAGGAAATTGGTGTTGGAGAAGGGCTCCAAACTTGTTTGGAACAGCGAGAGCAGGTTTCGCGAAGCGAGGCCGACGCTCCAGAGGCCATGGTAGGGCCAGACGAGTTCCAGTCCGACGTCGGCGTTGTAGCCGACCTGCGGGGCGAGGGCAAAGAGCGCCGGGTCGACCATCGAGGTTTCCGTTCGCGCCTGCGACCAGTCGTATGCTAATCGCTGGTATCGGAAGGCTAACCCCAAGTTGAGGTCGACGTTGTTCCAGCGAACGGAGTAGGCGTAGGTGAGTCCGGCGTCGATGGTCGAGGTGTATCCTATCTGGTCGAATACGGCGTGGAGGCCGAACTGCGAGCGCATTTCGTCGTGGTAATAGGCGCCTGTGAGGAGGTAGGTTCTTGGGGCTCCTTCAAAGTTGACCCACTGGCTCCGGTGGCCGGCGGCAATTCTCAGGGGGGAGAGGGCAACGTCGAGCGCGGCGGGGTTGATAAAGTAGGCGTCGAGCCAGTAGTTGCTCATGCGGATGTTGGATTGTGCGGCCATCCATCCGTGCATGAGCAATCCAATCAGTATGAGTATTATTTTTTTCATTTATCGAATGACTGTAACATAACCGCAATTTTTGATAGCTCCCGTAGCTCCTTTATCGAAGATGCAATAGAAGTAGGTGTCGTTGCTTACCGGTCGTCCGTTGTAGTTGCCGTCCCATCCTTCGTTTCCTCTGTAGAAGAGGACGCCGTTCCGGTTATAGACTTCCAACTGCCATCCTTGCATAAAGAGGTCGTTGACGCCGTCGCCGTTAGGGGAGAAGGTATTCGGGTGCAGGGCGTTGTTGGCGTGCAGGGTGGCTTCATCCGTTTCCAGACATCCGTAGAGGTTTACGACGGCTAATTGTACGATGAAGTAGTCGTCGTCCGTAACCGTATAGGTGTGCTGTACGGGGTTGCCATAGCCTTTTGCGCCGTCGCCGAAGTCCCATGAGTAGAAGGTGTCCGGGGTTTCGTGCGTCCACATGAGCACGAGGGGGTCGTTGTTGGTTACTTCCTGTTTGTCCATTAGTATGGTATAGTTTTCAAAGGGGTACAGGCCGACGACGAAGGATCGTTCGTTTTCGCAGCCGGCGGCGGAAAATCCCTGTAGGGTATAGGTTCCTTCTTTGTATACGGTAATGACGTTTCCGACCGTGCCGTCGCTCCAGCGATAGGTTTCGGCGCCGGCGGCGGTGATTACGACGGAGCTGTCCGGGCAGATTTTGGGGTCTTCCGGGTAGATACTTAAGTCGGGCAAGCCTTCTACGCCGAGCTGTAGGGAGAGGACGTAGGTGCAAAGCTGGTTGGTTACGGTTAAGGACACCGTATAGATGCCGGCCCGGTCAAAGCGGTGGGTCGGTCGGCGGCCTGCGAGGGTTGTCCCGTCGCCGAAGTTCCAGAGGTAGACGTCGCCGGGCTGTTCGTTGTAGAGGATTGCGTCGAAGGCGTAGAGGCGTTGGGAGCAGTCTTTCAATTCCGGCAGGATGCCGAACAGTTCGTGCTCAATGACGACCTCGAAGGATGCTTCGGCGCGGCAGCCCCGCTGGTCGGTAACGGTAACAAAGGCCATTCCTTCCTGAGCGGTAGCCATGCTTTCGCCATTGGCGCCCAAGGGGGTTCCGCGCGACCAGTCGTAGGTGTAGGGGGGCAGGCCTCCTGTGGCAATGGCTGTGGTAAGCTGTATATTGCTGTTGATTTCGCAGTCGAACGAGGGGACGCTTTCTAATTGGATGCGTATCGGCGGGAGTTGTTGGACGGTGTATATCCGGCTGGCCGTACAGCCGTTGGCGTCGGTAACGTCGATCATGTAGTCGTTGGCGGCGACGGCGGTTAGGTGGTCGATGGTGTCGCCGGTCGACCAGAGATAGCGATAGGGCTGCGTTCCTCCCGAGACGTTCAGGTAAATAGCCCCGCTGTTGACGTCGTGGCAGTCGAGCGCATGGGTGATAGCGGCCGACAGGGTTATCGTCGAAGGTTCGATGACTGTAAAGGTGCGGTCGAAGCGGCAGGGTTGCGCATCGCTAATGTGTACCGTATAGGTTCCCGCCGCGAGGTGCGTCCGGTCGGAGCCGGCGTTCGGGTCGTCTTCCCAAGCGAAGCTCACCGGGGCGACGCCGCCTTCAAAGTAGAGCCGGATGCTTCCGTCGTTGGCTCCGTAGCACGATACGTGCCGGACTACCGGATACATGACAAACAACGGCGGCTCCGCAATATGCGCCTCTACCGACGAGGCGCAGCCGGTGGCGTCGGTAACGGTGATCACGTAGTCGCCCGGCGGCATGTTGTCTTTGTAGAAGCCGGTGATAAACGTGTTCCAGCGGGCTTGAAACGGCGCGACGCCGCCCGACAGCACATTGATTGTAACCGTAGCGTCGTCGGCGCCATAGCAGCTGATCTGCGTAACGACCGCTTCCAAGCGTATTTCGTCCGGCTGGGTCAAGGTATAAGTGGCGCCGGCGGTACAGAAGGCGTCTTCGACCGTTACCGTATATTCGCCGGCAGGCACGCCTTGCAGGTTTTGCCCGTGGCTTACGAATCCGTTCGGACCTGTCCATGTGTATACATAGCCTAATTCGCCGGACGGGAGGCTTATTTTGATCCCTCCTTCTACTTTTATTTCAATGACTCCGTTGGCGTCGCCGAAGCAAAGCAGGTCGGTTTTATAGACCAGCGAGACGACAAGCAATTCGGGTTCCGTGATCACGATCGTATCCCTGATAGGGAGGCAGTTGTTGGCGTCGGTTACGACGAGGATGTAGCTCCCCGCCCCCAGTCCCGACAGGTCGGCCGAATTGGAAATCAGATGACCGTCCTTTGTCCATACATAGCTATAGGGAGCCACGCCGCCCGACACGCTTATGGAAATGGCGCCGTTCGTCGCTCCGAAACAGGTTACATGGGTCGCTTCCAGAAGTTGCAGCGCCAGCGTGTCCGGCCGTGCCACCGTATACACCCCGCTGTATGTTCCGCCCCGGCTGTCCGTAATCAGCAGTTGATAGTCGCCGGCGTCCAGATTGTAGATGGCGGTCGTGTCGGCGACGAAGCCTCCGGGACCCGTCCATGCTACCGTATAAGGCGGAACGCCGCCGTAGATGGTCGTTTCGATGCTTCCGCCGTCGGTTGAATAGTAGCAGGGGAGATTGGTAATGGTAGCCGCCGGCGCAAAGGGTGGAAATACGGTTATCTCCACCATAAACGGAAGCCCTTCGCAGTAAGCGGTTCTTGGCGTTACGCGGTAGGTAACGACCGCCGGCACTAAGGCACCATCTAACCATTGGCTGATCACCGCCTGCGGCGTCTGCTCGTCCGAAGCCCCCACGACGCCGCCCGGAGGCACGATCGACACGAGCTCCCATGTGTAGGTCGTTCCGGCAGGCACTGTATCTACCGCATCGGTAACCGGCGCAATAAGAAACATTGTCCCGGTATTGATCGAATCGGCTTTGTCGGAAATCACCGGCACCGGCCGTACCGTTACCGGCACTATGTCGGACGTTACGTGAGTGCATGTAAACGTTATGATACAATAATAATAGGTCGTTCCCGCGACGCCGGTGGGCGGCATATAGGTGGCGGCCGTGGCGCCTGCAATGGCTACGCTGTCGCCATACAGTCCGGTGGCGCTTTGATACCATTGATAGCTCGGCGTCCCTACGCCGTACTGCGTCTCGACCGTCAGCATCGGCGTCGCTCCGGGACAGACGTCGAATGCCTGTGGCTGTACGGTGATTTCAGGTTCCGGCACCCCTTCTACGATTGTTGTGAATGTGGCCGTGCATCCGCTGTAAGTCTGTTCGATGACACAGGTATAGGTGGTCGTGCCGAGAACGCCGTGGATTGCCAGATAGGGGGACGAGGATATGTGCACCCCATTGGCAAACCAAGAATAGTTCACTATCTCGCCAATGCCGCCCGCGACCGTAACCCACAACATCCTCGAATAACCGACGCAGATCGTCAGGCTGTCTGGGGTCGGCGAACTAAAAATCGGCGGTTCGTAGACCTGTATGGCCGCTATCACGGCGGCTATCGATTCGCAGCCGCTATCGGGAAAGTCGATCGTGGCATAGTAATAATAGGTGCCGGCGGCGCTAAAGTCCGACGACGGCGGCGTGTAGGTATCCGTCGTGGCGCCGTCGATCAACATCCCTCCGACCGTCGAAGCGGTCGTATTTCTGTACCATTTATAAACGGGGGTTCCCACGCCGTTGGTATAGGCCACGCTCAGGGGCGTCGCCACGCCGCCGATACAGATTTTTTGCGTATCGACAGGCTGTTCGATAGCCGGCGGCAAGGCAATCGTTACCGTCCATTCCATATACGGCTCGCCGCTGCATACGTTCACGCTGGCGTCGGTTACGCGTACCAGCGAATAGACGTAGACGCCGGCGTTGGCCGTCGGCACGAGGACGGTGGCCGTGCTGCCGGTAGCGACCAGCGACTGTTCGCTGCCGCCGTTAATGGTATAGAAAAAAGTATAGGGGGCGACGCCATTTTCACCGGTAAACGTCAAGGCAGGCTCCGGCGACAGCAGGCAGACGTCGGAGCCGCCGCTAATCTTTCCGGTGGGCGCGGGCAACACTGTAATCGTTACGGTGAACGGCTCGCCGACGCAGGCGCCGGCCACAGGCGTAACCGTATAGGTAAGCGTCGCGGCGCTCAGCGCGGTATTGACCAGCGTTTGGCCGATAGCGGACTGTCCGGTAGCGGCACTGCCGCCCGTAACGACGCCGGACGGGTTGCAGTCAGGAGCCGGCCAACTGAACGTTGTACCGGGAGGCGCAATCGTGCCGTTCCCGTGTGTCGGGACGATGGAAAACGAACCGCCGCTGCAAATGGTATCCGTCCGGTTTCCGATAGCCGGTTTCAGGTTTACGGTTACGATCACGATAAACGGCTCGCCGACGCAGGCGCCGGCGTTGGGCGTTACGGTATAGGTAGCGGCCTGTAGGTGGTCGGTCGTATTCGTCAGCACGCCGGAAATAGCCGGAGCATTCGCTCCGGCAGCGCCGCCGGACATACCGGCGTCGGTGGTTGGCGCAGCCCAGCTGTATAGGGTTCCGGTGGGGATAATGGCGTTTGCCCCGCCGGTCGGGACGATGGAAAATGGCTCCCCGCTGCATACGACGAGCGTTTGGGTATCTATCGCCGGTCGGGGATTGACCGTTATACTATAATCAGCCGTCGGACCGACGCAAAAAGGACTGTTCACCCCTTCGGCATAGGCGCGATACACGACGGTTATCGGGGCACTGGTCGTGTTCGTTAAGGCATGAGCAGGAATGGTCGCCGCGCCGGACGTCAGTATACCGGTAATGCCGCTTACCGGCACGGGCGACCAGTGGAACGACACGCTGTCCGTCGCGCTGCTCAGCGTTACCGGCAACGTAGTATCGCCGGAGCAAATAGTTTGAGCGGATGGCGAAAACTGCACGGCGGGCAATGGATAGACGATGATCCTAAACGTGTCCGGCGAGCCCGGGCAACCGCCCGTCGACGGCGTAACGACGATCGTCGCCGTATCGGGCTCCGTCCCGTTGTGGCGGGCGGTAAACGACGGTATCGAGCCGTTGCCGCCGGCCGGCAGGCCTATGGCCGGGTTGGTATTGGTCCAGCTAAAGGAAGCCGTCGGCGTGGCGCTAAATGAAATGGCGGGGAACAGGGCGTCGGCGCACACTTGCCGGTCGTCGACAGGCGTCATGGTCGGCGCCGTGTAGATGGTGAGGGTACTCGACTCCGTAGTGGTACCGCAGGCATTGACCGCCTGTAGGGAAATTGTTTTCTCGCCCGGCGTGGAATAGACGACGGTCGATGATACCTGACTCGTCGTTACAACGCCGCCGTCTGTGGCAGGCGTACCGCCGGGGAACGACCACGCATAGCTGACCGTACCGCCGTTGCAACTGTCGACCGTGGCGGCCGGCGTAATGGTGGTACCTGCCGGTATTTCGCAAGCTGTCAGCGGAGCGATGGACGACAGTTTCGGTTTGTCGTTTACCGTAACGGTTTTCGCGGCGGAGGTATTGGTACCGCACGCATTGGCCACCGTCAGCCGGAAGGAATACGTGCCGGGGTTAATCACCTCAATGGTGGGAGAGGCCGACGACTGGCCGCTCAAGAACGTGTACGAGGTACTGGTGCCGCAGTTGCCCACGGCATATCCGCCCGTCCACGTATAGCGCGGCGGGTGGCAGGAGTAGGTCGTTTCGGTGGTACTGACGGGATGGATCGTCAGCGGGGCGCAGCCGGTGGTGGCATCCAGCGTAAAGGTGGGCGTCATGGCCTCTCCCACGCAGATGACGGTGTCTTTTACGTCGATGCCGCACTTGTTCCCGATCCTGATCGTAATCGTATAGAAGCCGGGGTCGGTAAATGTCGGGCATATCTGATCGTCGCCGGAAAGCCATGTATTCGGGTCGAGCGGGTTGAAGTCCTGCCCCATATTTCCCGTTAGGGTATAGCCGGTAGCCGGCGTAATTTTCCAAACTAATTTAGCCACCCGGCAGTACGCGCTTGTTCCGCCCGAAGGCACCACTTCGGTAGCGCTTTCCGAATGGTTCGTGATACACACCGGCGAGCCGACGCAAATACTATCGGACGTTACTTCGATGCCGGCTTTCGGCGGCGCCGAGACGTAAATCGGATAGACGTCGCCGGACGCAACGCCGCAGTAATTCTCGGACAGAATAGAAAACCGGAACGCGCAGGAATAAGTCATCCCGCCGGCGCCGAGAATCGAACTTTCGCAGGAATTGGTATCATACCGGTGAGAAATGCTGGCAGGCAGCGGATCGGGCATGGTAATCACAGGCGTCCCGTCGCCAAAATTAATAGTATAGGTCGTCGACCCGATAGGGTTGTCGCTCGACGCCGCCAGCGGGAACGTGATGCTGTTGCCGGCGCAAATCTGCGTATTGGCCGGCTTAGTAACCGTTACGCCGGGCACATTCCCGATAAACACCGTATACGTTTGCGACCGCGAACAGGCGCCCGCTCTAACGGTAAACGTCAGCGTCCACACCCCGAACGAATAGGTATGCGATACGGAGGAAAACGTCGGCGCACTGAAGTCGGGGCTTCCGTCGCCCCACTGGATGGAATAATGGGTATTGATGGCCGAGGTAGACGAAAAATTATAAAAAGTAAATTCCTGCGGCGTCGTATCGTCCGTACATTTCCTAAACACAAACGGAATATCGGGATCCGGCCCCAAACGGGGATCCGGCACCTGATAGGCGGTAACCTGCTTGCTGACGGTATTCGCACAGTGGCGCGACGTATTGTCGTGCACCGTCAGGCTGACGGTATACGTCGTACTGCCGGTTAAGGTGCCGGAGTATCCATACGCGGGATTCTGGTACGTCGAACTCCCGCCATCGCCAAACAACCAAGAATAACTGGACATGCTCGGCGTACCGGTATACGTAAACTGCGTAGAAGCGCACTGGTTGGACGAAACCGTAAAATCGGGCGCCGGCAGGGGAAGTACGATGATCTTCTTCGAGACCTCCATCGCAAACGTTACATTGACATGGTCCGTAACCGAAGTAATGGTATATTGTAGAGTGCCGGACATCGAAGTAGGCACCGCGACGCTCACCGCATCACTGTAGGGCGAAGTATTGGCGGTATAGGGCGTCCCATTCACGGTATATGTAAATACATAAGGCGCCGTCCCTCCCGCGCCCGTCAGGGTAACAACAGGCGACGGAGCGCCTTGACATACACTGTCCGAGGAGGCCGTAATCGTAGCTGTCAGCGCTTGCCCCCGCATACTCGACCAAAGGCAGGAAAAGCAACACAACAGACACGCGGCCGTAACAAGTTTAATATTCCGCAACATAATAAAGTGTATAGGGTGCATTATTTGGGGAACAAAGGTACTAAAAAAATGATAAATCCAATTAACACACAATCTGAAATGATTTTCCCGCGCCATCTTGCATTCCCCGCACTCTGCTGCTCCCGACGCGCCCCCTCCCCTACCCTTTTCCCCCGGATACGGCGCAGTGTCTTTCGCTAAAAAAGTTGACTCCTAAAAGAGCAAGAAATGCATTCACAGACGAGAAAACAACTTTTGTATTTTAAAGAAGTAATCCGGTTACATTATGAGTATGGCTATGGAGAGGATCGCATATCACGGATTTTACCCATCGGTCATTCGACGGTGTCAAGATGGCTTGCTATCTTTGCGGCAGAAAACGATGTAAAATCGGTACCCATGCGAAAGCGAAAGCGCACGAAAGCGACACCTCCATCCCCGGAAGTTCCGGCGGGCAGCGAGTTAAAAACCCTTGAGCGGGAAGTATCGCGGTTGCAGACACAGCTTAAAGCAGAGCGGCTACGGGCGGATGCTTACGAAGAGATGATAAAAGTAGCCGAGACGAAGTTTAAGATCGCGATACGAAAAAAAGCTGGCGCCAAACGGTAAATAACCTGCATGCAAAGGAGGCACGGAAATATCCGGTCGATGACCTTTGCAGGCTGTTTGGCGTAACAAAGCAGGCCTATTACAAGTATAATGAGCATTCGATGCTATTGAAAATGGCACAGGAAGAATTTGTGTTACAATACATCCGTGGTATACGTAGAAAGGATCCGGGCATAGGCGGCATGAAGCTTTGGTACATGTACCGGCAAGCGTTTGGCGGGCACAGTCCGGTAGGTCGCGATCGCTTCGAGGCTATCGTTGACCGGTATGGACTGAAGGTACGATCGCGGGTGCGGAAGCCCAAGACAACGGACTCCACACACGGTCTGCCTGTGTATCCCAACCTCCTAAAGGATTTCCTTCCGGATGCTCCCAACCAATTATGGGTAAGTGATATAACATATATTACCATCTGGCAGAATCAATACACTTATCACTTCTGTTATTTATCCCTGATACTGGATGCCTATACGGAAGAGATCGTCGGCTGGAGCGTGGGGCCCTACCCTTGCAACCATCTATCCGATAGCCTCTCTCAAAAAGGCTGTAAGGTATCGGGAAATGCGCTCCGCGGCGGGCGACCCATTCTATTGCTGTGGATAGCCTCCGGCCAATTGTTCGCCGGGCAGCCCCTCCTCTAACTCCACTAACTCCTCTAACTACTTTAACTACTCTGTTCTTCCGTTGTAACCGAAAAAATACGTACCTTTGATTCGTGCGAGCATGTATTTTCCCTTGCCTTGCTGTTATCATGGTACCGGCTACTTGAAAGAGCCTTTTTTGTTAGAACTATATTATTTGCTGTATATGAAAATTCTTTTTGCTACCGCCAACCCGCATAAGGTCGAAGAGGTACAACGCTTGTTGGGCGCCGCATTTGAAGTTGTTACGCCGGCGCAGGCGGGCTATGCGGACGACATTCCGGAAACGGGCGATACGCTGGAACAGAACGCGCGGCAAAAAGCGCGGTTTATCTTTGAAAAATTCGGCCAACCCTGCTTCGCCGACGATACCGGACTGGAAATCGACGCACTCGACGGCGCTCCGGGCGTATATTCCGCACGGTATGCCGGCGATGCGAAAAATCCGGCGGCCAATATGCAGTTAGTCCTACAAAATATGCTTGGCGTAACCCGCCGCACAGCCCGCTTCCGCTGTGTGATTGTCCTGATTTTAGACCGCCGGGAATACCTCTTCGAGGGCCGGGTGGAAGGCGAAATCCTGACCACATTACACGGCACGCAAGGCTTCGGCTACGACCCGATATTCCGCCCCGCGGGCTACGCCTGCACCTTTGCCGAGATGCCGGTAGAAGAAAAGAACCGGCTCTCGCACCGCGGCAAAGCCGTCGCCCAGTTAGCCGCCTTCCTGCAAGGCGTCAAAACCGCTGCAACCCGCCGGAACGAACAGTCGCCGGCGACGCCGCGTTAAAGACTGCAACCCGCCGGATTATGCTCGAAAAACTCACCGCCATCGTTCTGCATACGAAAAAATACAGGGAAAGCAGCTTGCTGGTCTACGCCTATACCGACGTTTTCGGACGGCAAACCTATATCGTCAACGGCGTGCGTTCCGAAAAGAACAAAGCAGGCCTTGCGCTGTTCCAGCCCCTGACATGGCTCGACGCCGTAGCAAGCCATCACCCGAAAAGCGAAATCCACCGGCTGCGGGAATACCGCCTGTGGCAACCGCTGCACAGTATTCCGTTTGATATTACGAAAAATGCGCTGGCGCTGTTTATCGGCGAAGTACTCTGCAAAACCATTCGCGAGCAGGAACCCAACGCCGAACTGTTCGACTTCCTCTGCCGCGCCATTCACGATCTGGACGCGCTGGAGCAGGGCGTCGCCAACTTCCATCTGTATTTTCTTGTACATCTCCTCCGCTATGTAGGCTATGCGCCGGGCAACAACTACTTTCTTGAGACGCCCTATTTCGACGTGCCGTCCGGCGAATTTACGCCCCTGCGCCCCACCCACGACCTGTTCTTCGACCCGCCGCAAACGCAGCTTTTTGCGACGCTGCTCAACGCCTCGCCCGCCCAACTGTCGCAAATCGCCCTGCACCGCGAACAGCGAAACCGTTTTATCGATAATATGCTCTCCTTCCTCAATCATCATTTCGATACGCCGGTACCCATACGGTCGGCAGCCGTTTTGCAGGAGGTTTTTAAATAACCGTGTTATAAAATTTTCTACTACCTTTGCACGTCGTAATGTAAAAACAACGGACGGCAAACTGTCCATACCGATTAACAGGCTGATTTATGATTCCAAAAAAGTTGAACGCTATTTTAGCATCCCTCTACGCCTTCCTGCTGCTACCGGCGACGTCGGGCATCTCCAACCCTCCGGTGGTCGGCGGGTTGCCGCAGGACGGAGGCGGCGCGGTATTTTATCAAACCATCGCCAACCCGCCACTGCCCGACGCCCTCGAGTTTGCCGGCGAGCCGGTGCCGCTGCATTATTTCGATGTACGCGAAGCGCTGCAACGCGAATTGACCGTGCTCTGCTACTGGCATGCCAGCATGATCCACACCCTGCAATTAGCCAACCGGTTTTTCCCGATTATCGAGCCGGTGTTGCGGGAAGAAGGCGTGCCCGACGATTTCAAATACCTGTGCGTGGCCGAAAGCAATTTGCAACAGGCCGTATCGCCCATGAAAGCCGTCGGGTTCTGGCAATTTCTCGAACAGACAGCCAAAGAATACGGATTGGAAATCACAGCGGAAATAGACGAACGCTATCATATCGAAAAAGCAACCCGGGCCGCGTGCGCCTACCTCAAAAAAGCCCGTGAGAAATACGGCAGCTGGTCGATGGCCGCCGCTTCCTACAACACCGGCCAAAAAAACCTCGACCGCTATATTGCACAACAACACCAGACCTCGTACTACAACTTGCTGTTGCCCGAAGAAACCGGCCGGTACCTGTTTCGGGCGGCCGTCTTCAAACTCATCCACCGCGCCCCCGCACGGTATGGCTTCCACCTACAGCCCGACGACCTGTTTAAGCCCCTCCGCTGGACAGAAGTCAAAATCACCGGCGCGATCGACAATTGGGCGGCCTTTGCCGCCGGACACGGCACAAATTATAAAATCTTCAAATACTTTAACCCCTGGCTCCGCGACGCAGGCCTTGTCAATGCGAATAAAAAGACCTATGTGGTAAAAATTCCGACGCGCGGGTTTCGGGAGTTGGAGTAGTAGACGATTTTTCCGCGCCGCGCGGAACAGGGAACTTTAGTCCGGCTATGTACTATATATATAATAAGTGTGGGCTAAAGCTCCGGGAACAGGGAGCGTGTCTTTTCCTGATTTGGGTTGACTGTTTGTCCGTCTTATCGCGAATAAAAGTAGACTCGGATTATACTTATACCTGATATTTGTTTACTCTCGGAGTCTTATCCCTGACAGGGGTATCCTTCCGGGCTACGCCCTCCGGTCAACCCCTGTCAGGGATGCAAAGGTACTCCTTTTTCAGCGATATCCAAGCCTTCCAGTCGATTTTTTATCGCCATAGCTATCGCCGCCTTGTCCCGCAGGAACGGCCCTTTATTATCCGTATGCTTCAGCATACGGATTGAGCATACGCCGCCACCCTCCGCACGGGCGCCGCTATGCGACATGCGGGCGCCGCGGGGG
>JAIRMW010000055.1 GCA_031258415.1 Prevotellaceae bacterium
AGTTTGAGGATTTCCGTATTTTCCAGCCCGTCGTTGTCGACCACCTTGACGGCGACGTGGTGGACGCCGGCTTTCAGTTTACGGCGCTGCCGACCCTCTTTGTCGATGATCACCGACGCGCGAAACCCTTTTTCGAGGTCGTAGTCGAAGTCCCAACTGTAAAATTCGATCCCTACTTCGCTGGTGCTCGCGGCGATAAATTCGATTTCGCGGACGCCTTTCGCGTCGCGGTCGAGCTCGCTGACCTCCACCCGAAGCACCGGCTTCTTTGCGATCGGAACGGTTTCTTCGACCGTTACCAATCGGATGATGATATTTTCTTTCAGTTTCAGCCGCGCCACCTCTTCGACCGCGCCGCGGCCAAACGAGAACGCGATGATGTAGCCCGCCGGCTTGCCGGCGGCGACGTTTTTATCGAACAGTTTTTTGTCGTAACGTTCTACTGCCGACTTAAAATTGTCGATCACATTGCGCCCGACGTTATCCGAACGCTTGACCTGTATCGGCGTGCCGTCGGGCATCCGTCCGTCGAGCCCGAAGTCGCCGCGTTGCTTCGTGTTGCTTAGGCCGCCAAACTGCTGTATGATCCAGCTTTCAAACGCAAAGGCGTTTTTGTAGCGAAGCGTGTCGTAGTCGTATTTATGCAACTGCACGGTAAACGGGGCGCTGAACAAATCGCGCTGCTTGTCGAGGCGCAGTTCGCTAACTTTTACCGCCATGGCCGACTGGTCGACGCCAATCCAGCGCCGGTTAAGCCGGTCGGCCACGGCCACCGTCGTCCCGCCGCCTACAAAGGGATCGAGAATGAGGTCGCCCTCGTTGCTGGCGCATTCGATTATTCGCTGTAATAATGCTTCGGGTTTTTGGGTGGGGTAGCCGATACGCTCTTTTGAACCTGATTGTATTGAATTTATATCCGTCCACCAATCCTCTGGAATTTTATTTTCATCTAAATAATACCGGTATATTTTTCCGGTTTTTCTTACAATTTTATCCTGATATGATCTGCCGTTTTCATCAATACCTATTTTTCCTCCCTGACTTTTTGTGCCGGTGTCCCTTTTTATTCCCACTTTATCTCCATTAAAAATCCATTTATTTGTCTTGGTATACCAAAATATCGTATCTTTTTTCCTTGCAAAATAATTTTTACTTTTTCCTCCAACATTATAACACCAATCTATTGCATTTCTAAAGCCATTCATACCAAAAATTCTATCCAGAATTTCCACCCTGATATAAGCGTCGGCGTGCCAGTCGCAATGTAAAAAAATGCTGCCTGTGGATTTGAGAATTCGGTGCATTTCGGCGACCCGCTCTTTGAGCCACGTGATATAATGGTCGACGCCGCCGGCCCAGCGGTCTTGAAACGAGCGCACTTCGCCCGCGTCGCCCCAGATTACTTCGTAGTTGCGGTTCGAGAAAAACGGGGGGTCGAGATAGATTAAATCGACCGTCGAGTCCTCTATTGTTTTGAGGATTTCGAGATTGTCGCCCAAGATCAGTTTGTTTATTGACATACTTATTTACTTTTGTACGGCACAAAGGTAGCGTTTATTATTGCAGAAAAAAAAAGCGGCCGTTACGGCCGCTAAAACAAATTAATATCATTTTAAATTCAATAGTGCGACAAAGGTACATAAACTTTTTCAATCTACCAACTCGAGGCGCGCCTTTTCGATATTCGACTTTCCGATGCTCGCGCCAATGGTTAATGGTTAATGGCCCGCGGCGGCGGCGGCAGGGCTGAAAGCCCCTCATCAATAGCACAGGGCGTTGCCCTGTGCTATTGATGAGGCCCGCGGCGGCATAGTCCCGAAGGGGCGAGCTACGGATTTCGCCCTTTCAGGGCTCTCGTGGGGCGGGGCGGGCGATTTGGCCGTCTCAGGCAGATGTGCTACCTTTGCATCCATAAAAACAAATACTTCTTTTACCGATGTTTTCCCAAACAGCTATAGAACTTCTGGCGCCTGCGGGCAATTTTGCCTGCCTGACGGCGGCGGCGCAGGGCGGGGCCGATGCGGTCTATTTCGGCGTCGGCGGCCTGAACATGCGTGCGCATTCGGCGCATAACTTCCAAATCGACGATTTGGAGGAGGTCGTCGCGTTCTGCCGGGCGCACGGCCTTCGCGGGTACCTCGCCGTCAATACGGTGTTGTACGACGACGAACTGGAGGAGATGCGCCGGACGATCGACCGGGCCAAGCGGGCGGGCGTCGCGGCGGTGATTGCGTCGGACATGGCCGCCATCGGGTATGCGCGGCAGCAGGGCGTCGAAGTGCATATTTCCACGCAGTTGAACGTAACGAACGGCGAGGCGCTGCGGTTCTATGCGCAGTTTGCCGACGTGGTGGTGCTCGCCCGCGAGTTGTCGTTAGACAAGGTCAAAAAAATCGCCCGACAGATTGAAGCGGAGCCAATTCGAGGTCCCGGCGGACAGCCGGTTCGCATCGAAATGTTTTGCCATGGCGCGTTTTGCATGGCCGTGTCCGGCAAATGCTATCTGAGTTTGCACGAATATAATGCGTCGGCCAACCGCGGCGCCTGTTATCAGGTATGCCGGCGCGGTTATACGGTAACCGACAACGAAACCGGTCGCGCGTTGACGGTCGATAACCAGTATATTATGTCGCCGAAAGACCTTTGCACGATCGGTTTTCTGGACACGATGGCGGCGGTCGGGGTGCGGGTATTCAAGATCGAAGGGCGTGCGCGGTCGGCCGACTACGTGCAGACCGTCGTCGCCTGCTACCGCCGCGCCCTCGACGCGCTGCGCGACGGTCGCTATACGCCGGCGCTGGTTGCGGCGCTGACAGCCGAGCTGCAAACCGTCTTCAATCGCGGCTTCTGGGACGGCTACTATCAGGGCGCACGGCTCGGCGAATGGAGCGAAGTATATGGCAACAAAGCCACCGAACGCAAGGTCTACCTCGGCAAAGCGACCAACTATTTCAGCCGCTTGGGCGTCGCGGAGTTCCTGATTGAAACCGGCGAGTTGGCCGTCGGCGACGAGGCGTTGATCGTCGGCCCCACCACCGGCGTGGTACGCCTGCGGGTGGCGGCGCTCCACGTGGGCATGCAGCCGGCGCCAAAGGCCGGTAAAGGCACGGCCTGCGCCATCGCGACGCCGGAAAAAATCCGCCGGGCCGACAAACTCTACAAAATCGTGCCGTCGGGCCTCGTCGAACCCTGTGCGCCATGAACCGCAAGCTCCTTAACAGCGAATTGAACCGCCTGACGCCCGAAGCCTTCCGCCGGGCGCCCAAAATGCCCGTCGTCGTGGTGTTAGACAATATCCGCAGCCAGCACAATATCGGCGCGGCATTCCGTACGGCCGATGCGTTCTGCGTCGAAAAAATAATCCTGTGCGGCATTTGCGCCGTACCGCCGTCGGCCGACATCCACAAGGCCGCCCTCGGCGCCGAAGATACGGTGGCATGGGAGTATGCCGCCGACGCCGACGCCGCCCTCGACGCCTTGAAGCAGGCGGGCTATACGACCGTGGCCGTCGAGCAGACCGAACGGCGAATCCTGCTGCACGACTTCCGGCCGCAGGCCGGCGCCCGCTATGCCGTGGTCTTCGGCAACGAGGTCAGGGGCGTGCAGCAGACCGTGGTCGACGCCTGCGATTACTGTCTGGAAATCCCGCAATTCGGTACCAAACATTCGTTGAACGTCAGCGTCAGCATCGGCGTCGTGCTATGGGAACTGATGCTGAAAAGGCAAGTATAACGCAGGTGTTACTATTTTACAATACTTTTATAATCAATTTTGAAAAAAATGCCGGCGGCTGTTTCCGGTACAAAATACCGACGGCTTTTCATTTTTATCGTATTTTTGCAACCCTGTCTATGGAAGCCTGCATGTATGTTTAATTTACTTAATTCACTATTTAGATTATGGCATTAAATTTAGGTTCGAAACTCCGGGAACTGGAACGAAAAACGGAGAAAGCAATACGCGGCGGCGGCGAACAGGCGATCGCCAAACAAAAAGCCATGGGCAAACTGCCGGCCCGAGAACGGATCAGCTTCCTTGTAGACGAAGGCTCATTCTACGAATACGACCTGTTTATAGAACACGACGCACGGGAATTTGGGATGGACGGAAAAGAATTGCCCGGCGACGGCGTAGTCATCGGCACGGGCAAAATCAACGGGCGCCCGGTTGCCATCTTTGCGCAGGATTTTACGGTGGCCGGCGGGTCGCTTGGCCTGATGCACGCCCGTAAGATCACAAAAATCATGGACTATGCGTTGCGTATGCGCATCCCCCTGATTGGTATCAACGACTCCGGCGGAGCGCGTATTCAGGAAGGCGTCAATTCGCTGGCCGGCTACGGCGAAATTTTCTTTCGCAATACGCTGGCCAGCGGCGTAATCCCCCAAATATCGGTCATCCTCGGACCCTGTGCCGGAGGCGCGGTCTATTCGCCGGCGCTGACCGATTTTGTATTTATGGTCGATAATATTTCTAAAATGTTTATCACCGGCCCCGAAGTCATTAAATCGGTGCTGGGCGAAGAAATTTCGATGGAAGAACTCGGCGGGGCGCTGGTGCATAACGAAATTACAGGAAACGCCCACTTCTTCGCCCTGTCGGAAGAAGAATGCTTCAAGCAAATCAAAACCCTGCTTTCCTTTGTGCCGTCGAACAATGAGCAACCGCAGGCGCCGGCGCCCGTCAAAGAACCCAAAAAGCAATTCAACATTGAAAAAGTGGTGCCGGTCGATCCGACCAAACCCTACGACGTGCGCCATGTCATCCGCGCCTTGGCCGACGATTCGGAGTTTTTTGAAATTCAGGAAAAATGGGCCGGTAATATCGTCATCGGCTTCGGACGACTCGACGGGCAGACGATCGGCTTTGTGGCCAACCAGCCGCTGGTGCTCGCCGGCGTGCTCGACTGCGACTCGTCGGACAAGGCCGCCCGGTTTATTCGCTACTGCGACGCATTTAATATCCCGCTGGTAACGATCGAAGACCTGCCGGGCTACCTGCCGGGCGTCGATCAGGAACATGCCGGCGTGATCAGGCACGGGGCAAAATTGCTGTACGCTTACAGCGAAGCCACCGTCCCGCGCATTACGGTGATCCTGCGAAAAGCCTATGGCGGCGGCTATATTGCCATGAACTCGCGACACCTGCGCGCCGATTTTGTCTTTGCATGGCCCATGGCCGAAATTGCCGTAATGGGGCCGCAGGGCGCGGCAAATATCATTTTCCGAAAGGAAATCATGGAGGCGGACGATCCCGAAGCCATGCGCAAGCAGAAAGTCGAAGAATACAAAACCAAATTTGCCAATCCGTATGTCGCCGCCGCCAAAGGCTATATCGACTCGGTGATCCCGCCAAAGGAAACCCGCCAGTTCATTTTGCAGGCGCTCGAACTGTCGAAAACGAAAACCGTCGGTCGCCCGCATAAGAAACATGGTATTCCTCCCTTTTAAATCGATGCGTTATGGAAGAACAGAAACAGGTACCCACGCTGGAAAATCCCCTGCTGATAACCGAAAGCGCCGAAGATTACCAAAGCCTCGCGGTGGCCGAACAGGGACGCAGCTATCAGACCACGTATACCAAAAAATTTAAAAACCGAACGACCTGGACGCCTCCCAATCCCGAAGAGGTGAAATCGTTTATCCCCGGCACCGTGCACAAGATATCCGTCCGCGTAGGCGACTATGTGTGCAAAAACGACGAATTGCTCGTGTTCGAGGCGATGAAAATGTATAACGTCATCCGGGCGCCTTTCCATGGCGTCGTGCAGGAGGTGAAGGTGCGGGAGGGCGAGCGCCTGCCCAAAGGCGTCGTCATGCTCGTCGTTCGTCCGGCAAGCGAAACGCTGAAGAGTTTTAAGAAAAAGGCGCGCCTGCAACAGGCGTCGGTAAAAAAAGCGCAAACAAAAAAGAACGTAAAAAAGAAACCGGCAGGAAAAGGAAGGATAAGCGCCGCCGGAAAAAAACCAACCGTTAAACGTTAAGCATCGAGCGTCGAGCGTCGAGCGTCGAGCGTCGAGCATCGAGCATCGAGTATCGAACATCGAACATCGGTTGCGCCGGAGAAGGTGAAAACGAAAAGGGGTGTGGGCGGCTTCAGCCGCCCACACCCCTTTTCGCGGACTCATACCCCTCAGACAAATCTTCCTTCAGACCGAAAATCCACGCATGTGACGGTTTGCATCACGCGCGTAAATAATGGGGTTTTGAGCCCGGCGGGTGTTTTTTTACTCCTTCGCAATGAATAATGACGTCCTGCGAGGTACGACATGCGATGTTGGCTCCCGGCCCATGGAACAATGATTACCGGCGATTTCAGCCGCCGGAACAGGCAGACAAAAGCGCTTAGTTCTTGACTCCCTGTTGGCGGGTTATTCGTTGCCAGAAGGCGTCTTGTTGCAATTGCCGGTCTAAGTAGGCTCTCAATTCTTCAAATGTCATGTCTTTCGTTTCGGCATAGATTTTTGCCTGAATTTCGTTCTTCATTTGCACGCAGTCGAAATCTTTTATTTGGTCATTCGTTTTCATAATATATCAATTCTCTGGGGTTTCTTATTTCGAGGGACGTATAGCCCATTTTTAAATTTACAGCGTTGTAGCCTTGTATTCTCATAAGGTTTACAATGTGCTTGAAATTCCAGCTTGCTAATACACCCACCTTATATATAGTAGCCATGGCTATGTGTTGACAATCTTCCAAACTTGTTTTTCCCACCACTTTCGCTGCAATATAAGCATCGGCAAGCTCCTTGCCTTCTGTCGTTAGTAAAACAGGTTCAAAGCAGAGATATTCATAATTATTCAGTAATGCCTGCACCTGTTTGGGCGCTCCGGCAAGTTCTTGCCGGAGCAGGTCGGACACTACAAAAACAACTTCTCCGTTTTTAAGGCGTTCAAACAAGGCTTGCGTGGCTTCGGCAAATTCTTTATCAAAATACCCGCCAACAATAGATGTGTCGATATATATCCGTTGTTTCATTTCCCTTATTTTCTGCAAAGATACAAAAAAGGTATGAGGTAGGAATTATGAAGTTGAGTTATGACTTACGACTAAAAAGCGCTTAGTTCTTGACTTCCTGTTGGCGGGTTATTCGTTGCCGGAAGGCGTCGAGTGGCGACTCGCTTTCACGAGCGGTACCCTTCGCGCCGAGCTTCCGTGCAAAGGCGATAAAATCCGCCTCTTTCCATGATTGAGCCTTTCGCATAGAAACCCATTTTAAACAGGAATAAATGAAGTAGCCGACCGGGAAAAAAAGGCAAATTGTCTCGAGTCTTTCGACGATTGTCTCGAGTCTTTCGACGATTGTCTCGAGTCTTTCAACATTGTCTCGAGTCTTTCGGCGATTGTCTCGAGTCTTTCGACGATTGTCTCGAGTCTTTCGACGATTGTCTCGAGTCTTTCGACGATTGTCTCGAGTCTTTCGACGATTGTCTCGAGTCTTTCGACGATTGTCTCGAG
>JAIRMW010000011.1 GCA_031258415.1 Prevotellaceae bacterium
TCCGTTGACAATTTCGTTGATCGTGCCGTCGCCGCCGATAGCGACTATTTTGCGGTAGCCGTCGTGGATGGCTTTGACGGTCAGTTCGACGGCGTGGTATTTGTGTTCGGTGAATACGCAGCTGAAGTCCACGCTGCTACGGTTCATCTGGTTGGAAATAATCGGCCAGTCCGTAAGTCCCTTGCCGCTGCCGGCTTTCGGGTTTACGATAACCATCCATCCGTCTTTCATTCGTTCTTCGCCCATGGGGATTTGTGGTTTTAAGGGTCAGTCTTCTTCTTCTATTTCTACTTTGGTCGCTACCTCGGCGCCCAGCATTTTATAGGTTTCTTCGAGGATTTTGTTGTCTTCGCAGATCAGCAGCAGTTTATCGCCGATTCGCAGTTCGGTGGTGCCTTTGGGGATAAAATAGTTGTCTTCGCGTTTGACCATTACGACAAGGGCTTTGGCATGCAGGGGGAGGTTCATCAGGTGATGACCGTTTTGCAGCATGTGGTCGGTAACGGTGATTTGCATCATCGACGATTTCATGTCGTCGGCAAAATCGACGTCGAAGTCGTCGAGTTTCCGTTTTGCCGTGAGCGGTCGCGCCAGTCCCAGCAGGTGGGCAAACCACGATACGGAGGTGCCCTGCACCATGAGGGAGAGGATGGTGATGAAGAACACGATGTTGAACATGGTACGCGCATGGGGGATGCCGGCAATCATCGGATAGGTGGCGAAAATAATGGGTACCGCGCCGCGCAGCCCGATCCACGAGACGTAGAGCCGGTCGTTGAACGCCATTTTACGGAAGGGCAACAGGCTGATGATCACCGCCGCCGGGCGCGAAAACAGGATCATAAAGATGCCGACCAGAATGCCGATGCCCATAATCGGCAGCAGTTCCGACGGATTGACTAACAGGCCTAACGTAAGGAACATCACGATCTGGAAGAGCCATGCCAGCCCGTCGAAGAACTTCAGCGTCGTGCGTTTGTGTACAAATTTGCTGTTGCCCATAACTAATCCGGCGACGTAGACGGCGAGAAATCCGTTGCCCATTAGGAAATACGTTAGGGAGAAGACAAAGAGCATGCTCGAGAGCAGCAATATCGGGTACAGCGAGTCGTTGTCGATATTGATTTTATTGATCACCCGGACGGCTAATTTTCCCAACAGAAATCCCAGCAGGGCGCCGATCACTAATTGCGCGAAGAAGAGGGCTACTACGCTGCCCCAGGCGATCGTCGCTTCGGAGGAGATCTGTAGCTGCTGGATGATCGTTATCAGCGTAATGGTGAGCATGTAGGCCATCGGGTCGTTGCTGCCGCTTTCCAGTTCCAGCAGCGGACGCAGGCGGTGGCGCAGCAGGAGGCCTCTCGACCGCAGCAGCGCAAAGACCGACGCCGAGTCGGTCGACGACATGACCGACGCGAGCAGCAGCGATTCGAGGAAGGTCAGCGTTACGTTGGGGAAGAACCAGTTGGTCAGAAAGTAGATGAATACGCCGGTAATCAGGGCGGTCAGCAATACGCCGAGGGTGGCCAGTACCACGCCCTGCCGCGCGACGGGAAAAATGGAATCGTACTTTGTATCGATACCGCCCGAGAACAGGATACACACCAGCGCAATGACGCCGATATTCTGCGCGACGTGGAAGTTGTCGAAGCTGATAACCCCGAACACTTCGGAACCGGCTAAGGTGCCGATCATGAGGAACAGCAATAGCACAGGCACCCCGAAACGATAGCCGGTCTTGCCGGCTATGATACTCAGGAATAGCAGGACTGCTACAACTAATAAAAAGTGTTCTATAGCCATAAATTGCGGGTAAAAATACAACAATTTTTTTGAACGGACAAACCGGCGCTGCGGAAAGGGACAAAAGGATGTCGGCGCCGTCCTTTTTGTCGCCTGCCGGCGCGGGGGGGTGGGGCCGGTTGTCCGGGAATGTATGCCTATATATCATATGTGCGGTCGGAGATGGGGGGCGGTTTGCAGGATGCGCCGGTTTGTTCTATCTTTACCGAAAATTAATCGAATGAGCGAACCGAGATGTATGCAGCCCGACGGGGCGCCTTGTACCCTGCTCGTCGTGCTTGGCCCCACCGGGGTGGGGAAAACCGATGCAAGCCTGCGGCTGGCGCAGTATTTTTCGACGGTCGTCGTGTCGGCCGACGCGCGGCAGGTGTTCCGTGAAATGCGGATCGGGACGGCTGTGCCCGACGCCTGTCAACTGGCGACCGTGCCGCATTATTTTATCGGCAGCCGATCTATTCACGAGCATTATACGGCGGGACAGTATGAACGGGAGGTGCTGGCGTTGCTGGAGCGGCTGTTTCCGACGCACGGCACGGTGCTGCTGGCGGGCGGGTCGGGGCTGTATATCGATGCGGTATGCCGCGGGATCGACTGTTTTCCGGCGACCGATCTGTCGCTGCGCCGGCAGCTGTCCGAGCGTTTGCAGCGCGAAGGCGTCGAGGGGTTGCGGTTTCTGTTGAAGCAGCTGGACCCGACGACGTATCGGACGATTGATCTAAAGAATCCGCAGCGCATCGTGCGTGCGCTCGAGGTGTGTATGGCTACAGGCCGTCCGTATTCCGGGTGGAAGACCGGCGTCGCGAAGCCGCGTCCGTTTCGGATTCTCAAGGTCGGGCTGCGGCGGCGGCGCGAGGAGTTGTACGAACGTATCGACGCCCGCGTCGGGCAGATGATGGAGGCCGGCCTGCTCGACGAGGCGCGGGCGCTCTATCCGTATAAGGGGCTGCCGGCGCTCAGGACGGTAGGGTATGCCGAGTTGTTCGATTATATGGAGGGGCAAACGACGCTCGAGGAGGCGGTGCGGCTTATCCGGCTACATACGCGGCGGTATGCTAAAAAGCAGCTTTCCTACTGGTCGCGCGACCCTGCTATTCACTGGATAGACGCTACCGACGGCGAGTTGTTGGAAAAAGTGGTAGCTTTGCACGATAAAAAAGAATGGAAATGAAAAAATATGTACTTGTGGGAGCTGCGCTGCTGGCGGTATGGCCGCTGGCGTCTCAGTCGAGGAAAGAGCGCGGGGCGTTGTATGAAAGTTATAACAAGCTCGGGCAGTTGTTGGTGTATATCGATTCGTATTATGTCGATACGGTCGATTTGCCGGGTCTTACGGAGAAGGCCGTTGTCAATATGCTTCGTCAGCTTGATCCGCATTCGACGTACCTGTCGGCAGCCGATGTAAAGGCGGCCAACGAGCAGCTTGAGGGGCATTTTGAGGGCGTGGGGATTGAGTTTGCCATCTTGGAAGATACGCTGACGGTAACCGTACCGCTGGCCGGCGGCCCGTCCGAGGCGGTGGGCGTGCTGGCCGGCGACCGGATTGTGGCCGTTGACAGCCTGCCTGTGGCCGGCGTCGGGTTGCAGAATGCCCGGGTGCTACAGTTGCTGCGCGGGCCGAAGGGGACGTCCGTCGCGCTGACCATTCTCCGTAAGGGAAGTCCCCGGCTATTACATTTCACGATAGTGCGCGATAAAATTCCCATACACAGTCTTCATGCGCTTTATGAGGTACAGCCGGGCACGGTGTATATTCGCCTTGGGCGGTTTGCGGTTACGTCGGTAACGGAAATTAAGGACGCGCTGAAGAAGCTCCGACGCGCGCCGCAGTCGATAATCCTCGATCTGCGCGGGAACAGCGGCGGGGTGCTCAAGACGGCGGTCGAACTGTGCGACCAGTTTCTCGACGCCGGACGGCTGATTGTCTACAACGAGGGGGAGCACTGGCCGAAGTCGATGGATTTGGCTACCGGCCGGGGGATGTTTCGCAATGCGCGGCTGCTGGTGCTGATTGACGAGCATTCCGCGTCGGCCAGCGAGATTGTGGCGGGCGCGGTGCAGGACTGGGACCGGGGTATCCTGATGGGGCGCCGCTCGTTCGGAAAAGGGCTGGTGCAGCAA
This sequence comes from Prevotellaceae bacterium, assembly GCA_031258415.1. Classification (GTDB taxonomy): domain Bacteria; phylum Bacteroidota; class Bacteroidia; order Bacteroidales; family UBA932; genus JAIRKX01. Next base: position 3,922 of record JAIRMW010000011.1, read on the forward strand.
CTGCTGTCGCTGCCAGACAGTTCGCAGGTGCGCCTGACCGTCGCCCGCTATCATACGCCTACCGGGCGCGTTATTCAGCGCCCCTACGACGCCGGAAGGACGGACGCCTATTATGCCGACTTGTACCGCCGCCGCAGCCACGGCGAAATGTTTTCCCGCGATAGCATCCGTCTTCCCGATTCGCTGAAATTTTATACGCTGATCAATGCCCGCGAAGTGTATGGCGGCGGCGGCATTATGCCCGATATTTTCCTGCCGGCCGACACGTCGTGCCATTCGGACTACTATACGCGGATCTACCACGCGGGGCTGCTCAGCCAGTTTGTTACGCAGTGGATGGACGGGGAACGCAGCGCCCTGCACAGGCGTTATAAGACGTTTGCCGACTTCGACCGCCACTTTTCGGTCGACGACGCGCTGTTCGACGCATTTATCGCCTACGCCGAGGCACAGAAAATCCCGCGCGACGAGCAGGGACTCGCCGTGTCCGGCCACTGCCTCCGCCTCGAGATGAAAGCTCTCATGGCCCGTGCGCTGTGGAGTACCAGCGAATATTTTGAGGTGCTCAATAAGCAGACCGACCCGGTCTTCCTAAAGGCCGTCGAGGTGATCAATCATTGGGAGCAGTATGAAAAGGAAGTGGGACTGCGGTGAGGCCGACGCCTCTCATTTTTGTGGTGATTAGCGGAATTTGCATGGGGTAGTTGCTGGGGGAATCCCTTGCGGGGATTGCCTCGCAAGGGACGCCACGACAAAAAGCCCGAAGGGTTGAGCGAGGGGAGGAGGCGGCGGAGGCTCGAATCCGTATGCTAAAACATACGGTTAATAAAGTGTCGTCCCTACAGGCCTGCGACAAGCGCCGCCGCCCCCTACTCTAACTACTCTCAAGTGCGGCGAGCTCGCCGGAACACGCGGCGAGCTCGCCAGAACATGCGGCGAGCTCGCCAGAACATGCGGCGAGCTCGCCGGAACACGCGGCGAGCTCGCCAGAACTTGCGGCGAGCTCGCCAGAACTTGCGGCGAGCTCGCCAGAACTTGCGGCGAGTTCGCCAGAACATGCGGCGAGCTCGCCAGAACACGCGGCGAACTCGCCGGAACACGCGGCGAGCTCGCCGCAAGTTGAAATTGTCTATAATCAGTCCGGACATTGCAATGATCCAAGTCAAAAACAAAGTAAATTTGTTACCGTAACGAATACCGACGGCAAGGTAAAGGTTGCCAAAGTGGGTAGCGATAAGGTTGTCTGTGAGGTAAAGGATGCCCAATGTAAATAAACAGTTCTGCTTGCCGCCCTTACGGGGTCGGTTGTAAATAGCATTGTGGCGGCGGCCCTGTCGGGCCGGCCGCCACTGTTTTTTGGGGGTTGGCCTATACCTGCTCAACGTCGTCGGGACGCCGCCCGACTATTTTAGCGAAAAGGTCGACGCCGGTGGCTTTTCGGAAGAGGGCGATGAGTTCGAGCACCGGCGCAACGTCCTGTGCCGGCAAGCCTCGACCGTCGGGACGCCGTTCACTGAAGCGGGACGCTCCGCTTACTCTACCAGCGCGTCGAAGTCGGCGTCCAGCGGGCGGTCGAGGATGAAATCATACAGGGCGATCTGCCGCAGGAGGTAGTAGTAGTTCCAGTAATTGCGCAGGGCGGTTACGTAGTTTTGTTGCGCACTGTCGCGGTCTAACTGCGCGTTGTTCATGTCGGTAATCGTAATTTTGTCTATCAGAAAACGGGCTTTCGACACGTCGTAGCGTTTTTGCGCGACGGTGTCGGATTTGGCGGCGATGCGGAACTGAATTTCCTGCATATTGAATTGCCGCACTTTTAGTAATACATCCTGCTCAAAATCGGCGAGCGCCTGATCGATCTGCGTTTGCACGACCTGCTGGTTCGATTTTGCCATGCGCACGCGCCCCTTGCCGCGCCCCCAGTCGAGCACGGGCACCGACAGGGCAATACGCGCCGTTTGCATGTCGCGGGGGTCGTTGTAGGCGTCCGTAAAGGCGGCGGCCTGCTGATTCAGGCCGAACGACAGGCTGATGTCGGCCTGAACGCCGGTAGCCGCCTTCTCTTCTTCGACCCGTTTCTGGGCTTCCAGCAGTTGCCGCCGGTAGGCCAGCAGGTCGGGATTGTTCTTCCGCGCCCATACCATCACCTGCTCCAGATCGAGCAACATGCTTGGTACCCTGTCGGGAATGACAATGGCCACCGTTACCAGCTCGTTGAACCCAAGAAACGACCGGAGGCGGTTCTGCCGTATTTCCACATCTAACTGCGCCTGATTGAGCGACGAGCCGGCATTCAGGTAATTTAATTCCGACTGTAGCAGATCGTTCTCGCCAATCGTACCGAGATTATAGCGCCCTGTTGCAATCTTGTGTAGCGTATCGTTGTTGGCATAATTAAATGTGGCGATAGCCAGATTCTGCTGCGCCGCCGCCAGGTCGAAGAAATACTGGATAGCCCGCAGCGAAATGGTCTCCATTTGCTTGAGATACGTGCGCTTGGCCTCTTCGTAGCGTAGCGGCTCGATTTTGCGGTCCCACTTCCACTGGTTCACCCCGAAGATCGACTGTACCAAGTTGATGCTAACCGGCGTGGTGATATACTCGGCGCTTTCGTGCTGCGCAAAACTGTTCCGAAAACGGTCTTGCCGTTGCAGGGACGAAATGACGGACACCACGCCGCCTGTCGGCAAATTCTGTTGCAGCGAAAGCGACCCGTTCAGCCGGCTCGAAAAATCGGACGAATAGTTCTTTATGGCATTGCCGACGCTGTCGGTGCGGGTTACTTCAATCAGCTGACGCGAAAAGTCGGGTACGCTGGCCGAAAAGTTCAGCGACGGCAACTGGCTTGCACGGTACGAGCGATACTGCCAGTAGCTGGCCATAAACGTATTGCGCATACTCACCGCATCGGGCGACTGCTCCAGCGCCAGCGTCAATACTTCCTCCAGCGTATAGACATAATTGTATTGCGACGTTTGCGCCGCCGCCGGCTGCGCCATGCCCCACAGGGCGCCCCACAGTAGCGCCCATCGCATTCCCTGAAAAAACCGGCCGCGCGGCAACCGGCGTTGTAAACATTCCATATTCATTATAGCAATCTGTTTTATAGTAATCCTCCCTGCCTGCCGGCGCCGCAGTTATTCATAGCGCAACGACTCGATCGGATCGCGGTCGGAGGCGCGTTTGGCCGGCGAATAAC
>JAIRMW010000069.1 GCA_031258415.1 Prevotellaceae bacterium
GCAGGTTGTCCGGGAACCGGCGGCAGGCACCGGCCGCCTTGACATCTGCTTGGTGTACGAAAACCATAAATACCCCATTGAACTCAAAATATGGCGCGGCGAGCCCTCGCTGAGGGACGGCCTCGAGCAAACCGCCCGCTATATGGACGCCTGCGGTTGCGCCGAAGGCTGGCTGCTCCTGTTCGACCATCGCCCCGACGTCAAATGGGACGACAAAATCTATACGAAAAAAGCAAACCCCAACGGTAAAACCATTACCGTCGTAGGGCTGTAAAAACCATTTAACGTCGCACGATGAAACCCGACTGGTTAAAAATTAAACTGGCCGGCAACGAAACCGGCCCGGCAATCCGGCGGATTGTGGAAACCCACCGCCTGCATACCATTTGCAGCAGCGGACGGTGCCCGAACATCGGCCGCTGCTGGAGCCGGGGGACGGCCACGTTTATGATCTTAGGGAATATCTGTACCCGCTCGTGCCGTTTCTGCGCGACGCAAACCGGTCGTCCGGAGCCGCCCGACGCCGACGAACCGCAGAAAGTGGCGGAGAGCATCCGGCTGATGCAACTGAAACATGCCGTCATCACCTCCGTCGACCGCGACGACCTGCCCGACAAAGGGGCGGCGCATTGGGCGGCCACCGTACGCGCGGTACGCGAGCAGAACCCGCATAGCGTCATCGAAATTCTTATTCCCGACTTTGATGCGGACGCCGCCTTGTTGCAGGTCGTCGTCGAGGCGCGACCCGACGTCGTCGGGCATAATCTGGAAACGGTGGAACGACTGACGCCGCACGTGCGATCACGCGCCGGCTACAGACGCAGCTTGGAGGTCTTGCAGCGTGTAGCACAACAGGGGCTACCGGTCAAATCGGGCCTCATGGTCGGATTGGGCGAGCGCCCCGACGAGGTAGTCGCCACGATGCGCGACGCTTTCGACGCCGGCGTGCGGCTGTTTACCATCGGGCAATATCTGCAACCGACGGCCAAGCACATTTCCGTAACGGAATATGTGCATCCTTCGCAGTTCGACTTTTACAGGCAAACAGGACTGGAAATCGGCTTCTGGAATATTGCGAGCGGCCCGTTGGTGCGCTCTTCGTTTATGGCCGACGGGCAATGGGAAGCCGGCACGCTAAAGCTCGGCGTTTAGCAGACTTTCAGCGTAGCGACTAAAAACGTCCACCATTTTTCGACCGTATCTATTTTCAGTCGTTCGTCGGGCGAGTGCGGCGAGCGGATGGTAGGCCCGCAGGAGATCATATCCCAATGCGGGTAGGCGCCGCCCAGCAGTCCGCATTCGAGGCCGGCATGAATGGCTTTGACGTCGGGTATTTTCCCATACAACTGTTGATAGACGCTTTTCATCGTCTTCAGAATCGCCGAGTCGGGGTTGGGCTTCCAGCCCGGGTAGCCGCCGGTAAACGCCACGCTGGCGCCGGCGAGCGTAAAGACCGCGCGCATGGCGCCGGCCAAATCGTCTTTGGCCGAATCGACCGAACTGCGCAGCAGGCAGGCGACCTGCGCTACGCCATTTTCTAATTTCACAATCGCAAGATTGTTGGACGTCTCCACCAGTCCGGGCATCGTGTCGCTCATGCGCACGACGCCGTTGGGACAGGCATATACCGCAAGGATCAAGGCGCGTTGAGTGGCCTCGTCGACGACGGCGGCGGGCGTCTCGGACGGCGCCAGTACGACCTTCAGTCCGCCGTCGACAGCCGACAGCTCGGCGGCGATGGCGGCGGCCAACGTCGCTACGGTTTGCCGGGCGGCGGCGACTTGCGCCGACGGCACACAGAGCAGCGCAAAGGCTTCCCGGGGAATGGCATTGCGCAGATTGCCGCCTTCGATGCTCGCTATGCGTGCGCCGCAGTCGGCAGTCAGCGGCTGCAGGAAGCGCATCAGCAGTTTATTGGCATTGCCGCGCCCGAGGTTGATGTCCATACCCGAATGTCCGCCTTTGAGCCCTGTTACCGCAAGGCGAAAAGCCTCGCAGCCCGTCGGCACGGCTTCCTGACGGCCGGTCAGCGAAAAACTGCCGTCCAATCCGCCGGCGCACCCGACGTAGAGTTCGCCCTCGTCTTCCGAGTCTAAGTTGATCAGTATTTCCCCCTTGAGCAGGCCGGCTTTCAGGCCGAAGGCGCCGGTCATCCCGGTTTCCTCGTCGATGGTAAACAGGGCTTCGAGCGGGCCGTGCACAAGGTCGTCGGCTTCGAGTATCGCCATCGCCACCGCCACGCCCACGCCGTTGTCGGCCCCGAGAGTCGTTCCTTTGGCGCGCACCCATTCGCCGTCGATATAAGGCCGAATGGGGTCTTTTTCAAAATCGTGAACCACGTCGCTGTTTTTTTGCGGCACCATGTCCAAGTGAGCTTGCAGAACGACGCCTTTCCGGTGCGCCATCCCGGCCGTAGCGGGTTTTCGGATGATCACATTGCCGACCTCGTCGACCAGCGTGTCTAATCCAAGCCCGTTTCCGAAACGGGTCATAAAAGCCCGCACCTGCTCTTCATGCTTCGAGGGACGGGGGATTTGCGTCAGCGCATGGAAATTTTTCCATACTTGTTGAGGCGTTAAATTTTCAATATTCATAGAATTTCTGTGTAAAGGGTAACTAATTTTTAATTTCCCTGCAAATATACTATAATTTCGGGAAAAACAGCCCGGCAGACCATTATTTTTTTCGCTGCTCGACTTTTCGATACTCGACGCTCGACATTGCGACTTTGTGGTTCTATCGAAAAGTCGAATATCGAGTATCGAAAAGTCGAGCATCGAACGAAGCGTTGTTTCATCTCCCACGCACGGGGGGAAACCAAACGACATGTTGTTTCATCTCTCCCGCACGGGGGAAACCAAACGACATGTTGTTTCATCTCTCCCGCACGGGGGGAAATCAAACGACATGTTGTTTCATCTCTCCCGCACGGGGGGAAATCAAACAACATGTTGTTTGATCTCTCCCGCACGGGGAGAAGTCAAACAAAGCTTCGTTTCATCTCTCCCCCACGGGGAGAAGTCAAACAAAACTTCGTTTCATCTCTCCCGCACGGGGGGGGAGTCAAACAAAGCTTCGTTTCATCTCTCCCGCACGGGGGGAAGTCAAACGAAGCGTTGTTTCATCTCTCCCGCACGGGGGGAAGTCAAACGAAGCTTCGTTTCATCTCTCCCGCACGGGGAGAAGTCAAACAAAGGTTTGTTTTGGGGGTACATTTTGCCCCGAAATCGACTGCAAAACGACTTAAGGTATTCAAATAGCGTTCGTTAATTTTTTAAAATTTTTTAATAAAAAATAAAATAAATTAAAATAACAACGGACTATTTTAAAATTTTTTAAAACAGAAAAAGTAAATAAAATTGCTAAAAAGACATTTTTATGAAAAAAATCCGGTGCTGTCCCGAAAAAAAGCGCCCGTTTGTTTGCGGACGCGCCCTGTCTGCATACCGGACGCGTCACGGCGTCCGGGGGGCAGGCAGGCAAAGGGGTAGGGATATTACAGCTCGTTTTCCTTGAGGCGCTCGGCGTTTTCAGCCACCTGTAGCTGATCGATGACCTCCTGAATATCGCCGTCTAAGAACACCGGCAGATTATACATCGTATAATTAATCCGGTGATCGGTTACGCGGCTTTGCGGATAGTTATACGTGCGGATTTTCGCCGAGCGGTCGCCGGTAGAGACCATCGTCCGGCGTTTGCTTGAAATCTCGTTCAGGTATTTTTCATACTCCAGATTATACAGTCGCGTGCGCAGCTCGGTCAAAGCCTTTTCGTAGTTCTTGATTTGCGACTTCTCGTCCTGACACTGTACGACCAACCCCGTAGGGATATGCGTCAGCCGGATCGCCGAATACGTCGTATTGACCGATTGCCCGCCAGGACCCGACGAGCAAAAGGTGTCTTTGCGGATGTCGTTCACATTAAGTTCCACGTCGAACTCGTCGGCTTCGGGCAGTACGGCTACCGAGGCGGCCGACGTATGCACCCGTCCCTGCGTTTCGGTCTGCGGCACGCGCTGCACGCGATGCACGCCGCTCTCATACTTGAGCACCCCGTACACGCCGTGCCCCCGGACTTCGCAAATGATTTCCTTAAAACCGCCCACCGTGCCTTCGGAACTGGAGTTCACCTCTAATTTCCATCCTTTTTTTTCCGCAAATTTGACATACATGCGAAACAGCTCGCCGGCAAAAATAGACGCCTCGTCGCCGCCGGTGCCGGCGCGTATTTCCAGTATGGCATTTTTAGCGTCCTGCGGGTCGGCGGGAACGAGCAACCCTTTGAGCTCTTCTTCCATCTGCGCAAGGGCGATCTCCAGCGAGTCGACTTCTTCTTTGGCCATCTCACGCAGTTCGGCGTCTTTTTCGCCCACCAAAAGGTCTTTCGTGCCGGCCAAATCGGCCGCGGTCTTTTTATACTTTGCCGCCATCGCCACGATGGGCTCCAGTTCGCGATATTCTTTATTGAGGGTTACATAGCGCTTCATGTCGGCAATCACGTCGGGCTCGCCCAATTGCCTGCCGACGGCTTCAAACTTTTGCCCCAGCCCCTCTAATTTAGCTAATATAGTATTATTATCACTCATATATTCGGTTGAAATTTCGTGCAAAAATACAAAAAAAATGCGACGTCGCTTATCGCTTGCACGGCGCGGCTCTTTTTACGCCGGATTTCGGGGATACTAAAACCGGCTCCGGTGTAAAATAGCCCGGTGTATGAAAAAAAATACCTATATTTGCACCGATGATTTTTACTATCCACTCTAAAATGTAACTACAATATGAAAAAAATACTATGTATGGTATGCTTGTTCTGCGCGTTGCAAGCGACTGCGCAGACGGAAAAAGAAAAAGAAAAGTTTCTAACTAAAATTGCGAAAAGCGACATGGAAACGGCCGATCCCCAAAAAGGGACGGAGCCCAAAACATGGATGAACAGGGCACAGCTTTTCAAGGACATTTATGATGCGCCGCGCAAGAATTTAGTTCTCGGCATTGCGCAGCTACAGGTAAAACTGCTGTTCAAAGACGAGAAATTCAGAACCGATAACGTAGAGATCGACGGCACGGCCTATGAAATTTTGCGTACGCCCGACAAGAAACTCTATTTTGACGAATCGGGGGTGCTTGCCTTTTGGGTGATTGAAGACAAAGTGGTCGACGATCCGTTGCTGCAAGCCTACGACGCCTACGTCAAGGCCTACGAACTGGACGCCAAACGGAGCCTGACGAAAAAAATTAAAGATGGGCTGACGGTTTTGTCCTACAATTTTCTTCAGGAAGGATCGGCCGCTTATACGTTGCACGAATACGACCGCTCATTGCGCTGCTTTGAGAACGCAATCGCCATCACCGACCATCCGACCATCAACCTGATTGACTCGGCCAATGTGTATAATACCGGACTGGTCGCGCGGTTGGCCGGCGACAATGACAAGGCGATTCGCTACTTCGGCCGAGCGATCGAAATAGGGTACGACTCGCAGGGCAACGCCCATGCCAACTATGCCTCGCTGCTGCGCGAACAGGGCGATACGCTCCAATCGATGGAAATCTTGCAGCAGGCCTTTATTAAATACCCCAAAAATCAGGATATCCTTATTCAGTTAATCAATGCGTATATGTCGGCAGGCAGCGATTTGTCGGCCGCATTGCCCTACATCAAAGAAGCGCAGCAAAACGAGCCCGACAACGCCAGTCTCTTCAATGCCGAAGGCATTATCTATGAACAATTGAAAGATGTGGATAAGGCGTTTGAGAGCTATTCAAAAGCGCTGGAGCTCGACCCCGACTTTTTCGCGTCGCAGTATAGTATCGGCGCGTTGTTTTATAATCGGGCGGTCGAGTTGCAGAACGAGGCGGCCAACGAACTGGACGACGCCAAATACCGCCAGTTGGAAGAAGCCATGAAAGAATCGTTCAAACGCTCGCTGCCCTATCTGGTACGCGCCCACGAACTGATGCCCGAAGAACGGTCGATTGTCGAAACGCTGAGGGGCATCTATTACCGGTTCCATGAAGAAAGCGCCGAGATGAACGAACAGTTCGAGCGCTATTCAAAGGTCTTAGAGGCGATGTAGTCCGGTCGCCGCCGTACGCCGTACGCCGGGTTCAATACGAAAAACGAGAGAGGCTGTTCAACAACGTTTGAGCAGCCTCTCTCGTTTTTCGATACTCGATGCTCGATGCTCGATATTCGATTTTTCGATGGAACCACAAAGTCGCACGAAGTCGCAATGTCGAGCGTCGAGTATCGAGCGTCGAGTATCAAGCGTCGAGTATCGAGCGTCGAGCGTCGAGCGTCGAGCATCGAGTATCGGACTCAGATCATTTCGTCGGTCAGCGCCCGCATTTCGTTCTCCGGCGAGGCGTTTTCGTACAGTATCCGGTAGACGGCGTCGGCGATGGGCATGTTGATTTTATGCGCGGCGTTGATTTCAAAAATACATCGGCTGGCATAATAGCCTTCGGCAATCATATTCATTTCGGCCTGCGCCGAGGTAACCGAATAGCCTTTGCCGATCATGGCGCCGAAGGTGCGGTTGCGGCTGAACTGCGAGTAGCAGGTAACCAGCAGATCGCCCAAGTAGGGCGAATGGGTCGTATCGCGCGAGGCGCTGTGGCGGGTGTCGTTCAGAAAGCGTTTCATTTCGCGTTGCGCGTTTGTTACCAGCACGGCGAGGAAGTTGTCGCCATAGCCGAGCGAATGGGCGATGCCGGTGGCGATCGCATAGATGTTTTTCAGGATAGCCGCGTATTCCATGCCGTAAATATCGGTGCTTACCCTGGTTTTGACGTAGTGGCAGGCGAAGTGAGCGGCTAAGCGTTGGGCGTTGTCGCGTCGCTTGCAGGCAAACGTGAGGTAGGTCAGTCGTTCGAGCGCTATTTCTTCCGCATGGCTGGGGCCGGATAGCACGCCGATATTGTCGAACGAGACGAGGTGTCGCCGGTTGAAGTATTCGGCCACCGTCAGGTTGCCTTCGGGAATAATCCCCTTGACGGCCGACACAATAAACTTGTTCTTCAGCGTTACGGTCAGTTTTGTCAAGGCTTCCGACAGGAAGGCCGAGGGAATGCAGACGACGACCACGTCGGCCGGCTCGACCGCCGCGTTAATGTCGGCCGTCATTTCTAACCGCGAGGGGTCGAGCGTCGCCGCACGCAGGAACTGCGGGTTGTGGCGGTAACGCTGAATATGGGGGATCATCTTTTCGTCGCGCACGAACCAGTACAGTAAATCTTCGTGGTTTTGCAGCAGTTTGACGAGCGCCGTCGCCCAGCTGCCGTTGCCGATCATGGCAAAACGCGGGGTGGTAAACGATTTTTTTTCAAACATAGCGGTACAATGAGTCGTCTGTGTATAGGGTAATCACCAGCGCTTCGGCGGTGGCGGGCGTAATCCGGTAGCGGTCGTCGATGCGCCGGCCAACCAGCCATACGACGTCGGCGCCGGAGGTCAGGACGTATTGGGAGGCTTTCCGGTGGCGCGGCATTTTTTCGTCGATCAGAAAATCGCTGACTTTTTTGCGTCCCTTCATGCCGAAGGGGACGAAGGCGTCGCCGGCGCGCCAGGGTCTTAGCCGGAGCGGGAACTGCAATTTGTCGGCGGCGAGGCACGCCGTATGTTTCCCGCGAGGGAGCACAAAGTCGGCGCCCGTCGCCCGGTATTCAAAACGCAGGGGCAAGGGCTGCGTAATGCCCCGGCAGTCTTTTTCGATTGCCTGTTCGCCGGCGACCGGCGGCGGCGCCAGCGGCGTTATGATCAACTCGTCGCGGTCTTTTACCAGCAGGTGGTCGGGGCTGTAAAAGCGTTTGCCGGCCTGTCCGTCCAGCGCGTCCACGACGTCGGTCGTTACGGCGCTCGGGAAATGATAGTCCTGCAACCATTCGAACAGCCAGAATGCGTAGTGCGGCGTCGCCTTCAACGCCGCAATGGAAATGCGCACCTCGCCGGCGGCGGTGCGCGAGCCGCAGGCGTTGGCGATTTTATCTTTTTCCGTCGCCAGCGCGCGGCGCGCCTGCGTCAGGCGTCCGGCCGCGGCGACGATGTGCGCCGTCGCCGCGGGATTGATTTTTTGCAGTTCCGGGATCACCCGGTGGCGAATTTGGTTGCGGACATAGTCGTTGCCGGCATTGGTGCGGTCTTCGCGGTATGCGATATGATTTTGCCGGGCATATTCGCCGATTTCGCGGCGTGTGGCGAAGAGCAGCGGTCGAATAATCCGTCCGTTGACCGGCATCATGCCGCACAATCCTTTCAGCCCTGTTCCCCGCAGGAGGTTTATCAGCAGGGTTTCTGCGTTGTCGTCGGCATGGTGCGCCACGGCAATATCGGTGTAGGCGTGCGTTTGGCGCATTTCCTCGAACCACGCATAGCGCAGCTCCCGCGCCGCCATTTGCGTAGAAAGGGCGTGCGCCGCAGCATAGCGTTGCGTGTCGAAACGGGCGCAGAAGAAGGGAATCCGGCGGGCGTCGGCCCACTGTTCGACAAAAAGCGCATCGTCGTCGCTTTCCGCTCCGCGCAGGCCAAAGTGGCAATGGAGCACGCCTATCGGAACGCCTCCGGCATGGCATAGATGCGCCAGCGTCATCGAATCGATCCCCCCGCTGACGGCCACCAGCCACCGGCTATCGGCACGCCGCAGGCGATGGGTTGCGCAATAGCGTTGAAAGCGTTGAAGCATACCTTCAGGCGGGCGAGTCAATACGTGTTAGTTATAGTACCCCGAATGGGTGGAGGCCAGCACGTCGTCGGAGTTGAATTTAAAGCCGAGGCGTTTGCCGGTTTGGAGTTTGGCGTTTTCGATTTTCGCGTTCATCTGGCCGACGGTCGCTTCTTTGACGTGGTCGTAGGGCGGCGTGAGCAAATCGAATTCGATGGAGTAGAGGATGGCGGTTTCCAGAATGGCGGTGATATCGTCGGGCGTGATACTTTTTTCGCCGAAGGTGCTGTAACGAAAAGCCATCTGGCGTTTCCCCTCGACAAAAAACCGGCGATCTTTATTAATAAAAATCCGTCCGATGAGGTACCCCAGATCGTCTATCCGATTGTACTTAAAGGAGTCGGAGAGGAAGTTGTAGATGCTGATAATCCCGCAGTACGAAGCATTTTTTTCCTTCTGGACATACGAGGTTTTCCAAATCAGATGGTCGCGGTCGAATTGAAAGATGTTGGAGTGCATACTGAAGATCAAAATATCGCCGGCGACTTTAATTTCCGCTTCAAATTTACCCCGGTCGCGATAGTCGAGACGTGGCGGGTGTTCTTGGCGATCTTCCAGCGTTTCGTTGGTATCGTTACACAGTTCGTGAAGCAGTTCTTTCAGCAGCGTGAACGTTTCCAGCGTAGCTTCGTACGCTTGGTTTTTGACCTGTACGCGGTTGGTCAAGGTCTTTAGAATGGCCTCTCGTGGCGGCACATCAGCAGTTGTTGACATATTTTATGAATTAAAATGAAGGGACAAAATTATATAAAAAACTACAGTTTTCCAAAATGGAGTTAATGTAGTTAGAGGAGTTAATGAATAAAGAGCAATGATGCTCGACGCTCGATACTCGACGCTCGATAATGCGACGCTCCGATGCTCGACACTCGACAGTCGATGCTCGATGCTCGACACTCAACACTCGACACTCGATGCTCGACGCTCGACGCTCGACGCTCGACACTCGACGCTCGATGCTCGACACTCGACGCTCGACGCTCGACACTCGATATTGCGACTTTGTGGTTCAATCTAAAAGTCGAATATCGAGTATCTAAAAGTCGAACATCGAACATCGCTTCGTTTCATCTCCCCCGCACGGGGAGAGGTCAAACAAAGCTTCGTTTCATCTCTCCCGCACGGGGGCAAACCAAACATCGCTTCGTTTCATCTCTCCCGCACGGGGAGAAGTCAAACAAAGCTTCGTTTCATCTCACCCGCACGGGGGCAAACCAAACAGCGCACTGTTTCATCTCTCCCGCACGGGGGGAAGTCAAACGAAGCTTCGTTTCATCTCCCCCGCACGGGGAGAAGTCAAACGAAGGTTTGTTTGGGGGGGTACATTTTGCCCCGAAATCGGGAGCAAAACAGCTTAAGGTATTCAAACTCATTTCAATAAATTTTAAAAAATTTTTAATTTAAAATAAATAAATTTAAATAAAACAATATATATTTTAAAAATTTTTAAAACAGAAAAAGTAAATAAAACCACTAAAAAGAGTAGTAACCGGTCAGAGTTATGAATTATGAGTTATAAGTTATGAGTTGCGACAAGCGCACTGGCGCAACTCATAACTTATAACTCATAACTCATAACTCATAACTCCGGCACGTATGTAGCCCACAAGTCATAATCGTCGGCGGCGGTGATTTCCACTTCGCAGAATTGTCCCGGACGGTAGCGGGTGGTCGCCGGCAGGAGCACTTCATTGTCTACTTCGGGGGAGTCGAATTCGGTGCGGGCTACGCAGCCGTCGCCTTCGTACCGGTCGATGAGGACGCGGAGGCGGCGGCCTATCAAGCGCTCGTTGTGCTGTCGCGAGACGGTGGCCTGCAGGGAGGTCAGCGCCTCGTATCGCCGTTGCTTTTCGGCGGCGGCGATGTCGTCGGGGAGGCAGCGGGCGGCGTGCGTGCCTTCTTCTTCGGAATAGCGAAAAACGCCGAGGCGTTCAAAACGCGCTTCTTCGACAAAGCGCATCAGTTCGTCGAAAGCCTTGTGGTCTTCTCCCGGATGTCCGACGATGAAGGTCGTCCGCAGGGCGACGCCCGGCACCGTCGCCCGGAGTTTTTCCAGTAGCGCCCGTGTTTGGACGCCGTCGATCGGTCGCCGCATGTTTTTTAATACCCTGTCGGAAATGTGTTGCAGAGGGAGGTCGAGGTATTTGCAGAGTTTGGGGTTGTCGCGCAGTTCGACGAGCAGCTCGGGCGGGAATTGCGCGGGGTAGGCGTAGTGCAGGCG
>JAIRMW010000110.1 GCA_031258415.1 Prevotellaceae bacterium
CGACGTGCGACCGGAGGGAAAATTCGATGGTCGGAAACAGTTCCTGCGCAAACGCGCTTCCTTTGAGCGCCCATACGCCGGTTAGCGCAAGGGCGAGGGCGACAACCGTAAACCCGACGCTTTCCATGGCGATAGTCAGGCGGATCGCCGTTTTATTGGCGCCGATCACCCGGCGGATGGTGATGTTTCTGACGCGCGACGGCGCCATAGCCAGCGACAGGTTTACAAAGTTGACAAACGCGATAAGCAGCGTGAGCAGGCCGATGGCCAGCAGCGAAAGCGTTGTGTTGATGCGCTTGCCGTCGGGGCCGTCCAGGTACAGGTCGTTTAGGGAGGAAAACAGCATCTGATAGGTTATCTCAGGATGTCCTTCCAAGTACTGAACTGCTTCTTCCCCAAGTATTTCTTCCACAGTGAGTTTTTCCCGTGCCGCCGCCAGGCGGTCGGGAGGAATCAGGAAATAGGCTTGAAAACTCCACTCGCTTTCACCCTGCTCCGGCAGATGGGTATACACGCCGTTGCGGAACGACGCATTGTCGGGGAAGTCGCGGTATACAGCCTGCACGGTGAGCGCCCTTCCGCTGTAGTGATAGCGCAGGGTCTTCCCGATGGGGTCGTCGTCGCCGAAGAGCTGCCGTGCGGTTTTGGCCGAGATCATTGCCTTGCCCGCCGCCGCGAACAGGTCGGTGGTATCGCCGGCGAGGATTTCGGGCGTGAAAACTTTCAGGAAACCTTGCGTTACGGCGTACTGTGGAACTTGAAAGGTTTCCGGCGTCGTCTGGCCCTTATCCACGTCAAAGGCGCTGACGTCCCAATACGCCGTTAGGCAATAAGATTCCACTTCCGGTAGCCGTTCGTTTATCTGGGCGGGAATCTGAAAATTAACGGCCGTGATCGCCCGGCTGTTGATCCCGTCGCTTTGATAGAGATGGAACTGCACGATACGATCGGCGTTGGCATAGCCGCGGTCGTAGGTGAAATCGTAGCGCACCTGCATCAGGACGACGAAGAATACAAGCAAGGCCACCGACAGTCCCAGGATATTGATCAGGGACGAGGTCTTGAAGCGTCGCAGGAGGTAAAAGAAATTTCGTATCATAAGGGGGGGTATTTATTTAAAGATTAATTCTACGGCATCGCCATAGCTGTCGTAGCTGGAGACAACGGCCTGCTCGCCGGCTTCCAGGCCGCTGAGTACTTCGTAGTAGAGGGGGTTCTGTCGTCCGATGCGGATCGGGCGGCGAACGGCCCGCTTCCCGTCCGGCGCGACGACGAATATCCACTGGCCGCCCGTGTGCTGGTAGAAGGCGCCGCGGGGGATGAGGATCGCCTCCGCCGGCTGGCCTAACTGGAGGTTGATATAATAGGTCTGTCCGGCGCGGATATTATCGGGACGCTCGCCCTCGAAGATGAAATCGGTCTTGAACTGCTTGTCGCGGACTTCGGGGTAGACCTTGCGGACAACAAGTCGGTAGGTCTTGTCCTGCCGCTCGAAGGTCGCCGTCAGGCCGTTTCGGACACGGTCGATATAATGCTCGTCGATGAGGGCTTCGATTTTGTAGTCCGAGAGCACGCTGATCTGGCCGATGCGCGAGCCGGAGCCGACCGACTGGCCGATTTCCACGTCGAGCAGTCCCAGCTGTCCGTCGACGGGGGCTTTCACGTCGAGGTTATCGACCCGCTGGCGCACCAAAACAAGGTTTCGCCGGATGTTGTTCAGGCTCTCTTCCATCTGTTCCACCTGTATGCCGCGGAAAATGGAATCCTGCCGCTGGCGTTCCATCACCAGGTCGCGTCCGCGAACGGCAAATTCATAATCCTCTTTGGCCTGCAGGAACTCTTCCTTCGACGTCAGTTTTTCGGCGTAGAGGGTTTCGTACTGCTCATACTTGCGGCGTTTGCGTTCGATGTCCAAATCAAGTTGGAGTTTTTCCTTGCTCAGCGTGAGGCGTTCCTGCTCCATCGTTACCTGCGTGTTGCGGAGGAAATTTTGCTTTTCGGCTAATTGCGCTTCGCTGTCGAGGATATTGAGGCTCAGCATCGGGTTCGTCAGGCGGACGATCACTTCGCCCTGCCGCACCATCGAGCCTTCCTCCACGACTTTCGCGGCGACCATGCCGCCCTCCACGGCGCTCAGCTGCACGGTGCTGATAGGTTGCACCTGTCCGTTGATGCGGATGTAGTCGTTAAACTCGCCTTTTTCGGCCGTCTGCACGATCACTTTATCTTTCTCGACGCTGAATTTGGCGCTGTGGTTGCCGAAGATCATCCAGCTCAGGGCTGCCAGCACGAAGCCGCCGCCGAGGAGGTAGGGGATATGTTTCGGTCGTATTCCTTTTTTCTTTTCTAATAAAATATCCATAGTCGTAATGTTTCGTATTCCGTACCGGTAGCCGGGGGCGACCGTTCATCGGGGGTTATCAATCGTTTTATAGTAGGTCAGCAGGCGGTATTTCAGGTGGTATTTCAAGCGGGTATAGAGTTCTTCGACGCGGGCGTTGAGCAGGCGGTTTGCGCTGGTAGCGAGGGCGAGGGCGTCGATCAGTCCGGTTTCGTATTTACGGACGTTCAGTTGGTGGGCGCTTTGCATGGCGGCGGTTCGCTGTTGCGCGTGCCGGTATTCGTCGGCGAGGCCGTCGACGTCGGCCACGGCCTGTTCGATTTCGCTGTAGGCCTGCCGGCGTACTTCCTCGTGCCGGCTGCGGGCGATGACGGCGCGCTGGCGGCTCCGTTGCAGTTCCGAGGTACGGGCAAGGCCGTTGAAGAGGGGGATCGAGAGGGTGAAGCCGACGTAGGCGCCTTCGCGTACTTTCAGCTGTTCCCAGAAGGGCATATAGTCGTTGCCGTCCATCAGGCGCGAGAAGCTGGTGCCGAAGCCGGCGTTCATCGAGAGGGAGGGCAGGAGGCGGCCGCGGGCTATTCGGTATTCTAATTCGGCGGCGGCGAGCGCGTGGGCGGAGGCCTGCACGGCGGGCAGCGCGGGCAGCGCCGTTTGGCAGATAGTTCGGGCGCTGTCCGGCGCGGGGCGTACCGCCGGCTCGGGGGTATAGTCGTCGACGAGGAGGTCGTCGTCGGCAGGCAGGTTCATTTTTTCTTTCAGGCGGATGCGTTCGAGGTTATAGAGGTTGGTTTGGCGGGTGAGCAGGAAGCGGTCTTCGGCTTCTTTGGCCTGCGCCTCGGCGAGGTCGGGGATCGACGTCAGCCCCAGTTCTTCCATCCGCCGGTATTTTCGGAGATGGGCGGCGCTTTCGCTCCACTGCCGGTCGGCAAGGTCGACGGTACCTTTATAATATAGTACATTAAAATAAAGTTCCATCACCTCGAAGGTCGTTTTATCCTGAAGCGTCCGCAGTTCTTCGTCGCCCATCAGGCGGCGGACGTTCGCCATTTTAACGCGGTAGTATTGCGCCAGTCCGTCGAACAGCGTCAGGGAGGAGTAGATTTCATACGCATTGCTAAACGTGTTCGTACTGATATAGGTATTGGTTTCGGGGTCGAGGCCGCGACCGAAGTTCATCGACGCGCCGGAGCCGGCGTTGAGCGAGGGGAAGAAGGCGCCGAGGGCTTCCCGCCGGTCGAGCCGGTAGATTTCGTTCTGCGCTTTCTGCTGCGCCTGCCGGGGCTGGTGTTCGAGGGCATACCGGATGCACTCGTCCAGCGACCAGGTTTTATCCTGCGCCATGCCTGCGCACGGGGCAATCAGACTCAGAAGATATAGTATGTTTTTTCTCATTCTCTCTTTATACGTTGATATTGCCTTAGGGTATTGCGAAAATCGGGCCATACTGCGCAGCGCGTTCGCAGGCAGGGCGGTAAGCGCGGAGCGCAGGGCGCGAAATGGAAAGAAATTTTACAGGCGGTGTAAAGAAATTTTACAGTCCGCGCCTCAGAAGAGCAGGCTGAAGACCGTAAAGCCGTCTTTGGTGCGCGAGTGATGCAGCGCGCCCCCGTGCAGGCGCATGATGTAGCGGGAGACGCTCAGCCCGACGCCCGAACCCGACGACTTGGTCGTGAAGAACGGAACAAAGATATGCGGGAGGACGTCCGGCGGGATTGCCGGCCCGCTGTTCGAAACGTAGACGCCGATTTTATCCGGCGACGGTCGGTCGGACGAGAGGATGATCGTCGTCCCGCCGGAGGGGTCGGCGGCTTCGATGGCGTTTTTGACCAAGTTGATTAGCACCTGCGCTATCAGGCGCTCGTCGGCATGGAGCGTCACCGGCTCGTACAGCGCGAGGCGCATGTCGATATGCGCGGCTTGCAGCGCCGGCTCGTGCAGCTTGACCACTTTATCGAACAGCGCCTGTAGGTCGAAGTCCTGTTTCTTGGGCGTCGGGATGGCGGTAAACCGCCGGTACGACTCGACGAACGACAGCAGCCCCGCCGCCGTGCTGTGGATGATTTCAAAAGCTTCGAGGGTGGTTTGCGGCGCGTCGTCGGGAGGCGGCTCCGCGCTTCGGTACTGTTGCCGCATCGTGTCGCTCAGCGAGGCGATGGGCGCGATGCTGTTGACGATTTCGTGCGTCATCACGCGGATCAGGCCGATCCACGATTCCATTTCTTTTAGTTCCAACTCGCTCCCGATATTATTCAACGTAAGGATACGCATCATCCCGCGACGGAGGCGTATTTGCGATACGCGCAGGCTGACGGTCTGCTCTTCGCGGTCGGTCGGGATCGTGAGTTGGAGGCGGTCGCCGGTTTTCAGCCCTCGAAACAGCGCGGGGTAGCCCGCGTCGAGCGCCCGCAGCTGGTTGACGTGCGAAAATACCGGCAGCCCGAGGAGTTCCAGCGCCGGGCGGTTGGCGCGGTGGACGAGACCCCGGTCGTCGATAATCAGAATCCCGGTCGAGACGCTTTCGACGATCACGCTCAGGAAATTTTCGTTCTCTATGACTTCCTTGCGGGCGCTGACGATGACGTCTTTGAGGCGGTTGAGCATCGCGTTGAGCTCCTTTTCCCGAGCCGAGTGGCGGGTTTCGGAGAAATGGAAGGCGCTGTCGCCGTTGCGCAGGGCGTCTAACAGGAAAAGCAGATTCCGGTTATAGCGCCGAAAGCACCGCTGCAGCCCGACGACGCCAAGAGGCGCTACGGCTGCGCAGACCGCGCCGTAGAACGGATGACCCGTCGTCAGCAACGCCGCCGCCCCGCCCGACGACACCGCCAGCAGCGCCGTATAGAGGTGCAGCCGGTAGACGATCGACTTAAACATCCCCTACAGCCCGTACTTTTTTATCTTCAACGCCAGCGTCGGGCGCGAAACCCCCAACACCTCCGCCGTCTTCGCCACATTGTGCCGGTAGCGCTGCAAGACGGTTTCAATCCACCGTTTCTCGGCCGCCGCGAGGCTCATATCCTCAAAACTGTCGACAGACGGGGGCGACTTGTGCCGCCCGAAATCGTCGCTGCGCAGCGTCGCCGACTCCGAAAGGATCACCGCCTTCTCGATCGTATGCTGCAACTCGCGAATATTCCCCGGCCAGTGGCAGCTTTGCAGGTAGGCCATCGCCCCCGCCGAGATTTGAAGCGGCTCCTTATGGTATTTTTTCGTATACTTCTGAAGAAAAAAGCCCGCCAGCAGCGGAATATCGTCCCGGCATTTGCGCAGCGGAGGCACCTCGACCGGGATCGTATTGATCCGGTAGAGCAAATCTTCACGAAACGTCCCCCGGCGCACCGCCTCCGGCAAATCGCAGTTCGTCGCGCAGAGCAGCCGCACGTCGACGTCCACCGGATGATTGTCGCCGACCCGCACAACCTGCTGCGTCTGCAGCGCGCTCAGCAGTTTCGACTGCAACGGGAAATGCAGATTCCCAATCTCGTCGAGAAACAGCGTCCCGAAGTTCGCCGCCTCAAACTTCCCCATCCGGGCGGTCTTCGCATCCGTAAACGCCCCCCGACAATGCCCGAACAGCTCGCTCTCGAACAGCGTCGAACTCACCGCCCCCATATCGACCGTAATCAACGCCTCCTGACCCCGCAGCGAAAGCCGGTGAATTTCGCGGGCGATCAACTCCTTGCCCGTCCCGTTTTCGCCCGTAATCAAAATATTGGCGTCCGTTGCCGCCACCTTCTCCACCAACCGCCGGAGCTTCTGCATCGGCTCCGAGACGCCCCAGCAAATCTCCGGCGAGCGATTCAACTCGCGATTCAGCACCCGCTGACGCGCCCGCAGATGCGACACCTCCCGCCGCGACGCCCTCAGCGTACACGCCGCCTGCAACGTCGCCACCAACTTCGCATTGTCCCAGGGCTTCACCACAAAATCCGTCGCCCCCTGCTTCAGCGCCCGCACCGCCAACTCGATGTCCGCGTAGGCCGTAAACAGCACCACCGGCAAATCGGCGTCGAACTTCTTGATCTCCGACAGCCAGTAAAGCCCCTCGTTCCCGCTGTTCACCCCAGCCGAAAAATTCATATCCAGCAACACCACGTCGGGCGACGACTTGCGCAACTGCGTCGGCAGCAGCGCCGGCGACGACAGCGCCTGCACCGTCTCAAAACAGCGCTCCAGCAGTATCCGCAACGCCGCCTGCACATTCTTATTATCCTCTACAACCAGTACCGATCCTTTTTTCATGTGTTTTATTTTTATAAGTGTGAAACAAATTTATTTAAGTATGAAATAATTTTACATAAACAGGGTATGAATTTACATAACGATGAAATGAATATCCATAAATAGGGTATGCGAATCAGCCGTTAAAAATGAATGATGATTTACGTTGCGCCTTTGTCCGCAGGACAATAATAGCAATAGACAACCGAACGCCGAGCGCCCCGTTTCCCCGTAGGGGATATATGTTAATGTCCCTGTTAATGCCCTACGGGCAATGGTTGCCTTTATCATCATTCGTTCTATTGATATTGTTGCCCTACGGACAATGAACAATGTCCGGTTTATTTAGCTTTTTTTTCAACGGCTGATTCGCATAACTCATAACTCCTCACTCATAATTCATAACTCCTCACGGATTTACCAGCACCTCCACCTCATTGCTCCACGGCCCGTGCTGCAGGCGCGGGTTGATCCACGCCGCCGTCAGCGTTACCGACCGTCCCCCATAGCTCGCGTCGAGCGTCAGCCGCAGCCGCAACCGCGTCGTATACACCTGCTGCCACTCCGCGTCGTCCGCCTTCCGGTAGCGCAACGTAAACCCGTGATACGCCTTGCGCGTCGGCGAATGCAACGGATGACCGTACGACGGCAGCCGCACCGACGCCTGCAACTCGAGCGGGTGCAACGACGACGCCTGTAGCGTAAGCGACTCCGTCGGCGGAGGCAGCGGCTGCCGCCGATGATGCTGTCGCGAAGGCAGCCCCATCGCCTCTATATCGTCGTCGCTCACCGCGAGGTTCGCCCTGAGCGCCCCGAC
>JAIRMW010000112.1 GCA_031258415.1 Prevotellaceae bacterium
GTAACGCGAAGCAAATCGCAGAAAAACCTTATTTCCCCCTTATTTAAAAAACAAAACAACGGTAGTAGCACGGAAAGTCCCCCCACCTCCGAACCTTATACCCTTATTTCAATGAAAAAAGAATTTCGACCCTCGACGTTCGACTTTCAGCCCTAAAGTCGAGCATCGAGAATCGGAAAGTCGAGCATCGAATTCATTCCCCCTTACGGCACAAGGAACCGCAGCAGGCACGCCAGTATGAACGCCACGACAAACGTGAGGCCGGTGATCCGGGCGGTGGTTTTTAGTCCAAATTCTTTGAGCATGACAAACAGGGTGGCCACGCACGGAAGGTACATGGTCATAAATACGCAGGCCGACACTAATTGCGCGGCCGAGAGGTCAAACGGCTCCAGCAGGGCAATCGAGATGTCTTTCCGCAGGAACCCGAGAATAATGACCGACGACGATTCGGCCGGCAGCCCCATGAGTGTTTCGACCGGGAAGCGCATCACGGCGGCAATGGCGTCGAGCGCGCCCGTCTGCTGCGCGATGTTGATAAGCAGGACGCCTGCGACGATCATCGGGACGGCCTCGATAAGGTATTCGCGCATCCGATACCATACTTTCATCATCCAGAGCGACCTGCGCGGCCATTGCCATGAGGGGATTTCCATGAACATTTCCGTAGGGTTGCCTTTCATCACGCGGTTCAGTAGCACGCCGGCCGCCACGCCCGTTACGGCCAGCACGCCAAAGACCAGCAGCAGGTAGCCGGCGCCGACATTCCTGAACAGGGTGAACAGCATCCCCGATTGGGAAATGCAGGGGGCAATCATCATAATCAGCAGGAGGGCGATGGTCTTTTCGCGTTTGCTTTCAAGCGTTCGGACGCTCATCACCGCCGGCACCTTGCAGCCAAGCCCCATCAGGATAGGGATCGCGCCGTAGCCGTGGATGCCCAGCCGGTGCAGCAGGGCGTCGAGCAGGATAGCCAGCCGCGGCAAATAGCCAAGGTCGGCCAGAAACTCGAACAGGGCGTAGAATACCAGTACGTACGACATGACGTCGATAAGCGCAATCTGTAGGGCGTCGGTCAACATGCCGAACGACTCCTTCCCGTCGCCAAGCAGCAGCGCCCCCCACCAGCTTTGCGCCTGCTCGCCGAAAAGCCCGAAGAGAAAGGGGACATAATGGTCTTCGTATAGCGGCGTCAGCAGGTTGATCAGCCCCTCGCCGAAAAACCGGACGAGGAAAAACGAGACCGCCAGAATGAGGATCGCTATCGGCACGCCGCTTAACGGACGGGTGCACATGTCGGCCAGCCGCTCGATAAACGTCGGATGGCGGTGTTTGAGGGTCTGCGACTGCTGCACGATGTGGCCGATCATTTCCCAGCGTTTGCCGTCGCTCCCGTCGGCCAGTAGCGCATCGGGAGGCTGGCAGGGGGCGCCGGCGCGGAGATGCTGGGCGACCTCAAATTCTAATTTTTTGAACCCGGCGCCGGTCAGGGCTTCCGTCTCTACGACCGGCGCATGAAGCAGGGCCGACAGTTTGTCGACGTCGATAGTAACGCCGTGTACGCGGGCGGTTTCATATTTATTTAAAATAAACAGTACCGGCTTGCGCAACGCCAGTATTTCCAGCGCCAGAAACAGCGACCGCTCCAGCCGCGTAGCTTCCAGCACATAGAGGATGAGGTCGTAGCGCTGCGCCCGGATGAGTTCCGAGGCTTCCTGCTCGGCGCGATTGTCGTTCGTCAGCCGGTAGATGCCCGGCACGTCAATAATCGTGCACAACACATCGTTGAACACGGCCTGCGCTTTCTTGACCTCCACCGTAGTGCCGGGAAAATTGGACGAAATGGCCTTGACGCTCGTAAGACGCGTGAACACCTGACTCTTCCCCACATTGGGATTCCCCGCCAGCAGGACGGTTTTTTTCGACGGCGCGGCTTTTTTCGTTGCCTCCTCCGCGATTTTTGCCTGCGTTCCGAAGCCGGCGGCTTTCGACACCAGAATTTTCTTTGCCATAGCCGCGCCGATAGCGACGCGAGTCCCGGCGACCTCAAGCAATAGCGGATTGCCGGTATTATAAATTCGGACATTAGCCCCGCTGGTGATCCCCAGGGCGGCGAATTTCATCACCTCCCGCTCGTCTAAGTTCACCGCCACGACCGCCGCCGTATCGCCTTCGCGCAGCGTAGCCAGTGCTACGGGTAGTTCGTGAATGGTATGTGTGTTTTGTTTGACCATATATATATGCTCTGTTCCGGCTCTGCGCCGGCTAATTTACTGTTGAAATGAGGTTCTCCTTACACATTAACCCTTCGTTGTGGCTTTTCCCGCCGTCAGGTAAGTATAGATGGCAGGGATGATATACAGCGAAAAGAAGGTCGCGCAGACCATCCCGCCCACTACGGCGATCCCCATGGCCACACGGCTTTCGGCGCCGGCGCCGGTGGCGGTGGCCAGCGGGAGGATGCCGAGGATCGTACACAGGCTGGTCATCAATATCGGACGGAACCGCGAGACCGACGCTTCGCGGATCGCCTCGCCCATCGAAAGCCCGGCGGCCTTGCGTTGGTTGGCAAACTCGACAATCAGGATGCCGTTTTTCGTAACCAGCCCGATCAGCATGATGATCCCAATCTGGCTGAAGATATTCATCGTTTGCCCCCAGAGGTACATGCTGAGGAGAGCTCCGATTAAGGCCAGCGGTACGGTAAACATGATGGTGAGCGGGTCGCGGAAGCTTTCAAACTGCGCCGCCAGCACCAAGTAAATAAGCAACAGGGCAAGGATAAACGCAAATACGAGGCTCGAGGTGCTTTCGACGAAGTCTTTGGAGTCGCCGGAGAGTGTGGTATTATAATCGGTGTTGAGTACCTGCCCGGCGATGCGGTCCATTTCTGCAATTCCATGTCCGAGCGTATAGCCTTTCGACAGGCTGGCCGATACGGTGGCCGACACAAAGCGGTTGTAGCGGTACAACTGCGGCGGCGTGCTGCTTTCGCGGATCGATACGAGGTTGTCCAACTGGATCAGTTCGCCCGTATTGTTACGGACGTAAATGTTCGTCAGGTCGGAGGGCTTACTGCGGTGGCGGCGGTCAAATTCGCTCAGGATCTGGTATTGCTTGCCGTCTAAAATATAGTATCCGATGCGCTGTTCGCTCATGGTCAGCTGTAGCGTTTGCGCAATATTTTGAATATCGAGTCCGAGCAGCGCCACCTTTTCCCTGTTGATCGATACGGTAACTTCCGGCTTGGTAAATTTCAGATTGACGTCGCTGGCCGAGAATACGCGGCTCTCGCTTACGGCCGTCATAAATTGCGGGAGGATCATTTTCAGGGCGTCTAAATTTTTCGCCTGAATAACGTATTGCACCGGCATCCCCCCGCGTCGTCCGCCGAACGACTGCTGCTGTTGCACAAACGAGCGTGCGCCGGTCAGTTGTCGCACGTTGGGCATGAGGGCTTCGGCAATCTCCTGCTGCGAACGGGTACGCCGGTCGGCGTCGACTAACTTGATACGCCCCCACGACGAATTGACCGACCCCATGCCGACGCCCGACATGATGTTTTCGCGCTCGGTCTCGGGGATTTCGCCTTCGATCAGTTTCACCATCGCTTCCGAGTAGCGTAGCATATAATCGTAGGTCGCGCCTTCCTGCCCCGTCGAATTGACGGTGATATACGAGCGGTCTTCGAGCGGCGCCATTTCCGACGGGATTTGTTCCCACAGCCAGCCGATAGCCGCGCCGATAAGCACGATGACGATAATCGCAATATACCGGTAGCGCAGGAATCCGTCGAGCGACCGGCGGTAGATGGCCGTCAGCCATTTGAAAAACGGCTCGGTGAAGCGGTAGAACCAGTTGCCGCCGCCCTTGTGCCGCTTCAATAATTTGGTGGATAGCATCGGCGTAAACGTTAAGGCTACAAACGCCGAAATACATACCGACCCGGCAATGACCAAGCTGAACTCGCGGAATAAGCGCCCGGTTACCCCCTGTAGAAAAACAATCGGGAAGAATACGGCTACCAGCGAGAGGGTCGTCGCAATCACCGCAAAGAAAATCTCCTTCGAACCTTTCAGTCCGGCCTCCAGCGGCGACATACCCTCCTCGATTTTTGTATAAATATTCTCCATCACCACAATCGCGTCGTCGACCACCAGCCCGATAGCAAGCACCACCGCAAACAGCGTAAGGATATTGACGGAGAACCCCGCCAGATACATCACGAAGAATACGCCGATCAGCGAAATGGGAATGGCCAGCGCAGGGATAAGCGTCGTGCGCCAACTGCGCAGAAACAGGAAGATGATAAGCACCACCAGTGCAAACGCCTCGAAAATCGTATGCTGAACTTCGTTGAGCGATTGCCGGATAAATATTGTATTGTCGAACGATATTTCCGTACGGATGTCTTCGGGTAAATCTTTCTGTAGGTCGGCCAGCACCGCCTTTGCGTGATCGACGATGTCGATATAGTTGGCGCCGGGCTGCGGGATCAATACGCAGTTGACCGAGGGCACATTGTTTACTTTCACAATCGACCGGATGTTTTCCGCTTCTATCTCCGCCTTTCCGACGTCGCTGAAACGGACTACATGTTCGCGGTCTTCGTACACAATAAGGTTGTTAAATTCGTCGATATTCCGCAGGCGCCCCAACGTACGTACGGTCAGTTCGGTGTTGCTTCCCTCAATACGTCCCGAAGGCAGTTCGATATTCGCCGCCGTTACCGCGTCGCGCACATCCAGCGGGGTCAGTCCGTAGGCCGCCAGCCGTTGCGGGTCCATCCGCATTCTGATCGCCAGCTTGCGCGATCCCCATACCCCGACGCTGCTTACGCCGGGAACCGTTTGCAGTCGTTCCTTAAACGTATTTTCGGCATACATGCTCAAATCGATCAGCGAACGTTTGGCGCTGCTTAATGTAATGCCGAAAATCGGTTGCGAATCGGCGTCGGCCTTTTCGACCACCGGCGGGTCTACATCCTTCGGCAGCCGGCGCATCGCTCCCGAGGTTTTGTCGCGTACGTCGTTGGCGGCGGTTTCCATGTCTACTTCCAGATTAAACTCTACCGTAATGCGGCTTTGCCCGTCGCGGCTGACGCTGCTGATGGAGCGGATTCCCGGAATACCGTTGATGGCCGACTCGAGCACTTCGGTAATTTGCGTTTCAATGACGTCGGCATTGGCGCCCGGAAATGTAGTGGTAACCGTTACAATCGGCTGGTCGACGCTTGGGTAGTCGCGGATACCCAAATAGGTGAATCCGATTGCGCCCAATAAAATCACAATAATATTCAGCACTGTGGCCAGCACCGGACGATAAATGGTAGTAGATGAAAGAGACATTTTGTTTTAATTTATTATTGCTGTTTATATCCATGGATATACCGATTCAGGTTGAGAGGCTCAAAGGTACAAAAAATATACAATACACGGTTGCGGATAGCCCGTGCAAACGGTCGGTCGATTCGAGGCGCTTTTTCGAGGCGTTGCCATGCACCACGAGTACAGCGGTCGTTGGCAGGCTGTTTTCGCAGGCGGGCGCGGCGGTGTAAAAATTTGTCAGGCGCTGTTATTATTTAAAAAAATTCTTATCTTTGCAGCATTGTTTATGAATTAAAAATTAAAAATTAAAATTATTACATGTTATGAGAAAAAGCTTAATTATCTTAGGAGTTGCAGCCACGTCGGGCGTATTCGTCTCGGCCTGCTCAAGCCCTGATAAAATGATTGAAGCCGCCTCGCAAATTCAAACACAATGCGAGCCGGCGGTGTTGGAAGCTCGTGCGGACGTTATAGACGCACGGTATACGATCACTTTTCCCGCCAAGTATTTTCATCCCAAGGCGATCGTAGAGATTACGCCGGTGCTGGTCTATGAAGGCGGCGAAGAGGTGGCGGTATCGAAATGGTTGCAGGGAGAAAACGTAACCGAGAACCATACGGTGATCCCGAAAACAGGCGGTAATGCTACGCAGGCCGTCCAGTTTACCTACAAGGAAGGCGTGGAGGCCGCTCATTTGGAGCTACGCGCGAAGTTGCATTACAAAAACAAAACAACGGCATTTCCTGTTTCGCTGAAGTTGGCCGACGGGACTATTGTAACGTATAAATTAGTCGAGACCGACGGCGTGGCGGTACTGGCGCCCGACGCCTATCAAAAGGTTTATACGGAGACCCGCGAAGCGCAAATCAAATATGTAATCAACAGCGCGGTGGTACGCCCGTCCGAATTATCGAAAACCGATATTAAGGCGTTGGAATCGTTCCTTGCCGAGGCGGAGAAAGATGAACGGAAACAGACTAAAGGGACTGATATTATCGCCTATGCTTCGCCCGACGGGCCTTTAGACCTTAATACGGGATTATCGTCGAATCGAGGGAAGACTGCTAAAGATGCGTTGTCGAAAGCGACGAAGAAAATAAAAGAACAGGGGGCGATCAATGTGTCGTCGATCGCTGAGGACTGGGACGGGTTCCGCGATATGGTCGCCGAATCGAGCGTGCCGGACAAGGATCTTATTTTACGGGTGCTTTCCATGTATACCGATCCGATTGTTCGCGAGCGGGAGATTAAGAACATGTCGAAGGTTTATCAGATTTTGGCGGACAAGGTGTTGCCCGAGTTGCGACGCGCTCGCGTGGTAACGCGGATAGACGTTAATAATTATACGGATGCGGAGTTGCGGGAGCTGGTTAATCAAAATAATATAGAGGCGCTGGATGTGGAGGCGTTGCTGTATGCGGCTACGCTGGTGGAGGATAACGATGCCCGGATTACGCTTTATGCGAAGGCGGCGGAGAAGTTCGATGACTGGCGGGCGTATAATAATTTGGCGTATGCTTATTTAGCGGCGTCGCGAACGGACGATGCGAAGCGGGCGCTGGCGAATATTACGGAAGAGAATGATATTGTGAATACGAATAATGGCGTGGTGGCGTTGCGCGAGGGCCGGATTGCGGATGCGGAGCGGTTGCTTATCAGTATTGCGACACCCGAGGCTCGCGCGAGTCTGGGGGCTATAGCGATTATCAAGGGGAATTATGCGGATGCGGGCGCGAAGCTGGCGAATACCGGTTCGTTCAATGAGGCGCTGGTCGGCGTGCTTGGGAAGGATTATGATAAGGCGTCGAATATATTGAAGAATATCGACAGTGCGAAGGGGCATTATTTGAATGCGGTTATTGCCGCCCGCAAGGGGAATGCGTCGCAGGTGTCCGGGGAGCTGCAAAGCGCTTATGCGAAGGATGCGTCGCTGAAAGGGCGTGCGCAAAAGGATATTGAGTTTGCTAAGTTTAGAGAGAACATCTGACGTTGTCGGATGTAAAATCAACCATTCATAATTATAAAAGAGGGAGCTTCGCCGTAAGGCGGGGCTTCTTCGTTTTAGGGAGGGCGGTGCGTGGTTGCACGGGGGTTGTCGGGCGTCGGGCGCCGGCGTTCGGGGGGTAAACAAGGGGGGCGCATAATGGCGGATGCTCGCTACACTTCTGCGGGTCGTCGCTACACTTCTGCGGGTCGTCGCTACACTTCTACAGGTTGTCGCTACACTTCTGCGGGTCGTCGTTACACTTCTGCGGGTCGTCGCTACACTTCTGCGGGTTGTCGCTACACTTCTGCGGGTCGTCGCTACACTTTCGCAGGTCGTCGTTACACTTTCGCAGGCCGTCGCTACACTTTCGCAGGCCGTCGTTACACTTTCGCAGGCTTACGTTACACTTTCGCAGGCTTACGTTACACTTTCGCAGGCTTACGCTACACTTTCGCAGGCTTACGTTACACTTTCGCAGGCTTACGCTACACTTTCGCAGGCTTTCATTACACAAGTGCGGACGCTCGTTACACATTTGCGGATGCTCGTTACACAAGTGCGGACGCTCATTACACAAGTGCGGATGCTCATTACACATTTGCGGATGCGGATCGCGCGTTTGCGGATGCGGATCGCACATTTGCGGATGCGGATCGCGCGTTTGCGGATGCGGATCGCGCGTTTGCGGATGCGGATCGCGCATTTGCGGATGCGGATCGCGCGTTTGCGGATGCGGGGGGCACATTTGCGGATGCGGATCGCACATTTGCGGATGCGGATCGCGCGTTTGCGGATGCGGGGGGCGCGGACGACGGGGGCGACGGTAGCGGGGGGCGGGTTATCGGACGCAGCGGACGGAGAGGTGGAGTCCTTGGCGGTCGCCGTGGTTGTAGTAGCAGAGGTCGTTGTTGTAGACGATGTATCGGTAGTATGCGGTTTCGCTGTTGCAGGGGTCGGCGCTCCACCAGTAGCCGTAGCGCCCGTTATCGGAGGAGGTGTTGGGGGCGGCGATTTTTCCGGCGGGGAGGGCGTTCCAGCCGTGGGTGTTTTTTTTGGTGTTGTTGGGGTCGTAGGGCCATATTCGTTGGGCGTTTATTTTGGCGTCGGCGGCGGCGTTGCTGCCGATGGTTCGCCAGTGGGCGTCGAAGGGGAGGGGTTGTCCGTTGTTGAGGGCGGCGGCGAGGTTTTCCCAGTCGGCGTTGGCGGGGGGTCTCCATCCGGGGGGGCAGATGGGGTTGGCGGGGTCGGTGAGTTCATTCCATGTGTAGTAGCGTCCGAAGAGGATGCTGTATTCGGGTTGGTTTTTGTATTCTTTTCCGGCGGCGCCGTTGGCCGCCCAGTTGAGGTTTTGGGTCATCCAGTCGAGGTCGCCGATGTGTTGGTATTGGTATGTTTGTCCGTCGCGGGGGTCGGTGAATGGGAGTCCGGGGGGTATGTCGGTGATGGCGCGGGCGAATGTGTCGTCGATGAGGGTGATTGTTTTGGAGGCGGAGAGTCCGTAGGCGTCGTATGCGGATGCGGCGAGGGCGACGGTGATTGAGGCGGCGTCGAGGGGGCACCGGTAGCGGATGGTTTGTCCCCATGCGGTGTGGGCGTCGGGGTCGGCGATGGTCCACCGGAAGGATACGCTGTTGGGGTCGGGGGATGTGACGCCGGCGGCTGTGAGGAGGATGGTGGTTCCTTTGAGGCGGTAGTCGTGGGCGTTGGTGCTGAGGGTGCCGCTGATGTAGGTGGTGTAGGTGGTGTAGGTGGTGGCGTCGTCGTCTTCGGTGCATGCGAGGAGGGCGACGGCGTATGCGAGGAGGGCGCAGAGGCGCAGGGGTGTTGTTTTTTTCATGTGTGTGTTTTTTTGTGGGTGCAAATTTACATGATTTTTTTGAATTTCTCCGGGTA
>JAIRMW010000090.1 GCA_031258415.1 Prevotellaceae bacterium
CGCGCATGTATGGAAATACCCGTCGGTAAATGCGTTCGCCGGCGCTTATTTATGGAAATTCCCTGCGGCAAATGCGAGCGCCGGTCAGGGCGGTCTACCTTATTTCCACCTTATTTAAAAACAAAACAACCTTAGTAGCCGTTGCATAACATGCCTCCCAAACCTGATTACCTTATGAAATATGGAATACGATAATAAGATAATAAGGTAATAAGGTAATGGGAAGGATATATCGTCGTGGCTACTAAGGTTGTTTTGTTTTTAAATAAGGTGGAAATAAGGGAGACCGCCTTGTACGTTGAATAATCATAGCCGGTCGGTAAATGCCCGCTGCGGCGCGCATTTATGGAAATGGGCGTCCTCTGCGTGCTGTCAGCCTCAGACGATATTGAACGTAGTAGTCTTGCTGCCGGTGTATCGCCCGACGCCGTAGACAAAGAGGGTGGCGGTGCCGCGTTCGACGTTGTCGCGGTAGGCGACGGTGAAGTCGACGGTAAACGCCAACTCGCGCGGCGGGCCGTCGCCGACGGTCGTCGCCGCGGCGACGACGACCGTCGGGATGACGTTCACCGGCTTTCCGGTGTAGGGCTGCGGGGCGATGGTCGCGATCGTCGCCGCCGCGACGTCCATGCGGGCATGGAGGCGACCGTAGTGCTCGCGCATCAGCGTATTATAGTGCCGGACGAGGAGGTTGAAATTGTCGATAAACGCCGCGAGCGGCTCGGCGGGGCCGACGGTCGCCAGCGCCGCGACGCGGTCGGTGATCCGCCGCAGGGCGTCGTCGGTCGCCTGCCGGCTGCGGCGGGCGGGCGTCGTGGGTTTGCGCAGGCGCTCGGCGGCGGCGGCGTCGAGCAGGCTTTTGAAGCGGGCGTTCTGGTCGGCGAGCTCCGCGACGCGCTCCGCCAGCGAAAGCGACTGCACGGCGGGGAGGTATGCGGCGCTTTGCAGATGCTCGACGAGGCTGTCGATGGCGACGGTCTCGGCGCTATAATTCAGATGCCGGATAGGGCCGTAGCCCTTGAGCAGCAGTTGAAGCTTTCGCGCACGGTCGCGCACCGACGGGTCGAAATGCTTGAGCGAAAGCCGCACGACGCCGCCTATCAGGGC
The DNA here is from genome assembly GCA_031258415.1 of Prevotellaceae bacterium. GTDB lineage: Bacteria > Bacteroidota > Bacteroidia > Bacteroidales > UBA932 > JAIRKX01. The sequence goes on from JAIRMW010000090.1 coordinate 1,108, forward strand.
AATCAGCGTATCGCGGGCATAGTCGACGGCAGCCTTTTGGCCGGTCGTATTGCTGCGCCGCCCCCAGCAGTACGACGTGTTTTCCTCCGCAATCGCCGCCGCGTAAGCCGCGATCAACTCGGCGGCGTCGATCGCCGGGGCGTACGCTTCACAAATTTCATACGCAGCGCGGTGAAATCCCAGATGATTCGACGTCGAGAAGCGGCTGGTACGGGGACGGTTTAATAGCAGTTCCATAAAGCGATATATTGAGTGATGAAATTTTTGTTAGCAACGGCAAATGTACGAAAAAAAACCGGAACGTCGTGCTTTTTTCAACCCATTTCCATCGACGACGACCGGCGTACCGGCGTTCGACGACTGTCGCCGCCGGCGATTTTTGGCGTACCGGCGTTAGACGATCGTCGCTGCCGGCGATTTTCGGCATACCGTCGTTCGACGACCGTCGCCGGCAGCGACGAGCAGAATACGACCATATTATTTCGGTCGCCGTCGGCGACGAGCGAAATACGGCCGTTCGCCGACCGTCGCTCAACGAAATGATCAGCTTTTAGCTTGAGAGCCGGGTATTTCTTTCAGAAATGGTCTGCTTTTAGCTTGATAGTCGGGTATTTCTTTCAGAAATGGTCTGCTTTTAGCTTGAGAGCCGAGTATTTCTTTCAGAAATGGTCTGCTTTTAGCTTGAGAGTCGAGTATTTCTTTCAGAAATGATCTGCTTTTAGCTTGAGAGCCGGGTATTTCTTTCAGAAATGATCTGCTTTTAGCTTGAGAGTCGGATATTTCTTTCAGAAATGGTCTGCTTTTAGCTTGAGAGCCGAGTATTTCTTTCAGAAATGGTCTGCTTTTAGCTTGAGAGTCGGGTATTTCTTTTAGAAATGGTCTGCTGAAAACCTCATAGCCGAGCATTTCTTAAAGCCTTAAAGACTTTACAGGCTTTAAGGCTTTACCCGCTCAAAGAGACCGCCGGCTGACCGGCTGATCGCCGGCTGTCGAGGGCAGCTCGTCGATCGATTTCAGGAAGCGGACGAAGCGTTCGCCGACCGTCGCCGGCTCTTCGAGGAAGCCGAGATGTCCGGCGTGCGGAAGCCAGAGCGTTTGCGCCTGCGGACAGCGTGCGGCGAGCGCCTGCGCGACCTCCGGCGGGATATGGACGTCGCGCTCGCCGAATACCATGAGCAGGGGCTTGTCGAACGACGCGAGAAACCGGTTGCGATCGGGGCGCTGCTTCATTCCTTCGAGCGACGCCGCGAGCCCCTCGGGGTCGTGGAGCCATGCGTTCTCTTCGAGCGCCTCGAGCGCGTCGGCCATCCGCCGGAGGTTGGCTTCGGCAAACAGACTGCGGAAGTGTTCGGCGATGAGTTTCGACCCTTCGCCGCGACGTATCCGGGCGGCGTCGCGGTCGCGGGCGGCGGCTTTCTGCGGCGTATCGGCGTTAGGCGTCGAGTGGAAGAGAGCGAGGCCGCGCGTGGCTTCGGGAAAGCGTTCGGCGAACGCCAGCGCCGCATAGCCCCCCATCGAATGCCCGACGACGACGCACTGCGCCACGCCTGCCTGCTGTAGGACGGCGTGCAGCGTCTGCGCCGCCGCCTCGACGGTGTTCGCCGGCGCCGTACCGCTCAGCCCGTGTCCCGGCAGGTCGATACTGATCGTCCGGCATGCCTTTTCTATGTATGGTATAAATTCGTCCCAGACGGCGGCTGTTTCCAAATAGCCGTGCAGCAGCGCCACCGCCGGCGCGGACGTCGCCGAATCGCGAACGTGAATCGGAAGCCCGTTTGATGTGATAAAATAATTCATCGTCGTATAAAAATAATAGGCAAATATAGACAATTTTACCTTTATCCACCGCCGGCTAAAACGGGGCGCTGCGCACGACGCCCGAGCCGGCAGCCCCCGGAGGCGACAACCACGGCGTTAATCATTCTTTGAATGAATGTATAGGAGAAATAGAGAAAAAAACGTACCTTTGCATCTGTTTTTACATTTTAATTAAAAAAAAACATCCATGAAAAAAATGACAACAACCATGATGGCCTTCTCAATAGGCCTGCTGCTCGTAGCCTCCGGCTGCGACAAGAAAGAAACCTCCCCGGCCGGCGCCATTGCCGGCACCTATGTGGGTAATTTGACAATGGGCGAAGACGTGGTGGGGCAAAACGTCGCAATCACCGTTACGGAAAAGAACGAAACGACGGTTACCCTCGGATTGAACACCACGCTCCCCGGACTGCCGGCGGTGGGCGACCTGCCGTTGAACGTAACGTGCGACGCGACCGTTACCAAAAACGGCAATGATTACAACGTGGCCGGCACTACGACCATCGGAATTCCCGTAACGGCGCCGGTGTCGTCGACGATGTCGCTACCGGTTACCATCGGTGGCCCCATTACCGCGGCGGGAGCGGCCACCTTAGAGATTAAGGTACCGATCGCGACCGTCGTGTTCTCCGGAACGAAACAATAACCTTGTTTTTTGCCTGTTTTAAGCAACCGCAGCGACCGTTCGCTGCGGTTTTTTTCGTGGCGCCCGCCGACGATTGCCCATTGAGGAAAAAATCCCTACCTTAGCGCCCTATTTTAGTACATACATATAAATTCTTATTATGAAAATAGCATACAACTGGCTTAAAGACTACGTCGCGCTGCGCGAAACGCCCGAACAGACGGCCGAAACCCTCACCGCTATCGGACTCGAAGTCGAAGCGCTGGAAACCGTCGACGCCGTAAAGGGCGGTCTGCAGGGCGTGGTCGTCGGCGAAATCCTCGCCTGCACGCCCCACCCCGACGCCGACGCCCTGCGCGTCGCAACCGTCGACGTCGGCGACCCCGAACCGCTCCAAATCGTTTGCGGAGCCCCCAACGTCGCCGCCGGACAGAAAGTCGCCGTCGCCACCCTCGGCGCCACCCTCTACGACGCCAACGGCGCGGCATGGAAAATCAAAAAATCGAAACTGCGCGGCGTCGTCTCGTGGGGCATGATCTGTGCCGAAGACGAATTAGGTCTCGGCGACGGCCACGACGGCATCATGACGCTCGACCCCGCCCTCGCCCCCGGACTCCCCCTGCGCGACGCGCTGGCGCTGGAAAACGACGCCGTCTTCGAAATAGGCCTCACGCCAAACCGGATCGACGCCGCCTCGCACACCGGCGTAGCCCGCGACCTCGCCGCCGCCCTCAACCTCCCCTTCCGTCCCCCGACCACCGACGCCGCCAGCCTCCGCAAAACGCCCGCGCCGGCCATCGCCATCACCGTCGCCGACCACGACGCCTGCCCCCGCTACGCCGGCCTGACCATCCGAAACCTCGCCGTCGGACCCTCGCCCGCATGGCTGCAAAAGCGCCTGCTCGCTATCGGCGTACGACCGATCAACAACGTAGTCGACGTTACCAACTACGTCCTCCACGAAACCGGCCAGCCCCTCCACGCTTTCGACGCCGACCGGATCGCCGGCGACGAGGTGATCGTCAAAACCTGCCCCGAAGGAACGCCCTTCGTTACGCTCGACGGCGTCGAACGAACCCTCGGCGCCCACGACCTGATGATCTGCAACGCCCGCGAACCGATGTGCATCGCCGGCGTCTTCGGCGGCCTCGCGCATGGCGTCGACGACGCCACAACCGGCGTATTCCTCGAAAGCGCCTGCTTCAACCCCGTATCGATCCGCAAAACCGCCCGCCGCCACGGACTGAATACCGACGCCTCGTTCCGCTTCGAGCGCGGCGTCGACCCGCAGGCTGCCCCCGCCGCCCTCATCCGCGCCGCCGCCCTCATCCTCGACGTCGCCGGTGGCGCCATCGCCGGCGACATCGTCGACGTATACCCCGCGCCCGTCGCCCCAGCCATCGTCCGCCTGCGCTACGACCGCGTCCGGCGACTGACCGGCCAGCCCATCGCCCCCGAAACCATCGCCGCCATCCTGCGACGGTTGGAATTCGACCTCCGCGAAACCACCGACGACGGCCTGCTCGTCGCCGTCCCCACCTACCGCGTCGACGTTACCCGCGAGTGCGACGTGATCGAGGAAATCCTGCGCATCTACGGCTACAACGCCGTCGAAATCCCCACGCATACCTCCCTCCCGACGCTCCCCGCCGCCCGAGCCGGCAAGGAACGCATGCAGCAAACCGTCGCTGACTACTTAGTCGGAAACGGCTTCTATGAAATGATGAACAACTCGCTCACCCGCGCCGACTACTACCTGCCGCTGCACACATTTCCCGACAACCGAACCGTGCGCATCCTCAACCCCCTGAGCAGCGACCTCAACGCCTTACGGCAAACGCTCCTCTTCGGCGGACTGGAAGCCATCGCCCGCAACAGCCGCCACCGGCAAACCGACGTGAAACTCTTTGAATGGGGACACTGCTACTCCTTCGACCCCGCCGCCCCCCACCACCCCCCACGGCCCCCCCACGCCCACGCCCAACCCCGGCCAATAGCCCACTTAGTCACCGGGTCCGGCGC
>JAIRMW010000043.1 GCA_031258415.1 Prevotellaceae bacterium
GCCACAGAAGAATTTCATCTCATGCTTGTCGGCCAAATCCAGAAACATCCCCAACAGGTCGAAAGCCGGCTCGTACATGTAGGCGCCTTCGTGTTTCAACAAGACCTCGGATCGGAAGGTCATATACCGGGCGAATGCCGCACGGATCAGGATGACCGTGTCGATGCCGATGGCTTTCATGGCCTTGAAATCCTTGTTCCATTTGTCGTATCCCCAGTTCTGCGACGGGATGTCGTAGGTAATTTCATCCAAGAAGGTTCCGGTAATAGGTAAGCCCGTCCGCTTGGGTATAAGCCGGTACTTGTCGTCCGTACCGGAGGCCCGCACGCTGTCGGCGCCCGCAGCGCCCCACGTGCAGGATGATAATGCGGCGCCGGCCACCGGCACACTGCCGGCGGTGATCAGCGCCTTTTTCAAAAAATCTCTGCGATTACTCATACTTTTTATTGTTTTATTGTTTTATTGTTTATAATTTATTGTTTAACAATGCCTGTTCTTTGATTAACCTTAAAAGTTAATCAAGTACGGTAGCCTCTTAATGCTCCCAATACTGCTCTATGGCCTCTAATGATTTCCCGGTGGTCTCGGGTACGAGCTTCCACATGATCAGCATGTAGGGAATACACATCAGGGCAAATAAAATAAACGTGCCCGGCGGCGTAAGGTGGCTCAGCAGCCAGGGCGTAAGCTGCCCGATTAAAAACGTGCCTACCCACAGCGACAGGCCTGCGACCGACATGGCCAGCCCGCGCACTTTCGTCGGGTACATTTCCGACAGCAGTACAAAAATCACGGCGCTGATGGAGATGGCGGTGCTGAAAATGTAGGCCATGAAAAAGACCAGCAATAAGACGTCGGGCAACCCCAAGGCCTTCCCCTGCAAAAAGTAGCACGCCGTGAGCAGCAGAAATACAATCATGGCCGTAACGCCGTAATAAATCAATTTTTTCCGCCCTACCTTATCGATAATAAGCACCGCGATGATCGTCGCGACCATGTTGGCTAATCCGACCATCACCTGATAGAACAGCGAGTCGCCGCCCGACAGTCCGTTGTTTTCAAAAATGGTCGGCCCGTAGTACAGGACGGCATTCACGCCCATAAACTGCCCCAATATGGCAATGGCCGCGCCGATCCCTACCGCTTTCCGAATGCCCGGCCGGAGGATCGTCGTCCATTCCGAACGGGTTTCGTTTTGCACGACGGTTTTCGTCTCGGCCAGCTGGCGATCGGCAGCCGTTTCCGAACGGAAAACGCGCCGCAGCGTCCGTTTTGCTTTCGCATCCTGCCGCTTCAAAATCAGCCACCGCGGACTTTCCGGAATAAAAAAGATGGCGATGAAGAATAGCAGGGCGGGAAAAGTTTCGACGCCCAACATGCCCCTCCACGACTCGGCGCCGAAGATTTTATACAGCGCCGCCGACGTACAGCGCTCGGCGCCGTTAAGCGCAAAGTGCAGCAAGCCGAAATTCACAAGGTAGGCGCCCAAAAACCCCACCGTAATGGCCAGCTGGTAGAGCGCAACCAGACGCCCGCGATACTGCGCCGCCGATACTTCGGAGATGTAGAGCGGCGATACAATCGAGACGACGCCTATCCCTACCCCGCCGACAATACGGTAGAACACCAATTGGCCGACGTCGGCGCTGATGGCACACCCGATGGCCGATACGGAGAACAGCACCGCCGACAGCAGCATCACGTTCCTGCGCCCGAAGCGGTCGCTCAGCCACCCGGCGGCCATCACGCCCAGGATCGACCCGATCAGGGCGCACCCGACGTACCAGCCCTGCTCGATGTCGCCCAAACCAAACTGGGCAGACACCTGCGAAATGGTGCCCGAGATCACCGCCGTATCGTAGCCAAACAGGAAACCGCCCAGCGCCGCGACTACCGACAGGAAACTCATATAGCGTAAATTTATTTCTTTCATGGTGAAAGAGGGGGCTGGCATCGTCTTTTTCATTGCTCCGTTATTAGTTAGTATTACATTAAAAAATATTCTTTGTAGCGGTTGTAGAGGTGGCCGGCTTGCAGGTAGGCCGACTGCGGACTCATAAAATGCGAAAACTCAAACGTAATCGCCTTGTCGTAGCGGTTGCGTTTGGCGGCTTCCAATTTCAGGCGGAGTTTGTCGAACTTGATGGGTAGAAACTTGATGGGCATATCGCGGTCGAACGTTTCCGCATTCGTCCAGCATTGCAGGCCGTAGCGGTCGGCCAATCGCTTATTGACCTCGAAGAATGCGTCGAGCTCGTCGTAGTCAATCTGGCCGTCCTGAAAAGCGCAGGCGTCGACCGCCCCTTTGACGCCGTCGAAAATCTCGCCCCATTCTTTTTCATGCTCGCGCACCGACACCGCATCCTGCTTGGCGAGCTCTCCCGACGCCGCCATGACCGCTTTCTTCCCGTCGATCCAAGGGGAGATAAAAGTCGGCAGGCCGTTGGAGACGTCTTTACACTGTTTGCCCATGGCGCGGAACGCATCGATAGCGCCTTTGGTTTTCCGGCTGATCTCGCCGCTGATATACCAGCCGCCAAAACTGGCGTGATGGCCGTAGGCCGCCCATACCTCGTCGATCACATATTTATTATGTTCGATTTCAAAAGTCAAATCGCCGGTATCCCAATATTGCCCGGAGTCGTAGAGGCCGAAATAGAAGGTCATTCCATACTTGTCGGCCAGCCGCAAATAGAGGTCTACCAAATCGACCGACGGCATATAGCAGCCTTGCTTGACGAGATATTTCGACGGGTAGGTAATAAATTTCCGGTAGCCGGAACGGATCATAATCACCGTATCGATCCCGATGGCCTTCATGTACCGGAAATCGCGATCCCATTCCTGTTCGCCCCAATTTTGATGGGGGATATCGTGCGAAATTTCATCGAGGAACGTACCGGTCAGCGGCAGTCCGTTCTTTTTTTCGACGATCAGCGTCGTCGCGATCGCCGCGTCGTCCGCCGCGGTAGCGCGGCCGGCGCAGCCCGTCAGGGCCGGCCACGCCAGCGCCGAAGCGCCGGCCAGCGAAGCTGTTTTAAGAAAGTTTCTGCGGGTAGTCCGGTTCATGATTTTGGTAGTTTGTTTCATTGTGAAAAAAAAGGAGATTGTTGGATTAATAAATAATAGTGTGATGGCATAGAAAAAAAACGTCCGCCGCGCCGTCCGCGCGTATCTGCGCCGCGAAAAGACCGGCTGCCGACAGGTCGATACGGCAAGGCACAGCCGCCCCGGCCGACGCAAACAGGAGCGTCGAAAAGGCTGATACGGAAAGCATAGTGTGCTGATATCTTGTCATAGTACTTTAAAATATTTTTAAAACTTCATGCTAATCTTGTGCAAAAATACAAAATATTTTAAAAACAGAAAATAATTAATTAAAATTTTTATAAACGCTGCCGCTAAAATGATGCCAACTAAAATTAGGACGCCATAAGCACCCTTTTTCTAAAATATGACGCGGCCATCGCTATATTTATTAATTTTATACTACCTTTGTGCTTTGTTAAAACAAAGATATTAGAAGTTCCACCGGCAGTTAATACAGTAAACAGCCATGAATAAATTATTAGAAGAAATCGAAAAAGGCACTAAGGAAGCGCTGGTTAAAAAGAAAATTATTCTCTACTCGATCTACAACGGGGTCAGCACGATCGCCGAACTGGCAAAAGCGATCGACTTGAGCGTGCCGACGACCACCAAGATCCTTAACGAGATGTGCTCAAACGGCAGTATCAACGAGTGCGGGAAGTTGGAAACCAACGGCGGACGGCATCCCAGCCTCTACGGATTGAACCCCGAGGCCGCCTATTTTGTAGGCGTCGACATCAAAAAGTTTGCCGTCAACATCGGGATTATCGACTTTAAGGGCGAAATGCTCGATCTGGCGATGGGCGTACCCTTCGATTTGAACAACTCGCCCGAAGCCCTGACGAAATTGGTAGAAATCATCGAATCGTTTATCGACCAGCAGAGCATCGATAAAAGTAAAATCCTCAACATCGCCCTGAACATCTCCGGCCGCGTTAATTCGGAATCGGGCTACAGCTACAGCATCTTCTATTTTGAAGAACGCCCGCTGGTCGACATTCTCGGCGAACGGTTAGGCTACCGCGTAACGATCGACAACGATACCCGGGCGATGACGTATGGCGAATATATTGCCGGGTGCGTATCGAAAGAAAAAGATATTATCTTTGTCAATATCAGCTGGGGACTGGCTATCGGGATCATTATCGACGGGAAAATCTACAAAGGCAAATCCGGTTTTTCCGGCGAGTTTGGACACGTCAAAATGTATGATAACGAAATCCTGTGCCATTGCGGGAAAAAAGGCTGCATAGAGACGGAAGTCTCCGGCTCGGCCATGTACCGGCGGCTGATGGAAATGCTCAAAAGCGGCGCCACCTCGCTCCTCTCAAAAAAAACAGCCAAAAACGAAGTGATCACCATGGACGATATTGTACAGGCCGTCAATAAGGAGGACATCCTGTGCATCGATCTGGTGGAAGACATCGGGCGGAAGCTGGGCGAGCATCTGGCCGGCATCATTAACATCTTCAACCCCGAAATGGTAATCATCGGCGGCACCCTCTCGCTGACAGGCGACTATATCATGCAGCCCATTATCTCCGCCATCCGCAAGTATTCGCTCAACCTTGTCAATAAGGATTCGGTGATCACCCTGTCGAAACTGAAAAACAAGACCGGCATCATCGGCGCCTGCATGATTTCGCGGCTGCGGGTGTTTGAGTATTGATTTTCGGCGCCTCGCAAACCGTCCGGCGGCGCAGGCCGGCGGGCGGTAGCGGTCGGATAAGGCGTGGCGCTTCCGTAGCCGCGGGCTTTTGCCGGCAAATCGCGCCCGGTGTTTTTCCTCCTCCCCTTTTTTTACTTCCCGCTCTCCATCAGGCAGGCCGGAAAATGAATGCCGCACAACGGTAAATGAATCCCGCACAGCAGTAAATGAATCCCGCTTAGCAGTAAATGAATCCCGCTTAGCGGTGAATGAAATATTGGTACCAATAATTGGAATATTG
>JAIRMW010000047.1 GCA_031258415.1 Prevotellaceae bacterium
TTATTTCCTTCCCGTCGGTCGAATCGGGAAACGTTGCGGGTTCCAGCGTTACGCCGGCCAGCTGTTCGCGCATCCACATTTCGGCGATGGCATTGGCCCGCGCCGTGAGTTTACTGTCGTCTTCGCCGGCCTGATAGGTATAGTCGCGCATAACGGTTTTTTGCTGCGCCTGTACGTGTATGCCGCATAAAAGCAGGCAAAGAATAAGATAGATTGATTTGTTTTTCATTGTATCATTGTTTAATTGTTTAATTTCTATAGGATATGCTCTACATATGTTTCGTTCTGTGACTATTATTGCCCGTTGCGGTACTCCTCTCGGGCTTTTTCCATCTCTGTTTTGAACTGCTTGTATGAATAGTCAATTGGCACGTCGCCTATAAGTTCTTTGTAGATATTCGACAAGCCGTTTTCGCTCATTTCTATGCACACATACACAATATAGGCGCCATCTTTTTGCAGGTAGGTATTTCTGCAAATAATTCGCAAGTTACTCAGCCGTATAGGATTTTTATTGCCGAGGGATTCAATTCCGCCAAACAGTCGGAAAATTGACTCTTCCAATTGCCTCGCCAGCTCTCCTTTAGCACTGTGTTCCGCAAGCTGGACAGCAGCGATTTCCTTAGCGCTCATTCCAACACCCGATGCCCGCCAATTCTCGCTTTCCTTTAATGCCAGTTCTTCACATTCTTCTTTTTCCAATTTCACGCCGCGATTGGTGGCGACCTTTTGTTCTGGCGTTTTAGCCATTTTGGTGCTTCCGCAAGCGCTAAGCAATGCACTTGTTACGATTGCCAATAAGAAAAATTTTAAATATATTTTCATAATTTTATGTGTTTAATTGTTCTTTCATTCGTAATTGATAATTCGTCTCTATCTTTTCCCGAAAAGATCAGTATCTTTTTCTGGAAAGATCAATATCTTTTTAAAAAAGGGAATATCCGCGCCAATTTCCGGATACCCCCTTTCTTTCACGCAGGAAGTAGCGGCCATCTCCTCCTGATCGGGGGTTACCAGCGATTCGGCAGCCCTGAACGTCGCCCTGTTAATGGTTTCCTTCATTTCCTTTTCCGGCACAAAACGAATGTTTAAATTCTTGATGTTGCCTGCCGAGACTTCCGCTTTGGTGTTGGAGGGCGTGCTGTTGCAGGTGAGGCGGAACGAGCCCCAGTCGCCCAGTTGTACGCTGTGCCCGTCGAGCAGCAATCGGAAGGAGTAATAAAAAGGGCGCATAGTCAATCGTAGTTTTATTTAATTAATATTGATAAATGAACCTCTTCGTTCGTCGAGGCGTCGTCCGATAGTATATGACACGTTACGGCCTTTTGTGACATTCCTGCGTCTTGCGGGCGTCGACTGTTCGATGCTCGACGCGCGTCGAGTATCGAAACTCCTAACTCGAAACTCGAAACTCATAACTCCCTACGGGATGATAGCGCTTTGGATTTCGCTCCACGGGCCTTTCTCGCCGCGGGTATTTTCCCAGCGGACGGCAAACCAGAACGTTTTCCCGCGGTCTTCTTCCTCGAAGGCGATGGAGAGCGGGGTGTGGGTGTCGAAGTAGGAGAGCGTCAGCGCGTGCACGTTGGCGGGGCGCTCGCCGCCGATAAGTCCGGCGAGCTCCATCCCGTGCTGCCCGGCGGGTTTGGCCCGCGAGGTTTCCGACCCGCCAAAGTCGAACCGCAAATAGCGAATGACGGTCATCACCACCTGCACCCACGGAATGGTCGTGGCCACGGGCGACGGGTCGTGCGTCGTTTTGTAAATAGGCAGCCCGAGGTTATCGCGGTCGGCCTCGGTAACCGCCGGGTTATGATTGATCCATTGCTGGAGGGCATGCCGCAGCGCGGCAGTCAGCGAGGATCGCGCATGGTTTTTTTCGGCCACTGCCGCTTTGGTGCGCGTGGCCGGGTCGGTGGCAATGCGCAGTTTCTCGGCAAAGTCGTTGCTAAGCGCCAGCAGCGAATCGTACAGCTCCGTCGGGAATCCGATACGGGTTAAGATTAGCAGCAGGTTTGCCAAAAAGGCGACGACCCAATCCTTGAATGCCGGGTCGCTGTTCGGTAAAAAATGTTGTCCGCTCATGATTTTGTTTGTTTAATTTAATGTATAATAAAAAATGAAAGGGGGTGCTTCTTTGTGCGCCGGCGCAAGATGTTTCCGCGCCGGCGCGAAATGTTTCCGCGCCGGCGCAAGATGTTTCCGCGCCGGCGCAAAATGTTTCCGCGCCGGCGCAAAATGTTTCCGCGCCGGCGCGAAATGTTTCCGAATGGGAAATGGGGTTTTCCGAAAGGGTCATATCCATTCCCGGATGGGAAATGGGGTTTTCCGAAAGGGTCATATCCATTCCCGAATGGGAAATGGGGTGTTTTCGGGGACGGGCAGGGGGGCGTATGGCGGCGGGCGCTCTCAGGCTACCGGATCGACGTCGACTACGATCTCGACCCCCGAAAGGCCTTTCAGCTTCCCGACGGCGGCGATTTGCAGGGCTACCTGTTTTTTCAGCGCGGCGGCGTGGGCGTTGCGTTCTAACCGCAGCCAGAAACAGCGAAGATGACGCCCCTGAATATACGGCGTCGCCGGCAGGAACGGGCCTGTCAGACGCGCGCCCATTTCCGGTAGGAGCAATTCCTGAAGCTGCCGCGCGGCCTGCTGCACCACGTCGGCCGACGCATGTTTCAACGTCAGGCTGACAAGGCGCGAATAAGGCGGGAAATGAAACTCGCGGCGCTCGGCCAGTTGCAAGGCAAACAGCGCATGGTAATCGCAACGCCGTACTAACTGGATAATCGGACTGCCCGACTGCGCCGTCTGGATAATCACGCGGCCTTGCCGCTGTTGGCGTCCGGCGCGTCCGCTGACTTGGGTCATCAGTTGGAAACTGCGTTCGTGCGCCCGGAAATCCGGGAAATTGAGCAGCGCATCGGCGTCGAGAATGCCGACCAGCCCGACGTTGTCGAAATCGAGCCCTTTGGTAACCATCTGTGTGCCGACCAGCACGTCGATATGTCGCTGCGCGAAGTCGCCGAGTATCCGGGAATAGGCCTTTTTGGTGCGGGCGGCGTCCAGATCGAGCCGCGCTATCCGCGCCTGCGGAAATAGGAGTTGCAAGGCGTCTTCCGCCTTTTCCGTACCGAAGCCTTTGGTCTGGATGTTCGGGCTGCGGCATTCGGGGCATACGACCGCCAGCGGCTGCGACGCGCCGCAGTAATGACAGGCCAGCCGCTGCCCCTGCTTGTGGTAGGTCAGGCTCACGCTGCACTGCCGGCAATGGGGGATATGCCCGCAATCGGTGCATTGCAGATAAGGCGCATAGCCGCGCCGGTTTTGAAAAAGGATCACCTGCTCGCCCTGCTCCAGCGCATGGCCTATAGCCTCCAGTAGATGCTGCGAAAAAATGCCGTCCGTCCGTTTTTTCTTACGGGCATGCAGGATGTCGACCACCTCCATCTTCGGCGGCGGCGCCCGGTGGTAGCGTTCGCTCAGCGTTACCAGACCGTATTTGCCGGCGCGGGCGTTGTAAAAACTCTCTATCGACGGCGTGGCGGTGCCGAGCAGTACGGCGGCGTCATGCCGTTGCGCCAGCATGATGGCCGCATCGCGGGCATGGTAGCGCGGCGCCGGGTCGGATTGCTTATAGCTCGTTTCGTGCTCCTCGTCGACGATGATCAGTCCTATGTTATCGAACGGTAAAAAGAGCGACGACCGCACGCCCAAAATAATCCGGTACGGCGACGGCACGGCGCGATAGATTTCCGTCCGTTCGTTGTCATTATATTTTGAATGGTATACGCCGACCGTCGCGCCAAATACGCATTGTAGCCGTTCGACGAGCTGCGTCGTCAGCGCAATCTCGGGCAGGAGATAGAGCGCCTGCCGTCCCCGGCGCAGTTGTTCGGCTATCAAATGAATATAAATTTCCGTTTTCCCCGACGCCGTTACGCCGTGCAGTAATGTCGTCTTTCCGGCGGCCAACAGCGCCTCGATTTCGTCGTACGCCCGCTGCTGCGCGACGGATAGCGAAGGGAGCTCTTTCGTCGCCGCTGCCGACAGATCGAGCCGGCCTACTTCGTGGATCACCGGTTCCAGCAAATTCTTTTTAATACAGGCCGCCAGCGCCGCCGCCGAGACGTCCTGCGCCAGCTGTTTTTTCGGGGTTTCGTGCGGATGCTCGTAATCCAGCTCGCCGGCCAGCGAAAGATAGTGAACGAGCACCGCCTCCTGTTGCGGCGCCCGTTTCAATGTATGCAGGCGATCGAGCAACTGCGCCTCGGAGGTGATCGAGGGATGCAGACGCACGCGGGTTTCGGTCAGCGGCGCAAACGAGGCGCGCAATCCGGCCGGTAATGCGGCCTTCATCACCTCGCCCGCGCTGCACAGGTAGTAGTCGGCAAGCTGTTCCCAATATTGCATCTGCTTTTCGTGTACCGCCGGTCGCTCGTCCGGCAGCGCCGCCACCGGCTTCACCGTATACCCTTCCGGCGCCCGGTCGTGCACCGCGCGGATCAATCCGGTATATAGCTTTTTGCCTACCGGCGCCTGCACGCGCATGCCGACCGCCGCCTTCCACGCCCACTCTTCGGGTACGGAATACGTCAGGCATTTAGGCAGCGCCAGCGGGATCAGGACATCGACAAAAATCATCGGCATTTTGTTTTGAGAGCACAAATGTACTAAATTTTGCGTACTTGCCGGCCGCGCCGACGCCGGCTACCGTACCCGCATCCTCAGCCCTTCCCTCCCGTTGAGCGATGCGCGGAGATCGTCGCCGATATGCAGCGTAGCGGTGGCGAGGCAGGTATTGATAAAAAGGTAATCGCCCATGCGCAGGGTCAGGAACTGCGAGACGTGCGCAATCAGCTCTTCGACGGAATACGGGAGCAAAGGGGCGGCGGCGTTCAGCGGACGGCCGTTGAGCGATAGCCCCAAACGGCATTGCCCGACGTCGCCGATTTCGGCCACGGGAATAAACTCCGCGCCAATGGGGGCGGCGAAGTCGAACGCGCGGGCGCAATCCTGCGGCAGGCCCTCCCCGACGCATCGCCGGAGGAGATCGTAGGCCGTCAGCGACAGCCCAAGGCCGACGGCGTCGAAATAGCGACCGGCAAACGCCGGCGGGATGCTGCGCCCCAACCGGCTTATGCGAAGCACAAGCGAAAGTTCGGCGCGGACGTCGCGCGTAAAATCGGGATAAAAAAACGGTTGTCGATTACGCAACAAGGCCGTATCCGGCTTGAGGTAAAAAACCGGCGACGGCGACGGCGTTTCCGTATGGGCTATAAAAATTAACTTCATTGCGTCGTGTTGGCTGCTTTTTGTTGGCTGCAAAGGTATAAAAATCCCCGCTTGAAAAGACAGATTAATTTTGTATTTTTGTTTTAAATTTTACATATAATGACTCTCTGGCAAATCTTACAATCCTATTGGTACGAATTATTGACCGTGATCAATTTTGTAGCCGCCGTCGTGATCATCTTTTTTATGGTAGGCAAAAAATTAGATCCCATCAAAACCATTTCATGGTGCGTGGTGCTTATCGCCATCCCGTTTGCCGGGTTGATACTCTACCTCTTTCTGGGACGCAATTACCGGAAAGAGAAAATTTTTAACCGGAAAGAAATACACGACCAAGTCGTCATCGACCAGTTGAGCAAACGGCAGGTAGCCCTGTTCCGCAAAGCCTACGATAATATGACGGATTCGGTGGCGCGCCATAAAAAAATCATCACCCTGTTGCTCAATAACAGCAAAGCCATATATACCGATAAAAACAAGGTGGAAATCTATACCACCGGCAAAGACACGTTTGCCGCCATGAAAGCGACTATTGCGCAAGCGACAGACCATATTCATCTGGAATCCTACATCATCGAAAACGATAGTATCGGCAACGAAATTAAAGACCTGCTGATACAGAAAGCACGCGAAGGCGTAGAAGTGCGCGTTATTTATGACGATGTGGGCAGTTGGAGCCTGCCGAAAAAATACATCCGCTCGTTGCAGGACAACGGGGTAGAAATATACCCGTTTGCCGAAGTGCATATCCTCTGGCTAAGCGCCAAAGTCAATTATCGAAATCATCGGAAAATTTTGGTGGTCGACGGGCGTATCGGCTTTCTGGGCGGTATCAATATCGCCGATCGCTACCTGACCGGCGGTAAATTCGGCACGTGGCGCGATACGCACATGCGCATTGAAGGCGAAGCCGTACACTCGCTGCAAACGGTTTTCCTGCTCGACTGGTATTTTGTATCGAAAAAACAGTTAGGACAACGTCTCCGCTACTATCCGGAGAACAAGGTGGAGGATATTTGCCCGATGCAAATCGCCTCGTCCGGCCCCGACAGCGACTGGGCTAGCGTGATGCAAACCTATTTCTCGGCCATCACACAGGCAAAAGACCATATTTATATTACCACGCCTTATTTTACGCCCAACGAAAGCATCCTCTCGGCTATCAAAGTCGCCTCGTTGAGCGGCGTCGACGTGCGGCTGATTATTCCCGCCCATTCCGACTCGAAGATGGTTTACTTCAGTACGCTCTCCTACCTGTCGGAACTGCTCGAAACCGGCGTAAAAATCTATCTCTTCCAGAAAGGATTTATCCACTCCAAACTGATGACTGTCGACGGCAACTTTGCGGCTGTCGGGTCGGCCAACATGGACATCCGCAGCTTTGAGCACAATTTTGAAATCATTTCTCTGATTTACGACGAGAAAATCACGCAAAAATTAGAAACCCAATTTTTGGAAGACGTCGGTTTTAGCCGTCTGGTGCGCCTGCGCTGGTGGAACAAACGGAGCTGGGTATCGAAAACAAAGGAGTCGCTGGCACGCCTCGGAAGCCCCCTGCTGTGAGAATGAATAACGAACGCATAGCGTCGCGGGGTTCGGCGCGCCGTCGCCGTATACTACAAAGGAGCCGTAAGAGATCACATGATCGCTTTCGCGCAGGCTTCGGCCAATGCGTCGCAGGCGGACAGTTTTTCGGGCGAAGGGCGTCCGTGTATTTCTACGGGTTCGGCTACGAGTGGCCAGTTGAGAGCCTCAAACGTTTGCCGGAGGTGTTTGACCGCTCCGCCATTCCAGCTGAATGTGCCGAAGGCGCCGGCCACTTTGTTTTTCGGAGTAATGTGCGTCAGTTTGGCGCATAGTTGTTCCATCAGGGGGTGCAGAAGGTTGTTGTAGGTACAGCTTCCCAGCAGGACGCCCCGGTATTTCCATATTTCACTCAATAGAAACGAGAGGTGCGTGGCGGATACGTCGAACACCTGTATATCGCGGACGCCGTGTTCCGCTATCCGGCGGGCGATATAGTCGGCCATTTGTTCGGCGTTGCCGTACATCGAGGCGAAGGCGACGACTACGCCCGGCTGCGGTTCGTAGCGGCTCCAGCGGTCGTACTGATCGACAATGCGGGAGGGGTTGCTGCGCCATACGAGGCCGTGCGCGGGACAGATCGTGCGTATCGGGACGCCTTTCAGTTTGGCCAGCGCTTTTTGCACCATGCCCGCATATTGGCCGACGATATTGGAGAAATAGCGGCGCGTCTCGCTTTCGTAGCGTTCGACGAGGACTTCGTCGTCGAACAGTCCGCCGCTGAAGGCGCCGAATGACCCGAAGGCGTCGCCGGAGAACAGCAACTGTTCGGTGGCGTCGTAGGTCATCATGGTTTCGGGCCAGTGCACCCAGGGCGTTAGCAGGAATTGCAGCTGGTGCCGACCAAGGTCGAGGCGGCTGCCGTCGGTTACTTCCAGCAGGTTTTGCGTAACGCCGAAGTAGCTTTCGAGGATTTTGAAGGTGCGTTTGTTGCCGACTATCCGAAGGTCGGGATAGCGTTTTACGAGCGCTTCGATCATGCCCGAATGGTCGGGCTCCATGTGATTAATGACGAGGTATTGCAGGGGGCGTCCCTGTAGCTGTGCGTCGATGCGACCGAGGAAGTCGGCGGCGGCGGTGGTATCGACGGTATCGATCAGGGCGGTTTTTTCATCGTCGATAATATAGGCGTTATAGGTTACGCCGTGAGGCAATGGCCAGATGTTTTCAAACAGGGTTTTGCGGCGGTCGTTTACGCCCGTCCAGCTTATTTTTCCGGTGATGGGGATTTGCATGATGGTACTATTTAAAAAGAATTTGTATGAATAAGATGGTAGAATGCTTCTTCATCGAGAATTTCCATGCCGGCTTTTTGGGCGCGCGCCCATTTCGAGCCGGCGTTCGGTCCGGCCAGCAGGTGGGTTGTTTTAGCGCCGACGTCGCCGGCGGTGCGGCCGCCATGCTGTTCGATGAGGGTTTTAAAATCTTCGCGCGGGCGGCTGAGCGTGCCGGTAATCACAAAGACCGTTCCGGCCAAGCGATTGGAGCCGGACGATGGGGTCGCGCTTTTCTCCCATTGCACGCCTGCCTGACGCAGGCGGACGATAAGGCGGCGGTTGCTTTCGTCGGCGAAATAGCGGATGATGCTTTGAGCAATGCGTTCGCCTATTTCGTCGATCGTCAGCAGGTCGTCGATCGAAGCCTGCGCGATGGCGTCGATCGACGGCATCGCGTCGGCGAGTTTTTTAGCGATGGTTTCGCCCACGTAGCGAATGCCTAATGCGTAGAGTGTTTTCGGGAAGGGCGTTTGCAGGGAGCCGGCGATACTGCGGAGCAGGTTGTCCGTCGACTTTTCGCCCCAATTATCGAACCGGAGCAGGTCGTCTTTTTTAAGACTGTAGAGGTCGGCGGCGTCTTTTACCAATCCTTCCCTGTACAGGCGTTCGATGGTGGCTTCGCCGGCGACGATGTTCATGGCTTTCCGGCTGGCGAAATGCAGGATTTTCCCGAGTATTTGCGGCGGGCAATGCGTATCGTTAGGGCAGTAATGTTTGGCTTCGCCCCCGTCGCGAACCAGCGGCGTCCCGCATTCGGGGCAATGGGTGATGAACTGAAACGGGAGGCTGTCGGCCGGACGTTGCGACAGGTCGACGCCTACGACCTTCGGGATAATCTCGCCGCCTTTTTCTACGATCACCCGATCGTGCAGCCGAATGTTGAGCAGCGCGATCTGATCGGCGTTGTGCAGCGACGCGCGCCTGACGGTCGTACCGGCAAGCAGCACGGGCTGCAGGTTGGCCACCGGCGTAACGGCGCCCGTACGGCCTACTTGAAAATCGACCGATAGCAAGGTCGTAGTCGCCTGTTCGGCTTTAAACTTGAAGGCCGTTGCCCAGCGGGGCGATTTGGCGGTAAGCCCCAGCTGCCGTTGCTGCGCCAGCGCATTGACCTTGATCACCACGCCGTCGGTGGCATAGGGCAAGGTTTTACGCGCGTCGGCCCAATAGTCGATGAACGCGACAATCTCCTCGACCGTACGGCATTTCGTCGCCTGTTCCGACACGCGAAACCCCCATTCGGCGGCTTTTTTCAGCCCGTCGAAATGCGTCTCGAAGGGCAGGCGGTCGCCGGGAATATAGTAGAAGATACAATCCAATCCCCGGCGGGCGGCTATCCGGCTGTCGAGCAGTTTGAGCGAACCGGCGGCGGCGTTGCGCGGGTTGGCAAACAGAAACTCGCCGGCGGCGCGGCGTTCGTCGTTCAGCTGTTCAAACGCACGGAAGGGCATGACGACCTCGCCGCGTATTTCAAACTCGTCGGGCCAGTCGCCGGGCGGCAACTCGCGGGGGATGCTTCCGATCGTACGGATGTTGTCGGTAACCTCGTCGCCGCGCTCGCCGTCGCCGCGCGTAACGGCCTGCCGGAGGAACCCATGTACGTAGGTGAGCCCGATCGCCGTCCCGTCGAACTTCAGTTCGCAGACATACTCCGGCGCGTCGGGCAGCATTTTGCGCACGCGGCCGTCGAAATCGCGTACCTCGTCGATCGAATAGGTGTTGCTCAGCGAGAGCATCGCGTATTTATGCGCCACCTGAGCAAATTCCCGCGTGCGGTCGCTACCCACCCGCTGCGTAGGCGACGTGGCGACGGCCAGCGCGGGGAACAGCCGCTCGATGCCGGCCAGCTGCCCGACCAGCAAATCGTATTCAAAATCGCTGATAGTCGGTTTATTTTCCATATAATAATGCCGGTTATGCTCCTCGATAATCCGGCGCAGGCGCGCGGCCTGTTCGGTAGCTTCTTTAAGTGTCATACTAATCGTGCGATTATCGTTATTTTTTCGTTAATGACGGCCGGTTGGCCAATTCCCATGCGGTATAGAAAATCAATTGCGTGCGCTTTTTGAGCACGTCGTAATGAATAGCGTCCTCCGTATCCGAAGGCCGGTAGAGATCGTCGTGCAGCCCGTCGGTATAATAGATCGCCGGCACGCCCCGCTGCCCGAAATGATACTGGTCGGAGAACGTGTAGAACACATCCGTAAACACGTCGCTTCCGTAAAACGTATCGTCCAAATGGAGATACAGCTGTCGCAGGCGGTTGAGGCTGTCCGAAATAAACAGCAGGTCGGGGCTGATACGGCCGGCGCCCACCAGCAGCAGATAGCCGGCCATCCCGTTAGGCGAGCCTTCCACCCGCCCGACCGCGTCGATATTCAGATTGGCGAATGTTTTCGTCATCGGAAACAGGGGATTGCGGACGTACCACGCCGAGCCGGACAGCTCGTTCTCTTTGGCGTCGAAGGCGACGAACACCACCGACCGCTGCGGGCGATAATTGTTTTTCAGCATGTCTGCAAATGCCTCCGCCACCTCGAGCATCGCCGCCACGCCCGACGCATTATCGTCGGCGCCGGGATAAATCCGATCATCCAGCATTCCCACATGGTCGTAGTGCGCCGAAACGACCAGCGCCTCGTCTTTGCGTCCGTCGCCCTCGATCAGCCCGACGACATTGACGCCTGCCGCCTTCGGCGTTACAAAGGCCTGATAGTAGGAACTGTCGTACGGTCTTTGCAGCGCGCTGTGTGCAAACTGCCCGGCGATATAATCGGCTGCTTTCAGCGCCGCCTCCGTCCCGCTCCGGCGTCCCTGCATACTGTCGGACGCCAGCACGCGGATATGCGCCTGCAAATCGGCCGGCAAAATCGCCGCCGCCACATTCGGCAACTCGCGCTCCTGCGCCGCCGCCGCCGCCCCCGACGCCGCAAGGAAAATAAGGCTATATGAGAGGATCCTGTTCATACAAAAATTGCAACTGCAAATGTACGGGAAATTTATCACGTTGGAAAATCGACGTCTGTTCGGGGCGCGTCGCCCCCCCACCCCGCCCGTCCCGCCTCGCCCCCCGCCGACGCCCCCGCCGAAAACGACGACCGGCTTTTCATCATGGCAAAAAGGAATGTTATAAATAAAAAATAACTATTCGTCATGGCGAAAACCCAACTTTTTTTCCGAATATCGATTCCAACAAGTGCGAATTTCTACTTTTCGTCCGAAAAATAAGATCTTGCAAGTGCAAAAACCTACTTTTCGTTCGAAAAGTAGGATCTTGCAAATGTAAAAACCTACTTTTCGTTCGAAAAGTAGGATATTGCAAATGTAAAAACCTATTTTACTTTCGGAAAGTTTCAATTTACACTTGCAAAAATCGACTTTCCTTTCGGAAAGTTCCGATTTACAGCATAGAATTTCGATTTCCCTTTCGGAAAGTTCCCTTTCGCCGGTGCAAAAATTAGTTTTCCTTTCGAAAAGTTATTTTTCGCGTCCGCGCGACCCGACCGGAGGAGTAAACAGGTATAACTTCCCATACAGCGAAGCGATCAAGGGAGATTATTTTAACTCCATTAACTACTCTAACTACTCTAACTACTCTAACTCCATTAACTCCATTAACTGCATTAACTACTCTAACTACTAAAACAAAATTCAAACTTAAATACTATCTTTGCAGCCGAAATCGGTGTGTGATTCTATCGCTCCGGCCGCAAGACCGGGGAGGAAAGTCCGGACAACACAGGGCGCCGCGCTGTGGAAAGCACAGGTAGCCGTAAGGGTAGGGCAGGCATAACAGAAAACAACCGTCGAAGGTAGGCACGACAAGGGTGAAAAGGCGAGGTAAGAGCTCACCGGTTGCGGCAGCGATGCTGCAAGCCGTATGCCCCCGCGGGTTGCAAGGCCATGTATACCGGCGTTTAGTAGGACGGCTCGTCCGATGCCGGGGGGTAGGCCGCATTAGATAAATGATAGAACGCGACAGAATCCGGCTTATACACACACCGGTTTTTTTTATAAAAAGCCGACGGGGAACCCTCCGGCGGATTGACGGCGCCACAGGCCTCTCGCCTGACCGACCCGCCGGTCAATCCAAAAAGGGACGCCTCGCATTAAAATAAAATACATGAAACGACACTCGGGAGGCAGACAAACAGGACACAAACAGCGAACGGCGCCGCGTACGCATCGTCAGGCCTTACTGTTTAACGACGCTGAAATGGCCGCCATCGCCGGTTTTTGTAAAAAATATAAAATCACCAACCGGTCGAAATTCTTCCGGGAGACCATCATCTCCGCCATCCTTCGCAAAAATGAAGAAGACCATCCGACGCTGTTTTGACCCCCGACCTGTCGCCCGCCGCCGCCGTCCCTTACGAAATACGACAAACCGCCCTGTCGGAAAAAAAATCGCGCGCGCGTTCCGCTACGCTTGAAAATATGAAAAAAAGTCGTACATTTGCATCCTCGAATATCAAAGATGACATGTTTAATCCAAATGATATAGGACACCCCAACGGCAATTATTTTGCCCTTCCGTACTCGCTCGACGACGCCACGCTGGCGCTGATCTCGGCTCCGTGGGATACCACCGCCTCGTTCCGTCCGGGAACGGCCGGCGCCCCGCAGGCCATCATCGACGCCTCCGCGCAGGTCGACCTGTTTGACGAAGACGTGGCCGACGCATGGACGCTCAAAATAGGTACCGTGCCGTTCAACGCCGCGCTGGAAGAAGAAAATAGAAAATACCGTGCCGTCGCCGGAAAAATCAGAGCAGCCCTGACGCAAGGCATCGCATCGACTAAACTGGCGGATAAAACGGCAAAAGTCAATGCCGCCTGCGAAGCCATGAACCACTATATATATAATGAAGCGAAAAAACAATTAGCCGCGCAACGGATTCCGGCAGTGGTCGGCGGCGAACACAGCGTCCCGTTAGGATTACTGCGGGCATTGGGCGAACACTACAAGTCGTTTGGCGTCCTGCATATCGACGCTCATGCCGACTTGCGCCAAGCCTACGAAGGATTTACCTACTCGCACGCATCGATTATGTACAACGCCCTCCGGCTACCCGGCGTACAACGCCTCACGCAGGTCGCCGTGCGCGACTATTGCCACGACGAATCCCTCCTAATACGCCGCGACAGCCGAATTACGACATTCTCCGACAGCCGGTGGCAGGAAGCGGCATTCAACGGTAAAACATGGGCGGCGCATACCTCCGAAATCGTACAGACATTGCCCTCCCGCGTCTACATCAGCGTTGACGTCGACGGGCTGACGCTCGATTGTTGCCCCAATACAGGCACGCCGGTACCCGGCGGCATAAGCTACCCCCAAGCCGTATACCTGCTGAAACAGGTGGCCTGCTCAGGACGGCGAATTATTGGCTTCGACCTGTGCGAAACAGCCGACAACGCCAACGACGCCAACGTCGCCGCACGCCTGCTGTATAAACTTTGTTGCTATACCTGCCTCGCCAACCGCAACGACGAAAAAGAAAAACAGTAACTAAAAATATAAACTTTAAAAAAGAAAAAAATGAAAACAGTAAAAATGCTCTTGTTTGCTTCGGTGTTATTGGCTATAACCGCCGAAAGTTGTGCTCAAAAAAGCCATTTTGAATTGACCAAAGCAGAAGTCGATTCGCTCAGCTATGCGATTGGCGTTGATTTCGGAAACAATCTGAAAAGCTCCAACCTCACGTTCGTATCCATCGATATGCTGGAGAACGCCCTGCAAAGCGCCCTGAACAACGACTCGCTGCGCTTTAACAATGAAACAGCGATTGGCTGCATCCGAAATTTCTTCATGAACATGCAACGTTTCGGAGAACAAGAAGCCATCGACAGCGTTCTTGCCACCATTACGCCGGCGCAGAAAGACTCGTTGAGCTATGCCCTTGGCGTCAATCTGGCCGAGAACTTCAAGGAAGGCTCTCCGTTAGCCATTATCAACCGCCAGACGCTTATACAAGCCATGAAAGCCGTACTGGCCGACAGCGACCTTCGGTTCGACCACATGGAATCGCGGGCAATCATCCAGCGACTGATAAGAAAACAGCAGGAATTTGAAACCGCTAAAGTAACGGACAAAAATAAAAAAGCCGAAGACGATTTTCTGAAGAAAAATAAAAAAGCCGAAGGCGTAGTTACCTTACCAAGCGGACTGCAATATAAAATCATCGCCGAAGGGACAGGCCTCAAACCGGCAGCGACGGATACGGTAGAAGTGCATTATAAAGGCACGTTGCTCGACGAACGCGAATTTGACTCGTCATATAAATACGGACAGCCGGCCAAATTTCCGCTCAACAGAGTGATTAAAGGCTGGACGGAAGGATTCCAACAATTCGGCGAAGGAACCAAAGCCATCCTCTATATTCCAAGCGAACTGGCTTACGGAGCGCAGGCGCCCTACGGCTCGATCATCGAACCGGGAGCGACGTTGATTTTTGAAGTTGAGCTGTTGAAAGTCTTCCCCGGACAACCGGAGCCGGAAGACAATCCGGAAGAACAAAGTATAGAATCCAACTAATAATATACGACTATGGCACTCGAAATAAGCGGCAAATTAATTAAAAAGTTAGACGTCCAAAGCGGCCAGAGCGACCGCGGCTCATGGAGCAGACAAGAGATTATTATCGAAGTCCCGGGACAGTTTCCCCGTCAGGTATGTCTATCGTTGTGGAATGAACAGGTCAACGAGGCTGCGCGCTTCAACATTGGCGATATATTAAAAGTGGGCGTCGATATACAGTCGCGCGAATATAACGGCAAATGGTATACCAGCATCCGCCCGTGGCGAATGGAAGTGGAAGCCGTCGGCGTAGCGACTCCTCCGCCTGCGGCCAGCGCTCCCGCAGCCCCGGCAGCCCCCGCCACAGCCGGCGTCACAGCCGGCGAAGACCCGTTTAATACGACCCAATCGCAGGAAGACGATCTGCCCTTCTAACAGGCGTCCTGCGTAATGAACCATAAAAAAATCCGGCTCACGGCAGCCGGATTTTTTTATGTATAGGTTCGTATGGCGAGAACGCCTCACTCGATTTCCGTGATTAATTGCAGCAAGCGTTCTACCTTCGGTTGCAGCACGGCTATTTTATAGTTAAAATTATTGATGATAACGGCAAAAACAAGGACGCCGCCCGGATTTTCCGAATACCCGGCATACGCACGCACGCCGCTCATGCTGCCGCTTTTGGCATGTAGCCGGCGAGCGGTCGGCGCCGCCGGCAGCAGCCTTTCAAAAGTGCTCCCTTTCTCGCCCGGCGTAGCTAACGTGGCGCGATAGTCGACATACGCCGGCGAAAAATACATCGCCCGCAGGAAATCGCACAGAAATTGCGCCGTCATATAGTTCTGGCGCGAAAGCCCGCTACCGTCGCAGAGCTGAATGGAATGCGCAGGCACCTGTAACGAGTCGAGCAGTTGCCCGACGGCCACGAACGACGAATCGTACAGACTGCTCTGTTTACGGCTCACGCCGATGGTCTTCAACAAGGTTTCCGCATACAGGTTATGGCTTTTTTTATTGGTTACGGCGGCTATTTCGCTCAGCGTCGGCGAATGGTGGACGGCCAGCAGCCGGCGCGGGCTTTTTGTGTAGGCAGGCGTCGTCCGTACGTCGAACGAGTGGGTGGTGGCTATTCCATGACGGTTCAGATAGTCGTTGAAATGCCAGAGGCACGACAGGGCGGGCGTTTTGTTGGAGCCTTTGATCACAAAGTCCGTCTGTCGCGGCGGGATGGAACCGGTCAGCATCTGGTGCGTCGAATAGGGCGAGTTGAAGATCACGGTCTGATCGCCGGAACGGGGCTTGCCCGTTTTTACCCGGTTGATAAACCGGGCGTCGGGGATGTGCGGATAGACGGCGCGAACGATGGTGCTGTCGCCTTCGTTCGCGCCGGAAGCGAGCGTTGCTTCGTACGCATTTTCAAAAAAGGAAAGACCCGACGGGCTTGTGCCGAAATAGTTGCCCATATTGCCCCATGTCCACGTTTCGGGCGTTTCCTCGCAGGCAAAGAACGACTCGTCGGCGATAATCTGGCCGGCTATCCGGTTGACGCCGCCGGCTTTCAGCACGCGCGTCCACCGGGCAAAGACGCTGTCGACGGGCGTAGCGGCGGCCTCGCGGGAGCCGAAGGTCGGGTCGCCGCCGCCTACGACATACAAATGCCCCTGCAATACGGAATCGCGCCCGACCGTCCCGTCGCAGTACAGCGCCGTGCGAAACCGGTAGTCAGGCCCCAGCGCCAGCAGCGACAAGCCGGTAGAAACCAGCTTGAGCGTCGACGCCGGCAGCAGCGCCGTCTGCGGATTGAGCGATGCGATCACTCGTTTCGTTTCTACGTCCATCACCAGCAGGCTTATGCTGGCGGCACGCAACAGCGAATCGTGCGGCCATTCCGCGACATAGTCGGCCACCTTCGCTTCGCCGGCCGACTGCGCATAGCTCCCTGCGGGAAGTAGGAAGATCAATAAAAGAACGCATTTTTTCATTTCCCGATAACTTAATTTGAGGCCACAAAGATATGTTTTTTTTATCGCTCGAGGGCGGGATTCTTTCGCGCATGCCTTCGAAGCGCTAACAGGAGGCCGGCGCATTTGAGGGCAATAGCCCCGTAGAACAGGACGGCGTACAGCGACGGCGACGGAATGAGCGTTTTAAAAAGGCGGGCTGCGAGCATCAGGGCTACGCCGGCGAGGATAAAACACAGCCACAGGCTTAGACGAAATCCTCTGGCGCGGAAAACAGTGATAAGGAAAAGCGTTTTAAACGCGATGGCTACGCCGAGCAGCAGGCCAAAGCAGCCGGACGGGGCGCCCCCCCACTGGGCTATAAACGCGGCGAGCAGCAACGTTAATCCGATGTAGAGAAATACGCGCTTCGGGCTGTTTGCCGACGTGGCCGGCGTGGCGGGAGCGCGTTTCGGGCGGACGGAAGGCGGGGCGGTTGGTTTATGTGAGTGCATGGCGTTGGGGGTTAAACGGTGCGGAGGGTGCGCTCCGGGGTGGCATGCAACACCCGCTGAATGGTATGGCAGACCATATTAATCGCTACCTGATTGTGCCCGCCCTGCGGGATAATGACGTCGGCATAGCGTTTTGTCGGCTCGATAAACTGGAGGTGCATCGGCTTGACGGTTTTTTCGTAGCGTTCCAGCACCTTTTCTATCGATCGTCCGCGCTCCTTCAGGTCGCGAAAGATCACCCGCCCGAGACGGTCGTCGGCGTCGGCGTCGACGAAGATTTTTATATCTAATTGTCTCCGCAGTTCCATGTCGGCAAGGATCAGGATACCTTCTACTATAATGACATGGCAAGGTTCAATAAGCACCGTCTCCCGGCTGCGCGTACACGTCAGGTAGGAGTACACCGGCTGCTGGACGGGGCGGCCCGCTTTCAGTTCCTTCAACTGGTGAACCAGCAGTTTGAAATCAATCGAATCGGGATGGTCGAAATTCAGTTCCTGTCGCTCTTCCAGCGGGAGATGGCTGCTGTCCTTATAATACGAATCCTGTGGGATAAGCACCACCTCGCCGCTGGCAAACAGAGACATGATTTTAGACACCACCGTCGTTTTGCCTGACCCGGTGCCGCCTGCTATTCCTATAATTAACATAATCGCATGTGTTTAGTTTGAATGCAAAGGTAGTAAATTAACCCAAAATGGTCATTCGGTTCCCTCCCTGTTGTATTCATTGGCTTTTAACATAGACGCCCGCAGGAAAAAATGGGAACACTAATCACCCTTCGGCATGCCCCTTTGGACGACCTGCGTAAATTACGCTAAAGATCACGTTATACGAAACATCGCAACCCGCCGGGTGCATCGGGTTGGTGGGACACTCACACCAGCGTTGGTGGGACGCCCTGCACGCATCGGTTTCATTTATTCGCGCTCATTTGCGATGGCTGTATCATTCACCGTCCAGCCCTTGCCCACGGCGATGCTTCGGTCGCAGCCGCTGGTGCCTGTGCCGCCGCTTCGCGGGTTGTTGTAGATATATACCTTTTTCTCGCCGGCGCCGATCGTGGCGTTGGGCGGGTAGTCGGTCGCGTAGGCGCACCAATTGAACTTCGCGCCGTTGAGGTCGCTGCTCAGCGTTACGGTAACCGTCGAACTGAACGGGACGGCGCCCGTATGCCCGTCGAGGTAGAATCCGCGTCCGTTGAGCGAAGCAGGAACGACCGTACCCGCGCCGAGCGGCGTCGCCACGGC
>JAIRMW010000019.1 GCA_031258415.1 Prevotellaceae bacterium
GGGCGCAGGGGCGTCGGTGCTGGTCAAAAACCCCGTAGCGCCCGATCTGGAACTCTGGACGGGCGCCATCGAACGACTGCTGAATGCCGGCGTAGCGAAGGTGGCGGCCGTGCACCGCGGGTTTTCGAGCTACCGGCAAACCGCTTTTCGTAACCAGCCTCTCTGGCAAATTCCCCTCTCGCTGATGCGGCGCCTGCCCGACGTCCCCCTCCTCTGCGACCCAAGTCATATAGGCGGCCAGCGCAAATACCTGCCCGAACTCCTACAGCAGGCGGCCGACCTCCGCTACGACGGATGGATGATTGAAACACACGTCTGCCCCGATGAAGCATGGAGCGATGCGGCACAGCAAATTACGCCGAAGGAACTGGCCGTGCTGCTGGCCGGCGTCGTCCGGCGAAAGCATACCTCGACCGACGCCGGCTTTATCGACGCCTTGCGGCAGTTGCGGATGGAAATGGATGGTCTCGACGAACAACTGATTGATATGCTCGCACAGCGAATGAAGGTGTCGGAGGCTATCGGACGGCAAAAGAAACAGTCTAAAGTCGCCATCCTCCAGCCGCATCGCCGGGACGAAATGCGGCAAAAAGCCTTGAAGAAAGGCGAAGCGGCCGGCTTCACAGCCGGGTTTATCGAAGAACTCTTTGAACTCATCCATCAGGAATCGATCAGCCGGCAATGGAACGTAATGAATGAATAGCCGGCCATCGAAAAGCGAAAATCAAGCATGACTAAACAGACCGCCATACACGCCCGCCTCACGGCGCCGCCCTCGAAAAGCCTGACGCAACGCGCCGTGGCGGCCGCGCTTCTGTCGCAGGGCGAAAGCCGTATCGTCGCCCCTTCCTATAGCGACGACGCGCGGGTGGCAGTGGCGATGGCAAAAAAATGGGGCGCGACGGTACTCGAAAGGGAACAGGCATGGCATATAATCCCCGCGGCCGCCCCTACGACGACGGCGCTCGCGCTGCATTGCCGCGAATCGGCTTTATGCGCACGCCTGTTTGCGCCGCTGGCGACCGTCTTTTATCCATCGGTCAAAATCACCGGTAGCGGCACGTTGCGTAAACGCCCGATGGACGGGCTGGCCGACGCGCTGGCAGCCTTCGGAGTCGATGCCTCGCTCCGGCACGGCCGACTGCCGCTGCAAACCACCGGATTATTGTCGCCCGGCACGGCCGTATTGGACGCTTCCGGCAGTTCGCAAACCCTGTCGGGAATGTTAATGGCGCTGCCATTGTTGAACGGCAATTCGGAACTGACCGTACGCAGATTAGTCAGCCGCCCCTATGCCGCGATGACAATAGAGGTGATGCAGGCCTTCGGCATTCGCATTGTGCATGAAAACGAGGACCGCTTCTTCATTCCCGGAGGCCAACGCTATACGCCGCAAACCTACTCCATCGAAGGCGACTGGAGCAGCGCCGCCTATTGGCTCGTTGTCGGCGCTATCGGAGGAAGCGTTACGATCGACGGCCTGCACGCCGACAGCCGGCAGGCCGATAAAGCCATCATCGAAGCGCTCCGGCTGGCCGGCGCGGAACTGCAATGGGACGGCGCCGCACTGATTGTCCGTCGTCGCGCCCTGAAAGCCTTCCGCTTCGACGCTACCGACTGCCCCGACCTGTTCCCCCCGCTGGCAGTGCTGGCCGCCTTTTGCGATGGACGCTCCGTCCTTGAGGGCGCCGACCGCCTGCTGCATAAGGAAAGCAACCGCGTCGAAGCCCTGCGCGAAACACTCGGGCGATTGGGAGTGTCTGTAACGCCCGGGCGCAACTGCCTCACCGTGGAGGGCAAAGTGCAGCGCGGCGGACGCCTGTCCTCGTTCCACGACCACCGGATTGCCATGGCCGCCGCCTGCGCCGGACTGTTCGCCCCGACGCCGGTTTACGTCG
The DNA here is from genome assembly GCA_031258415.1 of Prevotellaceae bacterium. Classification (GTDB taxonomy): domain Bacteria; phylum Bacteroidota; class Bacteroidia; order Bacteroidales; family UBA932; genus JAIRKX01. The sequence continues at coordinate 1,899 of JAIRMW010000019.1, forward strand.
GCAATATGCGCTGCATCCGCAAATCATATCCGGCTTTTACTCGCGACTTGGCTCTTGTGGCCGGCAAAAAGAAAAACGACAGCCGTACCTTTTTATTCAATCCCGTATCATGAATTATTTTGGACATTATTTTAGAATAAGCCTCTTTGGCGAATCGCACGGGGCGCAAATGGGCGTAATCGTCGATGGCTGCCCGCCCGGACTGCCGCTTCTTCCAGACGACTTTATGCACGATCTGCAACGCCGGCAAAGCGGCAACCGCGGCGCCACCGCCCGTACCGAAACCGACGTTCCCTGCTTGGCAAGCGGCCTCTATAACGGCCATACAACCGGCGCACCGATAGCCATCCTGTTTGAAAACCACGATACCTGTGCGGCTGACTATGCCGCATTCCGCGACATTCCCCGTCCGGGACATGCCGATTTTACCGCTACCAAAAAATGGAAAGGCTTCAACGACCTGCGGGGCGGAGGGCACCTGTCGGGACGGCTGACGGTATTGCTGGTCGCGGCCGGAGTTATTGCAAAAAAAATACTGGCGCCCGTCGTTATTCAAGCGCAGTTGGAAGAGGCCGGCGGCCAACAAACAATAGCCGAAGCCATCGACAGGGCTATCGCGGCGGACGATTCCATTGGAGGCATTATTCGCTGCACGGCGCAACAAATGCCGGTCGGCTGGGGCGAGCCGTTCTTTCATTCGGTCGAATCGCAGATCAGTCGGCTGATATTTGCCATCCCTGGCGTCAACGGCATTGAATTTGGCGACGGCTTCGCCGCCTCGCAACGTCTTGGATCGGCCCGCAACGATCGCTTCGTCGCCACCGATGGAACAACCGCCACAAACAACGCCGGCGGCGTCAATGGTGGTATCACCAACGGCAACGACCTTGTTTTCCGTGTAGCAGTCAAGCCGCCGGCCAGCATTGCCCAACCGCAGCAAACCCTCAATATAACCACCGGCCAAATGACCGACCTTGTCATCGCCGGCCGCCACGACGTCTGCTTTGCCCTTCGCTTGCCTGTGGTCGTCGAAGCGGTAACGGCTATCGCACTGGCGGATTTAAAAAGAGCGATACTTCCTGCTTGACGCATCCGGCGCCCATACGGAGGCGTCCATCGTGCGCAAACGAAAAAAGGAATACCGGCTGATTTTGATGAATGAACGCGAATGGGCATTGGGGCTTATTCCTTTTTTTGAATTTGTAAATTTTTACTCGCCATGCAACGTTTTGAGGTTATTTTGCATCTTATTAGAAACAGTAAATTTTAATTTTTATGGGTTCAAAAAAAGGAATAGTTAAATTTTTAGATGTTGTTATTTGCTCAGCCATGCTTTGTACGGTAACGGTTACTTTCCTTGTTGGTTGCCATAACGAAACGAAAGAACAGTTGAGCGGTATGACAAATGAGCCGGCTTTTCTTTTGTATCCCGAAATAGGTAAGCCGCTCGTACTGCCCCCAAATGAAATAACTAACTTAATTATAACCAATCAGAAAAAAACATATAAAACCTATTTTTAAACGAGAACTGCCTGAAAAAATAAATAACTGCAAAGTTCGCAAGGGATTAATACCCTCTCTCCTCTAAGAGTAAACGGGTAAAAAGCTTCCTCTTCTAATTTAACTTTATCTTTGTGTCCTTTGCTTCTTCATTAAGTGTTCTTTGCGGTTATTTCAAAATCTTCAGGCAGTTTTCGTTTTTTATACGTTCACAACATTAAAACCAATAATGAAATGGTGAAAAAACAATAGAGCGTCATACATAGAAAAACGCTATATTCTGTATTGTGCTTGAGCCTTCGATAATTTCAAGCGCCACGAGTCAGCGTTAAGCGTCCACGTTTCGGCATGGTTCTTTACTTTATTCAATTCAATACCCAAAACAACTATTCCCCACCTTCATCCGTTATTGTCTTAAATGATAAAATATGGATGGTTACTGCCACCGCGACCACTAATAATAGCAATCGTACCCAAAGCAAATCAACAAAATAAGCAGAAATTAAAATACTAATCCAAAGGAATGCTACGGAAAAGATTTTTTCTCTTTTTCGGATACCTTTATATTGTAGCCAGTCGCGTAGCGGCTTCCCTATAAAAGGATGATAGAGCAGTTTATACCTCCACTTCGGGGCGCTTTTAGCAAAACAGAAAGTAGCTAACAGCAAAAACGGTACAGTCGGCAATACCGGCAAAAACATGCCCAACACGCCAAGCGCTACCGCTAACACCCCACTACTAATCCAAAGGAAACGAATAAAAAAATGCATTGAATTGACGGTCTTGAACACTAAAGCAACCTGATCCTGTTTTTGTTCTGTTTGATTTATTCTTTTGCATTAAGCATGAAAAATCTTTGCCTGTCGCCCATCCCTTCCGCTGGAAGTGTCGAAATGGGAAAGGCGTTTCCATCAAAAACGAAACAAGCTTCGCCGCAAAGAAATACATCTGTAATAATGCCGTTGCGGTATGCAAAATCAACTTTCAGCCGACCGCCGCGGGCTTGCAGTTCGACATGGCAGGTCTGCCCGTCGACCAACGATTGCTGAGCGTACTGTATAGCAATCGCTGTAGCCACATTACCTGTTCCACAAGCAAGCGTTTCATCTTCTACGCCCCGTTCGTACGTACGGACTAACCATCCCTGCGACATTTGTTGTACAAAATTGATATTGGCGCCGTCGTCGCCCGTACATTGCGGATCGTAACGGAGTGCGCGGGCGTCGGAAATAAAATTCAGGTTCTCAATATCGTTTACAAAGCGGACGAGATGTGGCGAACCGGTATTCAGGAAATAATCATTGCCGCGCTTTTCCACTTGGGTTACATCGGCCATTTGTAAACGAATAAGATAATTATTATCATTTGTAGTTAGTATCTCCGCCGAATGTATGCCATCAATAGCACGAAAAACGTATTCTCTTTTGGCTGTTATTGTCCGGTGGGCAAAAGCGGCGATACAGCGTCCGCCATTACCACACATGGAGCCTTCGTATCCGTCGGCATTGTAGTAACGCATGGTAAAATCTTCCTGCCCGACCGGGTTTTCCAACAAGATTAATCCATCGGCTCCTATGCCAAAATGGCGGTGACATAATCCGACAATCGTGTTTGCTGTCAAAGACGAGAATAATCCTGTACGATTGTCTATTATGATAAAATCATTCCCCGCTCCGTGGTACTTCGAAAACGATATTTGCATTCCGGTATAATTTTTGCAAAGGTAACAAAACAAATTACAATTATGAGAGGAAATGAAATATACTCATATATTTTGTTAGATTAATTAAACCAATTTGTAAAAGCATATTCAAAAGAAACAAAATAATGATTTTAAGAAATAACATTTAATCAATGAATAATAAATCTCTTATGAAACACACTTTAGCTTTTATTTTGTTGGCGGTCATAGTGGGTGGCCTTTCCGGTGGATTGTGTGCAAAATATGCCTTGGCAAAGGATATGCAACAGCCTGAAACGCCGGATGTGGAACAGGTCTCTCCAGCTTCTCCAACTCGCAATGTATTGCCTAACGCAACGGCATGGCCCGATTTTACGTATGCGGCTGAAAATTCGGTCGCGGCTGTTGTTCATGTCAGGTCTGTGTATCAACGCAGGCAAGATCCTTCCATGATGATCTTAGAATATTTTTTCGGGTACCGCCCACAATATGAACGACAACCGGCTGTAGGTTCCGGATCGGGCGTAATACTGACAACCGATGGATACATTGTAACCAACAATCATGTCATTGAAAAAGCAAATGAAATTCAGGTTACTTTGTACGACAAGCGTACATTCCCTGCCAGACTGATAGGTACGGACCCTGCTACCGATATTGCGGTGCTAAAAATCGACGCCGATAGTTTGTCGTTTATTCCTTTCGGAAATTCCGACTCATTGCGTCTGGGCGAATGGGTATTGGCTATCGGGAATCCCTATATTTTCAAGTCGACGATAACCGCCGGTATTGTCAGCGCTAAAGGTCGGCAAATGATGTCGCCCGACGGCCATCGTTATAAAATCGAATCGTTTATTCAAACCGATGCGGCAGTAAACCCCGGTAACAGCGGCGGTGCGCTGGTCAATACGCGCGGCGAGCTGGTAGGTATCAATACGGCTATTGCATCGCCGACCGGCTCGTTTGCCGGTTATGCGTTTGCCGTACCTACATCGATTGTACAAAGAATAGTGGAGGATATTATTCAATACGGTTCCGTGCAACGTGTGATGCTCGGTATCGTGATGCAGGACGTCAATGACGCCATTGCCAAAAAACTTCATTTAAAAAGTCGCGACGGCGTATGGGTAGTTGATGTTTCGCCCAATGGCGTAGCCGGAAAAGCAGGCATCAAAGAAGGCGACGTCATTACCCATGTGAATAGCATTGCCATAAGCAACGGCTCCGCATTACAGGAGCAAATTACCCGCTATCGTCCGGGACAGCAGATAGAAATTATTGTGGAACGGGATGGTAAACAACGATATTTCAATATAGTGTTGGAATTAAATAAAGATTATGAATAATAAATTTACAGATATAATTTTTTTTCGTATCTTTGTGCCCTTTTTTTACGTTGAGTGAGTATGAGACAACTTAAAATTACCAAGTCAATCACAAACCGCGAAAGTGCTTCCCTCGACAAGTATTTGCAGGAAATAGGACGCGAAGAATTGATTACGGTAGAAGATGAAGTAGAGTTGGCGCAGCGCATCAAGCGCGGCGACCAGGAGGCGCTGGAAAAATTGACCCGCGCTAATTTGCGTTTTGTAGTATCGGTTGCCAAACAGTATCAGAATCAGGGATTGAGTCTACCCGATTTGATCAATGAAGGTAATTTGGGCTTGATTAAGGCTGCCGAAAAATTTGACGAAACGCGAGGGTTCAAATTTATTTCATATGCCGTATGGTGGATTCGTCAGTCTATTTTGCAGGCGTTGGCCGAACAGTCGCGTATTGTGCGTTTGCCGCTCAATCAGGTTGGCTCGCTCAACAAGATCAATAAAGCGCTGGCAAAATTCGAGCAGGAGCACGAACGATTGCCTTCGCCCGAAGAATTGGCCGATTTGCTCGAAATTCCGAAAGAGAAAATTATGGATACCCTACGTGTGTCGGGACGTCATGTATCCGTCGATGCACCTTTTGTAGAAGGGGAAGACAACAGTTTACTCGATGTCCTTGTAAACACCGATTCGCCCAATGCCGACCGGGGGCTGATTAACGAATCACTCTCGACGGAAATAGAACGAGCTCTCTCAACGCTAACCGAACGAGAACGCGAAATTGTAAAGTGTTTTTTCGGTATCGGCGGCGCGTCGGAATTGACACTCGAAGAGATCGGCGATAAGTTTGAGCTGACGCGCGAGCGTGTCCGTCAAATCAAAGAAAAAGCCATACGTCGCTTACGTCACAGCACACGTAGCAGGTTGCTAAAAACGTATTTGGGTTAGCTCCAAGCTCCTGATTTGCATTCTACATCTTGTCGTGTTGCTTGATTCATGGAGAATATACAAGAATTAAGTTATTATGGATTGTTTCTCGCTACGACCTTGGCGGCCACGATTATTCCGTTCAGTGCTGACGTTGTATATATTGCATTCCTCGCATTCGGTTACGATATTTTTCTTTCGCTGATTGTCGCTACATCGGGTAATTGGATTGGCAGTCTAATTACCTACGGGATTGGTCGTGTCGGCAACATCAAACATATTGAGAAATGGTTTCGTATCAGTTTAAAGAGATTGGAAAAGCAACAAGCCGTGGTGAATAAATATCGTAGTTGGTTGGCCTTGTTTGTATGGCTCCCGCTCATTGGTGATGTATTTGCCATTGCTTTGGGTTTTTATAAGATCAACTTCCGAAAAACGGCAGCCTTCATGCTGCTTGGAAAATTCCTGCGATTTTCGTTTCTAAGTGTGGCATATTACTTTTTTACAGAGAATATGCCGCCAGTACTGTAAATAACAATTCCCCTGCAAAACGCTGTGTGCAGGCGAGTCGTTTTAATCCTGATTAGTCGCTTCTCTCTTTTGTTGCATCTTTTGCTCCTCTCGTCGACGTTACTGATGTAGATGAGGGGAGACTTCATTATCTTATTATTGTCTGACCCTTGATTTGTTCGATGGGCATGAGTACCCTGAATGATTGCCGTCGGCTTCAGTCGACAGAGAACAATTGAAAGTGGCCCGTCAGGGCAACCAGCAATAGAAAATGAAAAAGATTATCCAGCCGCCAGTGGGGACAGTTGCGCAGGTTATAGCTGTAGAATTATCCCCTGGTCGTAGATAAATGACTATTCAAATAAGCTACAACCAACACAAAATAAAAAACAGTGGTTGAGATGTACACCACCACGTCTCTCGCAACCGTGTATTTACAAGATAATACTAAACTTGTTCGCCGGTACGGTTAGAAGCGTTCTACCCAAGCATTCAGGTATTCCACATCAGTACGCTTAAATCCGTTGAGCATTTCTTTAGCTTCGCTTCTTGAGCGGTAGCGATATGCGCTGATTTTATACTGCCCTCCCGAACGAATAATTTCGCACTTGTCGCATACGCCGGCGCTTTTTTGCTCTCTCATGGCCATTTCAGCTGTTGCTTCGTCGGAATATGCCCCCAAAATGACATGATAATATTGCCTTTTACGGGCGCCTCTATGCCGTACCGGTTTCTTTTCTTCTATCGACGGCGCAGAGACCGCTGGCGTCGGCTGCAATTCTTCTACTACAGGCGCTTGCGGATATTCATTCTCCAACGTTGTCTCTACAACAGGCGCTGGTTGCGAATGATAATGATCGTACACCATGTACACAGCAAATCCTGCTGCAACTAATAAAATTATTGCTACGGTAATAATAATGTAGCGATTTGTTCTTGAATTGTCCATAACTGGTTTCTCCTTATTTATGGTTGAAACAATGGGTTTTATAATTGGTGAACCGGATAACGGTTCTGGGTTCTGTATCGTAATCGGACTGGTGGCTGTTTTCGGCAACGGTTTAATGCTCAATTCGTCCAAATCGAATGCTTCGGGCAATAAGTTTAAATCGTCGTCCTTTTCAAAGAGGTAGTCTCCGTCGGTGGTAATAAGCAAGGTTCCAAAGTCGGGAAATTCAATGTGTTTTCCTTCGTCCAAGGCTGTTTGTATTTCGGTTGTTAGTTGTGCGACCTGTTGCTTGGCATCGTCGAGCGAGATCGATTCTTTAGCTGCTACCCGCGCTTCTAACAAGCCGTCGTTCCAGACTTCTTCTTCCCGGAACTCAACGGTTTTCGAAGGCGGCAACAAGGACTCGCCATTTTTAATTAGCGTAGCAGGCTTGTATTCCGTTTTGAATGCACCCACTCCCGGAAGCGATACACGGTTGTGTTCGCGCAACAATTCTACCAAAATAGTACTTATTTTAAAAAGACTCACAGACATACTACCACATTTAGTTTTGCAAAGATAAGAATAATTATTGAATGTTGTTTATTTATTGTTAATAAATTTTTGCCACATATACTTAAGTCTGTTATTACTAATCAATTAAAATTTCAAGAAATACTGATTGGTTTCATTAATATGGTTGAAAACGTTTTTATTTTAATCGTTTTTGTAACGCATACATTTCATCCCGGAATATTGCGGCTGCTTGGAAGTCCAGTTTCTTAGCAGCATCTTCCATCCGTTGGCAAGCTGTGGCAATGGCCTTTTGCAAGGCGTTTTCGCTCATGTAGGCTACGACCGGGTCTGCAGCGACGATCGATTTTTCCTCATCGTATGCGTAGGTTACCGATGAGATTTGCTCGCCGCTAAAGATCGTGCGTCCGCTTTTGATGGCTTGCTGGGGTGTGATGTTGTGTGCTTCGTTATATTTTAGTTGCTTTTCACGGCGTCGATTGGTTTCGTCAATCGTTCGTCGCATGGATTCGGTCGTTTTGTCGGCATACATGATAACACGTCCGTTGACATTCCGTGCGGCGCGTCCGGCGGTTTGCGTTAGCGAACGTTCCGTACGCAGGAATCCCTCTTTGTCGGCGTCGAGGATGGCTACCAGCGACACTTGCGGCAAGTCCAGTCCTTCGCGCAGGAGGTTGACGCCCACCAAGACGTCGAACATTCCGCGTTGCAGGTCTTCCATGATTTTTACCCGTTCCAGCGTTTCAATATCGGAATGAATGTAGCGGCAGCGGATGTGGATTTTTTCCATGTATGTTGTCAGTTCTTCGGCCATGCGCTTAGTGAGCGTAGTAATGAGCACCCGCTCGTCGATGGCGGCGCGGCGGGCAATTTCCTCAATCAAGTCGTCAATTTGGTTGAGGGAAGGGCGAACTTCGATGACCGGGTCGAGCAGGCCGGTAGGCCGGATCAACTGTTCAACAACTACGCCCTCGCTACGCTTCAGTTCATAATCGGCCGGCGTAGCGCTGACGTAAACCGTTTGCCCGACAATGGCTTCAAATTCCTCAAAGGTGAGCGGTCGATTGTCGGACGCGGCGG
>JAIRMW010000032.1 GCA_031258415.1 Prevotellaceae bacterium
TGACGGTCGAACAGTGCGCTGTTTGGTTCCCCACAACCTTGTGACGGTCGAAACAGTGCGCTGTTTGGTTCCCCACAACCTTGTGACGGTCGAACAGTGCGCTGTTTGGTTCCCCACAATCTTGTGACGGTCGAAACAGTGCGCTGTTCGGTTCCCCACAACCTTGTGACGGTCGAACAGTGCGCTGTTCGGTTCCCCACAACCTTGTGACGGTCGAAACAGTGCGCTGTTTGGTTCCCCACAACCTTGTGACGGACGAAACAGTGCGCTGTTTGGTTCCCCACAACCTTGTGACAGTCGAAACAGTGCGCTGTTTGGTTCCCCACAACCTTGTGACGGACGAACGACATGTTGTTTCGTTCCTCACAAACTTGTGACGGACGAACCACACGTTGTTTGGTTCCTCACAAACTTGTGACGGACGAACGACACGTTGTTTCGTTCCTCACAAACTTGTGACGGACGAACTACATGTTGTTTTGGGGGGCGATTTTCGATATTCGATATTCGATGTTTCGAGCGTCGAGCGTCGACTTAAAATTTCACGCTCAGTTGGATTTTCGCGGTCGTCTGATGCGTCCCGTCGATTTTCGTCAGCCCGTCGCTGATGGAGTCGGTATGGATGAAGCGGGTTTGGGCGATGCGAAACCAGAGGTCGATGCGGGCGGGCGTTTTTATATGGAGGTTGAGATACCAGCGTGCGCCACGGCTGTAGTAGGCCGGGACGGAGAAGGCGTAGAGCATGTCGTGTTCGTAGGCGTAGAGGCGGGTGTTCCAGCTGTCGGTGTCGAATACGGCAAACCGGAGGGAGGCGCTGAGCGGCCATTTCGCGAAAGCGTATCGAATGTCGTGGTAGAGCAGCAGGCCTGTTTCGCGGGCTGCCGCGCGGTAGCGGGTCCATTCGAGGCGGTTGCGCATGGACAGGCCGGCCAGCAGTTCGTAGGTTATTTCATACCGGATACGGAGCGCGTCGACCGGCTGGAGGGGGGTGATGGCGGCGGCGGCGTCGGGGTTGTTTTCCTGCTTTTGTTCCTGCTTTATGAGGAGGTACATGCCGAGTGTATTTCCGGGACGGTAATCGATCTGCGCTCGGTATTCAAAGCCGTGCGAAGGGGCGTAGGCGCGGTAGCGCATCCAGGGGAAGCGGTAGGCGTCGGCATAGGCCGATACGGTTATGTCGGGCAGGGGGAACCAGCGGAGCCCGGCGTAGAAGCCGTTTTCATTGGCCACGTGGCCTGTTTCGCCGAAGCCCTGCGCATACATGGCCTGATAGTGGCGGCTGTAGTTCCGATAGAGGAGCGACAGGCACAGGGCGGGGTCGATATTGAAGAGGGCGCCGGCGAGCGCCGCCCATCCGCCGTTGGCGCTTAGCGCTCCCTCGCCGAAGACGCTGACGCGCGGCCATACGCCGTAGAAGTCGATCCCGATATTGGCGTTCTGCGGCTCGCTCAGTTCAAACCGGTTGTAGGGTTTGACGGCGCGGTTGTAGTCTTTTCCGTAGCGGTACCACAGGGCGGTCATCCCGATATGGAAATGCTCGAAACGGTATGAAATGTTCGTGCCGGCGAGGGTTTCGGAGACCGCCTGCTTGCCGGCCATACGGCTTAGGGTATTATGCTGCCCGGTGGTTTGAAAAGCGACAAATTCGCTGCTGTCGGCGGAGGCGTCGATATTTTTGTATGACACAAATGCGGAGGCTTTCCATGACCGGTGTTGCAGCGTGAGCGCCACTCCGCGCCGGAACATCGTTTCGTTGCTCGACGTATAGCCGGTCAGTCCGCGCTCGTGGCGTTTAATATTGAGGGCGTCGGCGGCCTTGGAGAGCGAGTAGCCGCCCCATGCCGCCAGCCCCTGTCCGAACTGCATTTGGTAGTCGCCGACAATAAGCCGCTCGACGATGCCGACGTCGGCTATTTGGACGTGCGCCGAATAAAAGTCAAATCCCTGCCGGTTGGCGCCGGCAAAGAAGGGTTCGCCCGCGTCGTTTTTCGCGCTGAACGCCCATTGCATTTTGTTTTTAAACGTATAGCGGTAGCGGGTGTAGAGCGCCCACGGCGCGCCGAGGTAGCGTGCGTTGGGAGCGGCCTCCTGCTCGGCGGCGCTGATCGGGCGGTAGCCTTGCTGCTGTTCCAGCACCCGTCCGGTACGCGCCAGTATTTGATGGCGGCCTCGGGTGAGCCGGTCGGTAAAGGTGGGCGGCCGCTCGTCGCGCTCGGCCACGACGGTTATAAACGGCGCTAATTGGGCGGCGATCTCTTCGTTGAATCCGAGTATCAGCGGCAGTTCGTAGACGCTGTAGAGTTTTCCGTAGTATGTTCGGTATTCCAGCAAACTTTGGATTTGGAAGTCGGTGAGCAGTTGCAGTTGTTGCAGGTCGCTTTCGGTGGCGGTGTTCAGGTTGAGCGGTTCTTCGAGGAGCGCTTCGCAGGTTTCGTACAGGGCTTGCAGGTCGACGTCGGCGTCGGCGTCTTCGTCGCTGCCGGCGAGGGTCTCCACCAACTGGCGTATCAAATCGGGCAGTTCGTCGTCGGGCGTCTGTGCGCCGGCGATGCTTCCTGCAAACAGCAACCAGATCGTTACCGTACGTTTCATTTCATGAAATGGACTAACCGAAGGATTGTTTAAAACCGGAAGCGGATGCCGCCGGTTGGCGTGTATCCCAATACGGGATGGCGGCTCAGGGCTGCGTCGAAGCAGAGCCGCTTATGCGTATAGCCGGCGCCGAAGTGCATCTCAAAGGGGCCGGAGACGACCCCGACGCGCAAGCACAGCGCCTGCCCGATCGTCCATTCCGTCCCGAACTTCATACGCAACGCTTCATACACGTCTTTCGCCGCTTCGACGTACAGTTTCACGGGCGCTGCGACCACGTAGCATGCGCCCAACGTAAAGACCACCGGCAGCAGGTCGCCGGCGTCGCTGTTCCATTTGGAAAAGGTCATATTGGCGACGCGAAACCCTACGGTCAGCCGCTCGGCAGGGCGCGCCCAGACGCCTGCCTGCCCCGCTACCGCCCACAGATTGTGATAACCCTGCGGGAAATGCAACAGGCGTCCCTCCATGCCCACGCCCACCGCCAAGTATTCGTTCAGTTTCCGGCCTGCGGAAAGCCCCGCAAGGCTTTCGCCAAACGACGCCAGTCCCAAATTCAAGCTGCTGAGATATACGCCGACGCGGTGGCCCCACAGCGGCCACGTCGCCACGATGGAACTGACGCCCAAATCGGACGCGGCAAAGCGCTGCTCGTGCGATACGCCGGCGCCGGCTTCGGTCATCATGCCCAAGCAGCCGGGATTATTGACCGCCGACCAGACGTCGACCTCCACCGACGTGATGCCGCCCATGCCGGCCGCCCGTGCGCCGGTCGGCGACAGCGCCGGCTGCGCAAGGGCAGCCGTACTAAGCAGCCCCAAAAGGAGCAAGGCGATAAACGATTTCATACGACCGGTCTGTTACATGCGTTCCGACCGGCCTCAACCCCGGTATTCATACCCGATTTTACCCAATTCCGCGTTGGCCTCTTCGACTTTCTTCGCCAAATCGGCTTTGAACCGGCAGACGGTATCGAACAGTTCGGGGTCGGCGGTCGCCAGAATCTGTGCGGCGAGGATGGCGGCATTCCGCGCGTTGTCGAGCGCCACGGTCGCCACAGGGACGCCCGAAGGCATTTGCAGCATGGACAGGATGCTGTCCCATCCGTCAATCGAATTGGACGATTTGATGGGTACGCCGATCACCGGCAGCGGCGTAAGCGCCGCCACCACGCCCGGCAGATGCGCCGCCCCGCCCGCGCCCGCAATCACCACCCGGACCCCGCGCCCGTGCAGATTTTTCGCAAAATCAACCACCTTTTCCGGCACGCGGTGCGCCGAAAGCGCATTGATTTCAAACGAAATTTGAAAGTCGTTCAGCAACGTGGCCGCCGGCTGCATAACCGGCCAGTCCGACAAGCTGCCCATAAGAATACTTACGATTGGTTTCATTTTATTTTATGTGTGAATTATGTTTTTACAAAAATAATAACTATTTTCGCATTTTAAAAATTTTAAATATGAAACGGGTAAAATTATACGACAAAGAGTTTGCCATCTCTATCCGGCACGACCAGATACAAACGGCCATCGGCATCGTAGCGCAACAAATCAGAGAGGATATGAAAAACGAAAATATCCCGGTGTTTTTAAGCATCCTCAACGGGTCTTTTATGTTTACTTCGGATTTGCTGAAGCAAATGGACTTTAATTGCGAGGTGTCGTTTATCAAGCTCTCGTCGTACAGCGGCACAAATTCGACCGGCCATGTGAAGGAACTGCTGGGACTGAATACCGACATCCGCGGACGAACGGTCATTATTGTGGAAGATATTGTCGACACCGGCCATACGCTGGTAGAACTGTTCAAAATACTCCGGCAATACCAGCCGAAACAAATCAAGGTCGCCACCTTCCTGCTCAAACCGGACGCCTACGACAAGGAAATCCCGATTGACTATGTCGGATTGAAAATCCCGAACGACTTCATCGTCGGCTATGGATTGGACTATAACGAAATTGGGCGGAACCTGCGAAATATCTACAAAATCTGTCCGCCCGGCAACAAACCGGATGCCGGCGCCAGTACGGATGGCGCAAAATAATCAACCAACGACCGAAAAAGGAATGACTACTTACAATGAAAACAACCGACCGGCGGCGGCGCTCAACATCGTGCTGTTTGGGCCTCCGGGCGCCGGCAAAGGGACGGTAGCCAAATTAGTCGCAGAACAGAAACAACTCGTCCACCTTTCGACCGGCGACATGCTGCGGCAGGAAATCCAACTCGGTACCGCCATCGGCAAAGAAGCCGACAGACTGATAGCGCAGGGACATTTAGTGCCGGACGACGTGGTCGTAGCCATGGTACGTCAGGTGGTCGCCCGCCACATGCCCTGCCCCGGCTTCATCTTCGACGGATTCCCGCGTACGACGGAGCAGGCGGCCGCATTAGACCGCATCATGGCCGACAGCCGGGCTTCCATAACCCTGATGATCGCCTTGGACGTAAGCGAAGAAGAAATCATCCGCCGGATGCTGCACCGCGCCGACGTCGAAGGCCGCCCGGACGATACGATCGACGTGATCCGGCAACGGATACTGACCTATCACAAAAAAATAAAAGGAACAGCCGACTACTACAAAGCCCAAGGCAAATATTACACCGTCGACAGCAGCATCACGCCCGCCAACACCCTGCGGCAAATCCTCCAACGAATAGCCGAAGCCCCGCATCATGGCTGATTCCAATTTTATCGATTATGTGCGTTTGTTTGGCGCTTCCGGCGCCGGCGGAAAAGGCTCGATGCACTTGCGTCGCGAAAAATATATTCCCAAAGGAGGCCCCGACGGCGGCGACGGCGGACGCGGCGGACACATCATCCTGCGCGGCAACAAACAATTCTGGACGCTGATACACCTCAAATACCGGAAACATATCCGCGCCGAAGCGGGCGGCGCCGGCAGCGGAGCGTTGCGGCACGGAGCCAATGGAGCCGATATTATCCTCGATGTGCCGCTGGGGACGATCGTCAAACGCGCCGACACGGACGACAGACTGCTTGAAATTACGCAGGACGGCGAAGAAAAAATACTGGTTCGCGGCGGACGCGGCGGCATGGGCAATGCCTTTTTTAAATCGTCGACCAACCAAACGCCGCGCTTTGCTCAGCCGGGCGAGCCGGGCGAGGAAGGATGGTTTGTGTTTGAACTGAAACTTTTAGCCGACGTCGGGCTGGTCGGCTTTCCGAATGCCGGCAAATCGACCTTGCTGGCCGCGCTGTCGGCCGCCAAACCCCGGATTGCCGACTATGCTTTCACCACCCTGACGCCGAATCTGGGGATTGTAACCTGTCGCGACGACCACTCGTTTGTCATGGCCGACATTCCGGGGATTATCGAAGGGGCGCACGAAGGGCGCGGACTGGGGCTGCGGTTTCTCCGGCATATTGAACGCAACGCCATGCTGCTATTCATCATCCCCGCCGACAGCCGCGACGTCACCGCCGAATACAAAATCCTCCTCCACGAATTAAAGCAGTTCAATCCCGAGCTGCTCGACAAGCAACGACTCATTGCGATCTCCAAAAGCGACCTGCTCGACCATGAGTTGGAAAAGGAACTCCAAAAACACCTGCCGCAAGGCGTGCCTCACCTCTTTATCTCGGCTGTGTCGGGAAAAAATATCATCCCGTTGAAAGACCGGCTATGGACGATGCTGACGGCTACCGAACAGCCTGACCGTCCCGCAGGGGCCGCCCTTTAGGAACCGTATGCTGGATGGCTTCGGGCTCGAGCAGCCGCCGGAGAGGCGTTGAGAGTTGGCCGTAGGTCATCCATAGCAATAGAACAATGGAGTTAGTGTAGTTAGAGTAGTTAATGGAGTTAGTGAATAATCCTTCATTCCCCGTAGACCATTCATCCCCCTTTTCGGAAATGCGCCCCGCGGCGCCCATTCCTCTGTGTCCCTCTGTGCCCCTCCGTGTCCTCTGTGCAAGAAAAAAAGGAACACAGAGCGCACAGAGGTACACAGAGAACCACAGAGAGCCGTTGGCGCAGGCCATTAACCATTAACCATTAACCATTGGCGCTGCTGCCGCAGGCGCGAACGTTTTTACCCCCGCACGAAAGCGTCCCGCCTATTCATTTTTGCATCCCCATCAATCAAACCCGGCGGAGCCTTCTGGCATTTGCCAGAACTTTCCGGACGCTCCGGCGAAGCCTTCTATTTGTAGATAGAATCTTAAATCCGACCCGGAGAAAGGAAATGGCAATTGCCATTTATGTAAAAGCAGACAAAATGACAGAAAGAACAAAAGTAATTTGTTCTACACGCTACTATATACCCCCATTATTTAATATTAAAAAACAAACAGTATGGAAAAATTAGTATCTCTCAAAGCAGGTTTTCTAAATCTTGACAACGTTTTTGGACTGTATTCCGAAACAGCCACTGCCGCCGCCGGTCAAGTAAGCGTATTGGGCGACCTTGGCGCCGTCGTCGCCGCCGCCCCGTATTCGTTTAACGGCGACGCATGGCTGGCGAACAATACGACCAAGACAACCGTGAACAGCAATACGACGTTTACCGTCGAGGCGCAGCAGGCCTGTGCAGAGACGGTAGAGCTATACAATACTCGTTGCCTGCATTGGGCCTTAGGCTTTAAGACGCCGGCAGCGGTGCACCGGACAGCATAGATAAAATAAAATAACGTATATAATGAAGAAAAAACAACAACTAAAAAGAATGCTAACCTGTCAACTTTTTTCAGGACATGACAAGGCCAATTGTTCATTATTCATTATTCATTGTTCATTGGCTCCCCGCAGGCCTCCTCTAACTCCTCTAACTCCTCTAACTCCATTAACTCCCTGTTTGGAAAACCGGGGTTTTTCACGTAATTTTGCAAAAGCAATCATTTAATACATTATTTACTATGTCGCCGTTCACACGCCTTCCGCCTCCCCACGCTTATACGACGCCGCAAGGCGCCCTGCTGGTAACTCCTATCGGGCATGCCTCTCTGCTGCTGCAACTCGACGGGCAAACGATCTATAACGACCCCTATAGCGAAGTCGCCGACTTTACGGATTTCCCGAAAGCCGACCTCGTGCTGCTTACCCACGAACATTACGACCATCTGGACAGACCGGCGCTGGATAGAATCCGAACGCCCGCGACGACGGTCGTCGGACCCGTCGCCGTGGCGCAGGAATTAGACGGGGTAACGATCCTGCAAAACGGGGAAAGCGTCGGCTGGCGCCGGATAACCATTACGGCGACGCCGGCCTACAATATCCGGCAACGACGCCCCGACGGCGAGCTTTTCCATCCGAAAGGTCGCGGCAACGGCTACATCCTCGACGTCGACGGGTTCCGCCTGTATATTGCCGGCGACACCGAGCTGATCCCCGAAATGGCTGCCATCGCGCCGCCCGATATTGCCTTTATCCCCAAAAACCTGCCCTATACTATGAGCGACGAAATGTTTATCGAAGCCGCCCGGCAGCTGAAGCCTCGCATGCTCTACCCGTATCATTATTTCGAGGTGGACAGGCCGGCGTTGCAGCGGGCGCTGACCGGCATAACGGTGAAATAATCAAGCTCCCTCAACCGAATACTATGACACGAAAAATCCGCGTGCGTTTCGCACCAAGTCCCACCGGGCCGCTCCATATAGGGGGCGTGCGTACGGCTTTATTCAACTATCTTTTCGCCCGGCAGCACGGCGGCGATTTTATCCTGCGTATCGAAGATACCGACGCGGGACGCTTTGTGCCGGGCGCCGAACAGTATATTATCGAGGCCTTGCGATGGTGCGGTATCGTCCCCAACGAAGGACTGACCGCCGACGGGCGTATCGCCGAGACCGCCGACGCGCAGCACCCGCACGCCCCGTACCGGCAGTCGCAGCGCAAACCCCTCTACCGGCGCTACGCCGAAGAACTGGTGCGCACCGGAGATGCCTATTACGCTTTCGACTCGGCCGAGAACCTCGACCGCCGCCGCCGGGAGGCCGAAGCCGAAGGCCGGTCGTTTAGCTATAATGCGACGACCCGCCGGCAGTTGGATACGTCGCTCAATATGCCGCTCGACGCCGTGCAGCGCCGGTTGCTGACGGATACACACTGGGTCGTGCGCTTTAAAACGCCGGAAGACCGAAATGTGTATATGCACGATTTAATTCGCGGCGCGATGACCGTCCATACCGCTACGCTCGACGACAAGGTGCTCTGGAAACGCGCCGACGAGTTGCCTACCTACCATCTGGCGAATATCGTAGACGACCATCTGATGGACATTTCGCACGTCGTCCGGGGCGAAGAATGGTTGCCCTCGCTCCCCCTCCACTACCTACTGTACGAGGCGTTCGGCTGGAGCCAGTCGCAGCCGGCCTTTGCCCACCTTCCGCTGCTGCTTAAACCCGACGGCAAAGGCAAACTCAGCAAACGCGACGGCGACCGGCACGGGTTCCCGGTGTTCCCGCTGCGGTGGGTTTCGCCGTCGGGCGACGTGTCGCGCGGCTACCGCGAAGACGGCTACTTTCCCGACGCTTTCGTCAACCTGCTGGCGCTGCTGGGATGGAACCCGGGCACCGAGCAGGAACTCTTTACGCTGGACGCGCTGACCGACCTGTTTACGCTGGAACGGGTTGTGAAGTCGGGCGCCCGTTTCAACCCCGACAAGGCCCGCTGGTTCAACCAGCAATACCTTAAAAACAAAAGCGACGCCGAGCTGGCTGCGCTCTACCGTCCGGTCTTGCAGGAAAAGGGCGTCGCGGCCGGGATGGAAACAATCGCCGCCGTTTGCGGCCTGATTAAAGAACGGGCCTCGTTCGTCGACGATTTCTGGGACTTGTCGTCCTTCTTCTTTGTGCCGCCCGCCGCGTTCGACGCCAAAGCCGTACAAAAATACTGGAAACCCGAAACGCCCGCCCTCATCCGGCAGGTAGCGGCGCTGCTGGCCGGCGCAGAGCCGTTTACCAAAGAGCATACGGAACACACCGTCCATGCGTGGATTGCCGATCGCAACCTCAATACGGGCGCGGTGATGAATGCCTTGCGGCTTTGCCTCGTCGGCGCCGCCAAAGGCCCCGGCTTGTTTGATATTATAAGTATCCTTGGGAAAACGGTCTTTGAGGAGCGGATCACCTGTGCGCTGGAGGCGTTGCCGGACGGGTTGCCCGACAGCCCGGCGCAGCCGCGTTAAAACGGATAGCCTATCCCGAAGTGCAGCGCCATATTGCTCACGGAAAAAATATTCTTAGGCGCCACCCATCCGCTATATTGTCGCGGTTCGTAGAGCCGGGCGCCGGCGTCGATACGGACGACAAAGAAATCGAAGTTTAACCGCAGTCCGAAGCCGGTGTTCAGGGCAATTTGCTTGAGGAACGTAGGGGCTTCGAGCACGGCCAGCCTGTCGGAGTCGCGGTAGCGCAGCGACCAGATATTTCCGGCGTCGAGAAACAACGCCCCGTCGAGCTGGCCGATCAGATTGAAACGATATTCGATATTGGCCTCCAATTTGAAATCGCCCACCTGATTGGGTATTGAAAACGTGCTGTCCATAGCCGCCGCGCCCGGGCCTACCGACCGCGACTGCCATCCGCGCAGGCTATACGCGCCGCCGGAATAATAGACCTCTTCGTAGGGCAGGGAAATCGAATTGCCATACGCCCGTCCGACGCCGGCAAAAAAGCGGTAGGCTAAGGTTTGCCGCTCGTCGAGCGCATGATAGTACGACAGGTTGACGTCGGTTTTAGCATATTGCGAATACGGCGTGCCCCATACCAGATAGCTGTTGTTTTTGGCCGACAGCATCCCGTTGAACGCGCTTAGCAGATGTCCGGCAATCCCTGCATTCCAGCGGAGTTGTATGGAGTTCGCCCGACTGCCCGGCTGCCGCGTACTGTACATCAGCGACGCATTGGCGCCCATCACAAAGTGGTCTTCGTAGCGGTTGCGGAGGTAGGGATCGCGGAGCGTTGAATTGTAAAACTGCTCGCTCATATTGTACAGCTTGACGATATTCAAATTAAGAATATTGACCGAATACGACCACTGCGGCGTCGTGCGCCAACTGTAGCCGACGAGGAACGACAGCGCATTGCGGGTGTATTCCGGGCGCAACTGAAACCCGTAGGACGCCGTAAATTCCGTACGCGGCGAATAGTTGCCGAAATAACGACGGCCATACGGCAGGAAGAATTTCGGCATACTGATAGACACCGACGCCGTCAGCTCGTTCGAGCGTTTGTCGGCATTGTTCAGCCGCAGAAGGTCGAACTGATACTGGTCGGAAAACGAAATATTCAACCATTCGGCGCCCCGGAACAGGTTGCGGTGATAGTAGCTCACGGCCGGCGAAACGCCGAACAGCCCGAAACTGCTGGAAAGGAACGTTTCGAAATTGATCTTAAACCCCTGCGCTACATTCGGGCTTAGCCGGATGGAGCAGTCGAGCAACGCGCCGTGTGCTGCCGATTGCACGGTATCATACTGAATGCTGATCGTGCGAAACAGGCGCAAGTTGGAAAAATGCGCATAGGTTTGCGTAATCGCGGTCTCGCTGTAGTAGCTCCCCGGCTCAATCGTATTGGCGTCGAGCAGCACGGACGGACGGACGGACGGACGACGGCGGTACAGGATACTGACGGCGCCGAGCGGATTGCTCCGTCCGACAGGATGCGCCGCATAGCCGGCCATATAATCGGGCTGAGCGTAGGCAGCGGCCGCGTCGTAGCCGGCATAAATCCGCACATCCCGTATCCTGTATTGCCGGTTGTAACGCAGGGAGTCGATGGTTTCCGGCGCTTCGTTTTTATGGAGGAATACAGTCAGGTTTGCCTTCAGGTTCCCGACCAGCGTATCGGCTTCGTAAGAAATCATCGACCGGTTGAACATATAAAACCCCCGGTTGCGCAAGAATAATTCGATACGCGCCCGCTCCTGCTCCAGCAACTGCGCGGAAAGCACAGCGCCCGGCTTCAGCAGGCTGTTGGCGGTGTCGCTCAGAATATGACCGGCCAACAGGCTATCCGGCAAGTGATAGTCGATCGTTTGCAGCGCAAACGTTTCGCCGGGCTGCACGATATACGTTACGGCGGCTTTCCGTTTGCCGTAACGGACCGAATCCTTCACCACGGCGTGATAATAGCCCTGCGACAACAGGTATTGTTGAATATTGGTTACGCTAAGGTCTTTCAATTCGGGATCGAACACCACCGGCGGCTCGCCGAGCTTGCGCATCAGCAGGCCGAGCCAGCAACTGTCGCAGCGCGGACTGGCATTGTACATGCTCAAATGCAGTTTGGCGCCAAACAGCGACCGGTTGTTTTCCTGCTGCCGCACATACGGCGCTATGGCGCGTTTGGTAACAGGCGCTTTTTTTTCTGTAATTCGGATTTCATTCTTGGAAAGAAGGTAACTCCCTTCAGGAACATAACGCGCCGCGCTGCACGACGCAAACAGCCAGAGACAACAACCGGCCAACCCTACATATAAAATCTTCCCCGACACGTTTCACTTCATTGGATAAACAAAGATAGTGTTTTTTTGCCGGTTTCAATACAAACCGTAGAACAGGCGCAACAGCGCCTGATGCCAGCGCGACGGGATAATCGCTTTCGCTTTCGTAAACACAATCTGCAGCAGGGCGCCCACACGGTACCGGAATTTCGGACGGCGAGAGCGGATAATGCCATACACCGTACGGGCAAGCCTCGCCGGCCGGCAGCCGTTGCGCTCCTCTTTTTCGATGATACGCAGGCATTTTTTGAAGCGCTCGCCGTAATCGGGGTGATTGAGCGTGGCTTCCGACACCAGCCGGTGGGCGGTAAAACCGGTGCTGAAATCGCCCGGCTCTACCACCGACACCTTAATGCGAAACGGGCGAAGCTCCATACTCAACGCTTCGCTATATCCTTCGACCGCAAATTTGGACGCCGAATAAAAGCCTTGGTACGGAATAGCCATACTGCCGGCCAGCGAACTGATATTAATAATTTGCCCGTGCCGGGCGGCACGCATATACGGCAACACGGCGGCGCACATATTGACCGTACCCCTGAAGTTGGTCTGCATTTGCCGTTCTATTTCGTCGGGCGTAGCCAGCTCGATAGCGCCGCCAATGCCCATGCCGGCATTATTGATAAGGACGTCTATCTTCCCCCGGGCGGCTATAACGGCGTCTACTGCTTTAGCCACCGACTCCGGCTGCGTAACATCCGCCTGTAGGGGATATACGCCCCCCTCCCCGACGGGTTTCCGGCTCGCGCCATATACAATAAAGCCCTTGGCCGACAGGTATTCGGCGCAGGCCTTGCCAATGCCCGACGAGGCGCCGGTAATCAGTACGACGACGTCGCTGTGGCGGGCGCCGGGCATGGACGGATGGGTAACCGATGATGCCATATAGACCGTGCTTTACAGGATTAAAAAGTATACGTAATGCCGACGCCTAAAATCTCCTTAAACTGCACGCGCGGCCCGCCCAGCGGGGTACCGTCCCGCTTCATGGCCTGTATTTTTTCGTCGTATTGCAGGGAGATATTGAGGGTCGTCGAAAGATACCGGTTTATTTTCATCGCTACTACGGCGTCCCATCCGACTACAAAGTTCAGGAATTTATCTTCGTAGGGCGTAAACAAGTTGAGGGTCGTGGAGACCGATACGTTTTCCATCGGTCGCGTTTTAAACGCCACCTTGGCGGCCATCCCCATTTGTTCCTTGACGCGCCGCCCCGGCTCTACGCCAAACGCGCCGGCTTGCGACAACGCGCTGTTTAATACGAACGTCAACCGGGCGGTAAACGGCGACATAAATGCGGTGAAGTCTTTCACCGGCAACAGGCCGAACAGCAACCATTCGTCCGTGCGTTTATAGTCCGCGCCCAACCCCATGTTCAGGTAGCCCGGCGCCATAAAGACCGACGAGTAGTTGCCGAGGAACTTGTCGGGGCTATACTGCGTTTTAAATTCGCCGAGAAACGAATAATACAGCCGGCTGTTATGCGTATACCCAAACGTAGTGGAGAGTTGGATTTTGTCGGCATTCTTTTTCCATCGTTTCAACCAACTGAAGTCGGCCGGCTCCACAGCCTGCTCTATATAGACCAAGCCGTATTCCGTATCCAATTTGGTATCCCATGCCCAGTTCTCGTTTTTATAATTGGCGGTAAACGTATAAAAGGTGTTTGTCGCCCATGAATTATCCCCCCCCGACGACCAGTAGAAATACGCCGTTTGCGATAAATTCAACCGCACTAAGTGGGTCATCTTCCATCCGGATGTTTTAGGCGCGGGCGCCGGCGGCGGGACAACCGTGTCCTTCGGTGCGGGCGCCGGCGGCGGAACAACCGTGTCGGGCGCGGCGGTTACGCTGTCGGGCGCGGCGGTCGCAGCCGTATCGACCGCCGGCGACCGCCGCGGCGGCACCGTATCCGTTTGTTGGGAAAAGGCATAAGGAGAGGTACACAGGATGATTAAAAAAACGAAGAATGGTCTCATCTTTTTTTTAAAATGATAAAATGAATAACGTAGTCGGTACCCGCTGCCGGGCACAAGCGTTTTAATCTTTTAATTTGGCCAGCAGAAATTCGCGGTTCATGCGGGCGATATGCGTAATCGAAATATTTTTCGGGCATTCCATTTCGCAGGCCTGCGTATTGGTACACGAACCGAAGCCGAGTTCGTCCATTTTGGCGACCATGGCTTTGGCGCGGCGTGCGGCCTCTGCTTTCCCTTGCGGCAGGAGGGCCAACGAACTTACGCGCGCCGAAACGAACAGCATGGCCGAGCCGTTTTTGCAGGTCGCCACACAGGCGCCGCAACCGACGCAGGCCGCCGCATCCATGCTCTCGTCTGCTTTTTCCTTCGGGATAGGAATGGCGTTGGCGTCGGGAACGCCGCCGGTATTGACCGAAATAAAGCCGCCGGCCTGCAAAATCTTATCGAACGCACTGCGATCCACCACCAAATCCTTAATGACGGGAAAACCACGGCTTCGCCACGGTTCGATGGTAATGGTGTCGCCATCCTTAAATTTGCGCATGTGCAGCTGGCAGGTCGTAACCTCGTCGTCGGGGCCGTGTGCGCGACCGTTGATATAGAGCGAACACATGCCGCAAATACCTTCGCGGCAGTCGTGGTCGAACGCCACGGGATCGCCGCCTTTACAGCCTTTGGCGACGGCCACGGGCTCGTCGCCCTGCCGGATAAGCTGGTCGTTGAGGATGTCGAGCATCTCGAGGAACGACGTATCGGACGAAATATTTTCAATGGTATACGTCTCAAAGTTCCCTTTTGTGTTGGCGTTGACTTGCCGCCATATCCTTAATGTGAAGTTCATACTGTTTATTTTTTATGCGTCGTGCGGTTATTTCTTGCGCTCCCGGTTCTCAAGGGGGCTAATCTTTATAATTTCTCGTAGAGGGTTTCACAAATTCGTAGTTCAACGTCTCTTTGTGCAGCGACGGTTCGGCGTCGGCGCCCCGGTACTGCCATGCGGCCACGTACATATATTGCTGGTCGTCGCGTTTGGTTTCGCCGTCGTCGGTTTGCATTTCCTCACGGAAATGCCCGCCGCACGATTCCACACGGTTCAGCGCATCCAGCGCCATCAACTCGCCCAACTCGAAAAAGTCGGCCACGCGGGCGGCTTTTTCTAATTCCTGATTGAATTCGCCGGGCTCGCCGGGCACATATACATTTTCCCAAAACGCTTTGCGGAGCGTACGGATTTCGTCAATCGCTTTTTTCAAGCCGGCTTCGTGGCGTGCCATCCCCACGTATTCCCACATAATGCGTCCAAGCTGTTTATGGTAGTAATCGACCGTTTGCGAGCCTTTAATGGCAAGGAGTTTATTCATCTTATCGCAGACCGCCCGTTCGGCTTCCTCGAACGCCGGATGAGCGGTATCGGCTTTTTTCTCCTGAATTTTGTCGGCCAAGTAATCGCCGATGGTATACGGCAGGATAAAATAACCGTCGGCCAGTCCCTGCATCAATGCCGAAGCGCCGAGGCGATTGCCGCCGTGATCGCTGAAATTCGCCTCGCCTATCGCATACAGGCCGGGCACCGTAGTCATCAGGTTGTAATCGACCCACAGGCCGCCCATCGTATAGTGGATAGCGGGATAGATCATCATCGGCTCCTCGTAGGGATTGACGTCCGTAATTTTTTCATACATCTGAAAGAGGTTGCCGTAGCGCTGTTCTATCACCGTTTTACCCAACCGTTGGATGGCGGTCGAGAAATCGAGGAACACGGCTAATCCCGTTTCGTTGACGCCAAAGCCGGCGTCGCAGCGCTCCTTCGCCGCCCGCGACGCGACGTCGCGCGGCACAAGGTTGCCAAACGCCGGATAGCGGCGTTCCAGATAATAGTCGCGGTCGTCTTCGGGGATTTGCGAGGCTTTAATCGCTTTCCGGCGCAGCTTTTCCACGTCTTCCTGTTTTTTCGGCACCCAGATACGGCCGTCGTTGCGAAGCGATTCCGACATCAGCGTCAGCTTCGATTGCTGCTCGCCATGCACCGGAATACAGGTCGGGTGGATTTGCGCAAAACACGGGTTGGCAAAGAACGCGCCTTTCTTGTAGCTGCGCCACGCCGCCGAGCCGTTGCTGTTCATCGCGTTGGTCGAAAGGAAGAACACGTTCCCGTAGCCGCCGCTCGCCAGCACGACGGCATGTGCGCTATGCCGCTCGATTTCGCCGGTTACCAGATTCCGGGCGATGATGCCTTTGGCCTCGCCGTCAATCAGCACGAGGTCGAGCATCTCGTGCCGGGGAAAAGCCGTTACCTGCTTCTTGGCAATCGCGCGATTTAGCGCGGCATACGCGCCAAGCAGCAACTGCTGGCCGGTTTGCCCGCGGGCATAAAAAGTACGGCTCACCTGCGCTCCGCCAAACGAACGGTTGTCGAGCAGCCCTCCGTAATCGCGGGCAAACGGCACCCCCTGCGCCACGCACTGGTCGATAATCAAATTGCTCACTTCGGCCAGCCGGTAGACATTGCCTTCGCGACTGCGGTAGTCGCCGCCCTTGATCGTATCGTAGAACAGCCGGTAGACCGAGTCGTTATCGTTCTGGTAGTTTTTTGCGGCATTAATCCCGCCCTGCGCGGCGATAGAATGCGCGCGGCGCGGCGAATCGCTGATACAAAAAACCTTCACCCGATAGCCCAGCTCCCCGAGCGAAGCGGCAGCCGAAGCGCCCCCCAGACCGGTGCCCACCACAATGATGTCCAACTTCCGTTTATTGGCAGGACTCACCACCCGGATATGCGATTTATGATTTGTCCACTTTTCATCCAGCGCCCCCGCGGGTATTTTAGCATTTAATATTGCGGCCATACTTGTTCGTATTTATTCTATTTACTTTGTTAGTTGCTTTACAAAAGAACATGAATTTTTTTGCAAAAGTAGTTATTTTTAGGGAGCGAACCAAATTATTGCAAGAAAGGCGGCTTTTCAAGCGGTTGCAAAATGTGAAAACAGACGCCCCCCGCTTCACCGCCATCGGCGTCCCTCCAAAACGCAGACTTCCCGGCGCAACGCCCGACCTCGCCGCAGGCCTCCGTTATGGAGCCCTCGCAGCCTTATTTTATGAAACCCTCGTAGTGCCTATTTATGGAGCCCTCGCAGCGCCTCAGCAATAATCGTCCGTCCAATCGCTACTCAGGCATTTCGCAGCCACTACGTCATCGCCTATTTCGGACTACGTCAGTATATAATTGAGACTACTTTAGTAAGAAGTCTTTAGCTGCTTCACTAAGCCGTCGCGAATACTACATTAAGAAAATGCGACTACACAAGTAAGTCGTCGCGCCTACTCGAGTAAGTAGCCGCGCCTACTCGAGTAAGTAGCCGCGCCTACTCGAGTAAGTAGCCGCGCCTACTCGAGTAGGTAGGCATGTCTAT
>JAIRMW010000034.1 GCA_031258415.1 Prevotellaceae bacterium
TGACGGTCGAACAGTGCGCTGTTTGGTTCCCCACAACCTTGTGACGGTCGAAACAGTGCGCTGTTTGGTTCCCCACAACCTTGTGACGGTCGAACAGTGCGCTGTTTGGTTCCCCACAACCTTGTGACGGTCGAAACAGTGCGCTGTTTGGTTCCTCACAAACTTGTGACGGACGAACAACATGTTGTTTCGTTCCCCACAACCTTGTGACGGTCGAACAGTGCGCTGTTTGGTTCCCCACAACCTTGTGACGGTCGAAACAGTGCGCTGTTCGGTTCCCCACAAACTTGTGACGGACGAACAACATGTTATTTTATTCCCCGCAAATTTACAAAAAAAAAAACAACGCGCTGTTCGATTTGCCCCCGTGCGGGGGAAATGAAACAGTGCGCTGTTTCGAGCAGGCTAAAAGCCTAAAAGTCTTTAAGGCTTTAAGCCCAAAATACACCCCCTCGAGTGCGCGGCGTCGCGGAGCGCATTTCCCGATAGGGGAACGCTATTGCAATGGGGTGATTCATCATTCGTCATTCATCATTCACTATTCACCATTACTCATTACTCTTTTATACAGCGCACCGAATAGGCGTCGGCACGGGCGCCGCCGGCCGTTGGCGAGGCGGTAATCTCTTTCGCGCCGCCGTAGGCGCGTATCTGAAACGACAGGACGCTAAACCCCATGCCTTCGGTCGCGGATTCGTAGGGCGCATTGCCCCAATAGGCGCCCCAGAGGCCGCTCATGCTGCCCATCAGCATGGCATATTGCCCGTCGTAGCGGGCGGCAGCCGGAAAATACGAAAACGTATTCGCCGCTTTATGAAGATAGAACTGCCAGCCGTAGCTATAATCGGCCAGCGACAACGCTCCGTCGCCGTTGCGGTCGACGACGTCGAACGATACGACGTCGCGGTCGTCGGCCCACTCGTAGCCGCCCGACGGCGTAAACGTGCGGAACACGTCGACCGGCGGTACGCGCCAGCCCGGCGGACACGGGTCGTAGCACGATTTCACGCCTTTGTGGACGTACTGGTTATTGGCGTCTTTCCGGCCTCCCTGCGGGTTGCCCCATAAGGCGTCGGAACGCAGGTCGGCGCGGAGCCAGTCCCGTGATGCGGTATACTGGGCGTAATTTGAAAGACAGACTGTCGGGTTCCGAACGGCATACGTCAGGTTGTTATGGGTTAAATCCGTCCGGTTAGAATGGCTGATCTCGACCTGCCGGCCGGCGTCGTCGTACAGGGGCGTCCCGAGCGTAGCGGTGGTTCCCAGCAGCGTGGCGGCGGCGGGAAAAGGGTCTTTGCGTCCCCACTGGTAAAGCATGCCGTAGCTTTTCGGGTTGGCCGTATCGCCGGTCAATGCGCCTATGTTGAGGTTCATCACCTCATAGCCGGTGGCCGACACGAACGACGTTACGGCGACCGACGGCATCCATATATGCCAGCTCCACAGAATCCGGTCGTCGCCGTCGTATACGGCAATCAGGGCGTTGCCGGGGATCAGCGGATCGGCGGTGGTAAACTCGACCCGGTCGCCGCCGTCGCTCAGCGCGGCCGACGTGATGAGTGCGCGGCCGTCGGGCGCATAATAATCCTGCCATAGCAGTTTGGCGGATACGGGCGCTATCGAAGGATGGTCGGTATGGAACCGGTCGGGGTCGATAATGCCGGCGGCGCCGTTGCCGATGACGGTGGCGTCGAAGCTATACCGGCCGGCGTGCGAAACGATATAGCAGTTCGACGTGCCGTGATCGCTCAGGTCGACGACCGGCGGGCCGGGGACGACCGCGGCGCGCTGCCGTACCGGGATTTCTTTCGTGAGCGTGCCGGCGGTTACGACGACTTCGGCCAATCGGTCGACGGGGTCGTCGTTCGCGACGGCGGAAATACGGAATGCGGCGCCGGCCTGCTCGACGAGGCACCACGATTCATTGGATACGGCATTCCACGTACGTTGATTGGTTTCTACCGTAATATCGATGCTTCCTCCTTCTTCCTGAAACTCGACGGCGTCGGGCAAGACGGTTAAAAAAGGCGCTTCGGGATTGTCGCCTGCTTTTTCGCAGGCTGCGAACAGAAATGCGGCTAACAGGCATAGCCGGAACGATTGTTTATTTTTCATACTACTGTGTAAAATGGATTTGCTAACGACGTAAAATTACATATTATTTACGGGCTCCGCAATGCAGAGTCCATAAAAAATTTGTACTTTTGTCGAAAAATTAACACGTTGCTAATAAAAAAACATATTTGGCTTTTATGTGCGCTTTGCAGCATCAGCACATTGTCGTATGCGCAATACGACAAGCACTATTTTTTCTACCGGGGGCGCCAGTTCCTGATGGAGAATAAATTTTCGCAGGCCATCAATAATTTCAATACGCTGATTAAAGCCGACACGTCGCTGTATGAGGCGTATTTTTTTCGCGGCATTGCCAAATATAATCTGAACGACTTTATCGGGGCGCAGGCCGATTTCTCCAAAGCCGTCGAGCTTAATCCGGTCTATACCGTCGGGTATCACCTTCGGGCTGCAACCTGTGTCAGCCTGAAGAAATACGACGAGGCGCTGTCCGATCTGGAGACGGCCATAGGCCTGCGACCGGGCTATGCAGGCCTGTACTTTACGCGGGGCGTTACCTTCCTCCTTACGCAGCAATTCGAGCAATCGATCGACGATTTCAACCGCTTCCTGCGCTACGAACCCAAATCCGCCGACGCCTACCTGCGACGCGGAACGGCCTATCTCTTTTTGCAGGATACGGTCAAAACGCTGGATGACTATAATACGGCGGTGCTGCTGAATACGTTCGACCCGGAAGTATATATCGTCCGTTCGCGGGTCTATGCGATGCAGGGCGACCACGAAAAGGCGCTGGCCGATTTGAACGAGGCTATCCGGCTGGACTCAACGATTTCGCTGGCCTACTTCAACCGCGCCCTGTTGCGCTACAACCGGCAGGACGTCGCCGGAGCGCTGGACGACTTCCAAAAGGTGCTCGAACAAGACCCCGACAATGCGCTGACCTACTACAACCGGGCGCTCATCCGTTCGCAAACGGGCGACTACCACCGGGCGCTCAGCGACTACGAAAAGGTGATGGAAATCAATCCGAATAATGTGCTCGCCTACTACAACCGCGCGGCCGTATTTATCGAACTGAGCCGCTTCCACGACGCCCTGAGAGATTATACGAAAGCCATCGAACTCTATCCCGACTTTGCCAACGCCTACACCAACCGCAGCTACGTAAAGGCGCAATTGGGACTGCTGGCCGGCGCCAAAGACGATTATGAAACGGCGCAGCGTAAAATTAACGACTACAAGTCGAAAATGACCGACAGCGCGTTCTCGGTATACGCCGATACCAGCAAACAATTCAACAAGCTGCTGACGCTCGACGCCGAATTTGCCAAAAAGGATTTCAACGAAAACCTCCTGCAATACCGCAAGGTCGACGTACGCCTGAAACCGCTGTTTAAATTAGCCGTCGCGAAACGGCTCAACACGCCGCTCGACAAACAATACTATCATCCGGCGCTGGAACAGGCCCGCCGCAGCGAATGGCTGCCGCTGGAAATGCTCAGCGAAATGCCGGCCTCCAATATGGCCGAGCTGATGAAAAACGACTCGCTGGCGTCCGAATACCTGAAACAGCATCAAACGGCTGAGGCGTATTTCAAGAAAGGAATGACGCAGTTCCAACTGCACTACTTCAACAGTGCGCTGAACTGGTTCAATAAAGCGATTGAACTGGATCCGAATAATGCGTTCTATTACCTTAACCGCAGCGCCCTGCAAAGCGAAATGATCGACTTTATCGCATCGGTCGAAAACAGCGCACAGGTGCTGGCATTAGACAACTACAGCGTCGCGGGCCGGACGCGCACCGTCACGCAGCAGGACGTCAGGATGTACGATTACCGCGAGGCCATCAACGACCTCGACAGAGCCGCCCGGCTACTGCCCGACCTGGCCTACGTCTACTATAATCTTGGCAACCTGCGCTGCCTGTCCGACGCCATTCCCGAGTCGATCAGCAATTACACGCAGGCCATCCGGCTATACCCCAACATGGGCGAAGCCTACTACAACCGGGGATTAGTGCACATCTATCTGCGCGAAGTCGAGAAAGGATGCCTCGACGTCAGCAAAGCCGGCGAGCTGGGCATCGACGACGCCTACAGCGTAATCAAAAAATACTGCACAAAAGAATAGAGACAGCCCTGTAGCCGTATGTTGAAGCATACGGGGGTGAACGACGGCCGGAGAGGAGTGGAGAGTTGGCCGTAGGGCGGTCTCCCTTATTTCCACCTTATTTAAAAACAAAACAACGATAGTAGCCGAGAAGCCCCACCCCTTCCCCGAACCTTATTACCTTATTTAAATGAATAATGAACAATGATTGCCGGCGGTTAAAACCGCCGGTGAGAAGTGGAGGGCGCTCTCTATTCGCGGAGTTTTCGCCCCCGCATCGACAGCCCGGCTAAAGCCCCCAAAGCGCCTCGCGGGGAAGGAAGCGCGGCAGGCAGGGGGCGCCGGGCGGGTCAGCGTGCGGAGGCGATCGAGCGTATCCGGGCTTTCCATGTGTTTTTGAGCAGCGAGACGATCGTCATGGGGCCTACGCCGCCGGGGACGGGGGTAATGTAGCTGCACCGGGGGGCGACTTCGTCGAAGCGGACGTCGCCCGCCAGCCGAAAGCCGCTTG
>JAIRMW010000067.1 GCA_031258415.1 Prevotellaceae bacterium
ACGGAGCCCGTCGCCGGTCGAATAGGCCTGCGAGAGCAGCTCGGTCATCCCGTATTCCGCATGGATGTGGTCGGAGCCAAACCCCCGGCGGAGGCGCCGGCGGCGTTCGTCGAGCGGCAACTCGTCGCGCGTACCTTTCATTCCGCCTGTTTCCATCACAATGAGCGACGGGAAATCGACGGGGCGCTGTTCGGCAAAGTCGAGCAGCGCATACGTCAGGCCGATGAGCAGGGTGCGGCGCCGGCGCCGGCGGAGGGCGCGCAGGGTCTGGTAGAGCGCGTCGAAGCGGCGCATAAAGAAGCCGGCGTCGGGGCGGCGGCTTTGCCGCATCAGGCGCTCGACCATGTAGACCAACGACGAGTCGGGGCGTTCGAGGGGGGAGGGGGTCAGCGCGAGGATCGTATAGCCGTCCGGCGCGCCGTAGAAGCGGGTAAAGCCGTCGGTCAAACTGCGCTCGTAGAGCCGCAGGTCGCGCACGTGATGCCGCGAAGGCTGCGAGCCGGTCGTCCCGCTACTGGTAAACACGGCCTGCGCCGCGGCGTCCGGCGATCCGCTGACGACGGTTTGGGTTTTAAAGAAGGAAATGGGAAGGAACGGGACGTCGCGGCTTTCATGCACCTGCGACGGCGACCGGCCGAGCAACTCCAGATAGCGTCGGTAGATGGCGCAATGGCCGGCCTGCCACCGGAAGACGTCCATACATCGCTGCTCGAACGCTTCCGGCGTGCGGATGGCAAACAGGCGGTCGAGCGTATCGCCGGACATGCTTATTCCGCCTCCGGTTCGTTGGCCACGCCAAATACATAGACGCAGGTATGGCGGTACACTTCGCCCGGGTCGAGGCGGGTCGAGGGGAAGTGGGGCTGGTTGGGGCTGTCGGGGAAATGCTGCGTTTCCAGCGCAAACGCTTCCCGGAAACCGACGGGCTCGCCGTATTTGCCGATCGTCGTACCGTCGAAAAAGTTCCCGCTGTAGAACTGCAACCCCGGCTGGTCGGTATAGACCTTCAGCGTCCGTCCGCCGGCGGGCTCGTAGACGGTGGCCACCCACCATACCGTCCGCTCGCTCGCGTCGGCGTCGGCATAGAGTATCCAGTTATGGTCGTAGCCCCGCCCGTATTTCAGTTGCGGGTGGTCGTCCTCAATCCGGTCGCCGATGCGGGTGGGGGTCGAGAAATCGAACGGCGTCCCGTCGACCGGCATCCATTCGCCGGTAGGGATCAGCAGGCTGTCGACCGGCGTGATCAGCCCGGCGGCAATTGTCAGCAGGTGATCGGTGATCGTCCCGCGGCCTTCGCCTTTCAGATTAAAGAAGGCGTGGTTCGAGAGGTTGACGACCGTCGGCTTGTCGGTTTCCGCCCGGTAGGTTATTTCAAGCGCATTGTCGGGCGTGAGGACATAATGGACGGTCATCCGCAGCGCGCCCGGAAATCCGTCGGCGCCGTCGGGCGACAGGCAGGAGAATCGGATGGCGTTGCTCGTTACCCGCTCGACGTCCCAGACGATCATATCCAATCCCTGTAGGCCGCCGTGCAGGGTCTGGCCGTTATTGTTCTGCGGCAGCCGGTAGTCGACGCCGTCGAGCGTAAACGCCCCGCCGGCAATCCGGTTGGCGTAGCGCCCGACGATCGACCCCAGAAAGCGTTCGCCGTCGTTGTGCACATAGCGCCCGATACGCTCGTAGCCCACGGCAATATCGCCGTACGTGCCATTCCGGTCGGGCGTCCATAACGAGACTACGCGCAGCCCGAAGTTGGTAACCTGCATCACTAAGCCATGCCCCGACCGCAGCGTATACAGCGACACCGGTTTGCCGGCCAGCGTCGTATCGAAAGCCGCCTTGTCGAGCAGGACGACCGCCGGCGGGACGCCGTTCCGCATACACGAGCTACAAAGCGCGCCGGCGATTAAAACGAGAAAATAAAGTAGTGGTTTCATAAAAAATGGAATTATTTGTTAATGGATTTTTACCGGCTGCAAAGGTAACGGATTTTTTTTAGTTAGGAGGAGTTCGCGTAGTTAGCGTAGGCCGGCGACCATCCATTCCCCTAACGGGAAATGCGCTCCGCCGCGCAGGGACGCCCTCAACGGCCACTATTGCCGGCGGCTTCAGCCGACGAAAAGGAAGGAGAATTGGCCGCAGGCCATCCGTATCAATAACTATCGCCGCGCCCGCCGGCGGGGGACAGCGACAAGCGCCCCTACCCCTACGCTAACTACGCTATCTTTTAATTTCAAAATTTTCACGTAAATTTGCATACAAATCAAATGAAAAATGTAATCCTCATAACCGCATTTTTAGTCCTCCCGTTTACCGGGCAGGCTGCTTCGCCCGACTGGCAACGGAAGATCATTAATTTTGAACGAAACCAGTACAAAGCCGGTTTTCAAACATGGATGATCACCCAAATCGACAACGGATGGATATATGCCGCCAACAGTCAAGGCCTGCTTGAATTTGACGGCGTGAGCTGGTCGTTGTACCCCATACGCAACGAGATTGTCCGGTCGTTGAAAATAATCGACGGGCGCATTTTCGTCGGCGGCAGCTCCGAATACGGATTCTTTGAACCCGACCAAACCGGGCGTCTAACCTACCATTCCCTTTCGGCCGGCGTGAAAAAATGGGGCGGCGAAATATGGAATATCCTGACCTCCGACGCGCGTACGTATTTTGTCAGCGAAAGGCATATCCTGATTTATAACGATACGACGTTAGTCAAAATAATCGTCGCCAAACAGAAAATCGATTACTCCTGCACGATCGACGCCCGCCTGTATATCGGTACGCCCGCCGGCCTTTTCTTCCTGCACGACGACCAGCTGGTATTCCTGCCGTCGTCGGCCGGCCTGCGCAACAGCAAATTTGTCGGATTGCTGCCCTATGCCGATAAATTATTAGCCGTTACCGCCGGCGACGGACTGTATTTGCTCGACGACCGTACCCTCGTGCCATACCGCTCCACCGCCGACGATTTTATCCGCCACAACCGCCTGTTCAGCGTAACGATGGCCGGCTCGAAAATCGTGCTGGGGTCGGTGCAGCACGGCGCCTTCGTCTTCGACTGGCAACAGCCGGACTACCGGGAATGGTTCGGCCTCCACAACGGATTAAACAATAATACCATTTTATGCACCTGCTTCGACAAAGACCAAAACCTCTGGCTCGGCCTGGATAAGGGCGTCAGCTATATTGACCTCAACAGCCCGACGCGACCGCTTTTTGCCACCCTCTCGCCAATAGGCACCGGATACTGCTCGGCGGTATACCGCAACCGGCTTTATTTCGGCACCAACCAGGGATTATACACCGCTGCGCCCGACGGCGCCTACCCGCTGGTGCCCGGATCGGAAGGGCAAATCTGGTCGATGGAACAGATCGACCATTCGCTCTTTTGTTCGGGCGACAACGGCATCGTCGTCATCCCGCCCAACGGCGACACGTATAAAATCAACCTCTCCGGCGTATGGGAAGTCCACCCGCTGGCCGCCCACCCCTCCAAACTCATCGCCGCCACCTACGCCGGACTGTGCATTCTGGAGAAGAAAAACGGACGATGGGCGCTGGCCTATATGATCCCCGACTTCTTCTATTCGTCAAAAGGCCTTTTGGAAGACGACGAATGCGGCAGCTTCTGGATCGTCAATGCAGCCGACCAAATTCAAAAAATCCGCTTCAACCCGGAAATGACCGCCATCGTCGACGCCAAAGTCTACCCCGGCACAAGTTGCGGCGCAAACAGACACTTCCGGCGGATCGACAACAATATCCTCATCTGCGCGAAAGACGGCATTTACCAGTACAGCCGCCTCTCCGACTGCTTTATCCGCCATACCCAATTGGAGGCCATGCTCGACGGGCAAAAATATTACGAATACCTGACGATCGACCCGATGAAAAATATCTGGTTCGTATCCGGCGCCCAATTGAAAGTCCTTCCGTTTAAGAACGGACAATATCTGCCGGCCTACAATACCGGATTGAGCGACGAACTGATTAATCACTATGAAAACGTATGCCTGCTCGATACGACCGTCGCCATCGTCTCGGCCGATAATGCGTTTATGAAAGTCGACTTCTCAAAAACCTCGCCCCTGCCGCCCGTACCGACCTGTATCCGGGAATTTAGCAGCACGAAGAACGATAGCGTCATCAGCTACAACAATGCCCCCCGGACGGCCGTATTACCCTATTCGCAAAATTCGGTCATCATCCGGTTTGCAGCGGCGGCGTTCCCGCTCCGCTCGGACGTCCTCTACTCCTGCCGCCTGAAGGGCATCGACGAAGACTGGGGCAGCCCCTCGCCCAATACGTTCAAAGAATACACCAACCTGCACGAAGGCCGCTACACCTTTGAAGTACGAGCCATCGTCGACGGCTATACGCAGGAGGAACACGTCGCCGCCCTCGAATTTGAAATACGCCCGCCATGGCGCCGGTCGACCGCCGCCTTCGTCGTATACGTATTGCTGTCGCTGCTGGCCGGCTCGATCGTCTATAGAAAAACCATCGGCAAACAGAAAAAGATTATCCGCCTGAAAAGACAGGAATTGATTTCCCAAACCCGACGACACCGGGAAGAAACAAAAGTCAAAGATCAGGAAATATCCGCGCTGCAAACCCAGAACCTGCAAACCGAATTGAAATTCAAAACCCAGGAACTCAGCGGCTATATCCTCAACGTGATCCGTAAAAACGAAATGCTCGAAGAGGTCAGGAAAAGCGCGTTCGGCATCTCCCGATCCATCGACGAACGGAAAGACTTGCAGGTCATCAAGCAAAAAGTCAACCGCCTGATCAGCCAAATCAACACCAATATCGCCAACGACAACGATTTTAAAGTCTTTGAATCCAACTTCAACCTCATCCATCAGGACTTTCTCACATTGCTGGAAGAAAATTTCCCGCAATTGAGCCGCAGCGAAAAAATCCTCTGCGCCTACCTGAAAATGAACCTCTCGTCGAAAGAGATTGCCCCGTTATTAAACATCACCGTCCGGAGCGTAGAAGTCAACCGCTACCGCTTGCGCAAGAAAATGAACCTCTCCCGCGACGTCAACCTGTCGGAATATTTGCAGTTATTGAAATAAACGAAAAAAACGCCCGGCGACAGGCCGGACGTTCCCGCTATGCCGGGCGTTATGTAAGGCGGTCGGAGGCGTTCCCGCCGCGCCGGCCGGGCGCCGCGATCATTTCCCGTGCCTCACCCGGACTAATTGCACGTGACGCCCGTTTTTGGCCTGCGCCTCCTCCATTTGTATCCCGATGATCGACGCCTGATTTTGATGGCGTATTTTACTTGGCGAAACGCCAAAAGCCTTTTTGCAAAAACTGTTAAAATGAGCCGACGAGGAAAACTCGTAGGCCACCGACAGCTCCTTAAACGTTTTTTTCGTACAGTTTATATCGTGGTAAATACGTTTGGCTTTCTCCTGCGACATCCACTGGTAGGCGGGCATTCCAAACACTTTCATGAAGCGTTTCTTGAACCCCGACAAACTATAATTGGTGATGGAGGCCAAATCGTCGAGTTTCTTCACCTTGTCGATATGCTTATATACTAATTCCGAAAAACGAATATCGCTGTTCAGTATCGGGTAGAAGAACGCCAGCAACTCTTCTTTCGGGTAGTAGGCGCGCAGGTAGAAAAGGAACTCCCGCTGTTTAAGTTCTTGGAAATAGAGGCATTTCAGCCCGTCGTTCAGCGAGGCGGTCAGCAGTTTCAAAAAGGCCGACACCCGGCTGTTGATCTTTAAAAGATGAGGCAGCGTCGGCAGCAGGTATTTTTTCTTATTTTCATACAGCATTTCCAACGGGAAATGATCGCAGAAATTGATTTTACTGTGTACCCGGAAAATAATAGCCGACACGTCATCTTCCACCTTGACTACGCACCGCGTCTTGGGAGGCAAAAGCAAAATCTCGCCTTTTTTAAACAGATGATTGAGGTATCTCCCGTAAGAGAACACTAATCGCCCCTCCAAAAGAAATACGATTTCCGTATTGGGTTCGTTTAATTCAAATATTTCGCCCTTTGCCTTTTTTACGTAGTCGACCACAGGGAGGCCCCCTTTGTTGTTGTACATATAGCAGTTGAGATGTTCTGCCGGATACAAAATTTCCATGTGCGTAATCCTAATCGTTTTTAAATTATATAATGAGATCAAATAGTTCGTATGTTGTCGTCGGTCGCGGTCTTTCGGGGCGCGGCCAACAGGGCTGAAGTTCGGGGTCTCTTAGTGTTCTCGTCGACTAAAAAAAATGCAGGATGCTACACTAAGGCATGATGACAACAAAGGTATAAAGTTTTTTTGAAAAACGCAACAATGCGCCACAAAACCGTTCCTGCCGCCGATAGCCCGTCGGTTGAATGATATTTGTCAAAAAAACGGTACCGGTACATTCCGGCGTTCTCGTCCGCAGCCCGGATAAATCCAATCAAAAAAGGCTGCCCAAACAATCGTTGAGCAGCCTCTTCATTTCATAGACTTGGTTATATATTCAATAGTATCCGGTTATTAGGCGGCTTACAGTGGATATTCGTCGAACGCATACAGGATGGTCGAGAGGTAACGTTCGCCGGTGTCGGGCAGGATAACCACAATGTTCTTTCCTTCGTTTTCGGGCTGTAGCGCGAGGGTCGTTGCCGCGTAGGCCGCCGCTCCCGACGAGATGCCCACCAGCAGCCCTTCGGTTTTGGCCAGTTCGCGGCTGGTGCGGATAGCGTCGTCGTTAGAGACCTGTATGATTTTATCCACCACGTCGGCGTTATAGGTTTGGGGCACAAAACCGGCGCCAATGCCTTGTATTTTGTGCGGCCCCGGACTTCCGCCCGACAGCACCGGCGAGTCTCGCGGTTCGACCGCTACGATGGTTACATGGGGATTCCGCCGCTTCAACACCTCGCCCACTCCGCTGACCGTGCCGCCGGTACCCACGCCCGACACGACAATATCGACGAGCCCGTCGGTGTCGCGAAGAATTTCCTGCGCCGTGGTGCGCCTGTGCACATCGGGGTTGGCCGGGTTCTCGAACTGTTGCAGGATAATCGCGTTGGGCGTTTCGTCACGCAGGGCCTGCGCTTTGGCTATGGCGCCCTTCATCCCTTCGGCGCCCGGCGTAAGCACCAGCTGCGCCCCAAGCGCTTTCAGCAGATTGCGCCGTTCGAGGCTCATGGTCTCGGGCATGGTCAGGATGAGTTTGTAGCCTTTTGAGGCCGATACAAACGCCAACCCTACGCCGGTATTCCCGCTTGTCGGCTCGATGATCGTCGTATCGGGTTTCAGCGTGCCGCGCTGTTCGGCGTCTTCAATCATCGCCAGCGCGATCCGGTCTTTGACGCTCCCGGCCGGATTAAAGTATTCGAGTTTTGCGAGCAGCCGTGCTTTAATCCCTTTGGATTTTGCGTACGATGCTACTTCCAGTAAAGGCGTATTGCCTATCAAATCGGTTAATTGTGTGAAAATTTTTGCCATGATTTATAATGTTTATAAAATTAATTTCTGCAAAGGTACGACCAATGGCCGGCATATGAAATAGCACATTTATGGTATTTTTCGGGCGGCGTTTTGAAAAGTACGGCATTTGTACTACTTTTGCCAAACGATAAACGATTTCAAACCGTAGCCCACACACACTATGCAACAGCCCATAACCCGTCCGATGTATGCGTCCCTTTATTCTATCCGATAACCAGTACATTACCCGTCAGGGAATAGAGTCGCTGCTGGAGCGGCTGTCCCTGTCCGATACCATTGTGGAAGCCTCGTCGCACATCGCGTTGATAGAGCGGTTGGCCGCTTATCCCAATGCGGTAACGGTGCTCGATTATACCCTGTTTGATTTTTCGTCCGTCCAGCTGATGAATATGAAGCAACGGTATCCGCAATCGTTGTGGTTGCTATTCTCCGACGAGTTGTCCCGGCATTTTCTCCGGCAGATATTACTGTCGGGGCAGGCCTTTGGCGTGGTGATGAAAACCGATCCGCGCGACGATATTATCACGGCATTAAAGCAAGCCGCCCGTGGCGAAACCTATCTTTGCGAGCTGGCGAGGCAGGTGCTCCGCGAAGGCGTCCCGGCGCAGGGCGAATATCCCATCCTGACATCCAGCGAACAACTCGTCCTTCATGAGATGGCATTAGGAAAAATAACCAAGGAAATAGCCTGCGAACAAAACCTGAGTTTTCACACCATCAATACACATCGCAGAAATATTTTTCGCAAATTGGAAATCAACAATGTCCACGAGGCGGTAAAATACGCGCTTCGTGCAGGCATTATCGACCTGACGGAATATTATATATAAAGGAGGGGATTATTCGCTGGTTTCAGACAAGCGGGCACGGATCTTTTGTTCGACCTCTTCACTGAGCGCCGGATTGTCCATGAATAATTGCTTCACCGTTTCGCGTCCCTGCCCCAGCTTGGTTTCGCCGTAGCTGAACCACGAACCGCTTTTCTTGATGATCTCGAAATCGACGCCGAGGTCAATAATTTCACCGATTTTTGAAATGCCTTCGCCAAAGACGATATCAAATTCCGCTTTTTTGAACGGAGGCGCCAACTTGTTTTTTACCACTTTTACGCGCGTCCGGTTGCCGGTAGCCTCTTCGCCGTCTTTCAACTGGGTGGTGCGGCGCACGTCTACGCGGACCGATGCGTAAAACTTCAACGCATTGCCGCCGGTGGTTGTTTCGGGATTGCCGAATGTTATACCGATTTTATCGCGCAGTTGGTTGATGAAAATACAACACGTATTCGTGCGGCTAATATTGGCCGTCAGTTTACGCAACGCCTGACTCATCAGCCGCGCATGCAGCCCCATTTTCGATTCGCCCATCTCGCCTTCGATCTCGGCTTTCGGGGTTAATGCGGCCACCGAGTCAATCACCACAATGTCTATCGCGCCGGAACGGACAAGATGGTCTACTATTTCGAGCGCCTGCTCGCCGTTGTCGGGTTGCGAAATCAACAGCGTATCGACATTGACGTTTAGCTTTTCGGCATACGTGCGGTCGAACGCATGTTCGGCGTCGATAATCGCGGCAATACCGCCGGTTTTTTGCGCTTCGGCAATGGCGTGAATAGCCAGCGTTGTTTTTCCGCTCGATTCCGGCCCGTAGATTTCAATCACGCGTCCGCGCGGATAACCGCCTATGCCTAATGCATGATCCAGCGTAATAGAGCCGCTGGGGATGACCGCCACGTCTACTTTCGGCTGGTCGCCCATGCGCATGATGGCTCCTTTGCCAAAATCCTTATCGATCTTATCCATCGTTGCCTGTAACGCTTTTAATTTGTCCTTGTTGTCTTCTATCATCGAAGCCGCTTTGCTTTCTTTTGCCATAATATATTAATAGTGGTTTTAAAAATGAGGCCTCAAATTTACGAATTTTTTTGAATACGGCATCATGCCCTGAAAAACAGGCCGGGTTGTAGATGCAAGTAGCAACGGCGAAATGGAAATAAGCGATTACCAAACGAGGGGGATACCTATATACTTAAGGTTGCCGGGCTTTGCAGGTTCGAGTACACATATAGTATATAGATGCGGTGAATAATCCCGTTGCATTTGATACTCGAATGTCCGCTACGATTGCCGTAAAAACTTGTTTTGTAGTTTCAAAAAATAGTACTATCTTTGCAACCCCTATTTTGTAGAGAATATAAATAAAATATAGAACAACAATAAATTATGCCAACAATTCAACAACTTGTACGCAAAGGACGCGTGCAAATCGAAGAAAAAAGCAAATCACGCGCGTTGGACGCATGTCCTCAACGGCGTGGCGTTTGTGTGCGCGTATATACGACTACGCCTAAAAAACCTAATTCTGCCATGCGTAAGGTAGCCCGCGTAAAACTTACCAGCCAGAAGGAAG
>JAIRMW010000101.1 GCA_031258415.1 Prevotellaceae bacterium
CAATCCAACGGCAGCGGCTACGTGCTGCACGGCACGCCGCCCTTCGTGATTAACGGCTCGATTCGCGAACCCTCGTATACGTTTAACGGCACAGGCGTGTGCATCACCAGCATTACCGACTCCACCGGCTGCCCGGGCGTCGTAGTCAATCCGCCCATCGTACCGGGCAGCATTCCTTCGACCGGCGAGACGGTCTGCGCGGGCGGCGCTCCGGCGACCATCGTCGGCCTCATGCCCTTCGGCGGCGGCGACGGCCAGCTGGCTTATTCATGGTATAAAGACAACGTCTTAATCCCCGGCGCCACCGACGCCAACTACACCCCGCCGTCGACCCTCGCACCCGGTACCTATGTGTATACCCGCAAGGTGAACGACCGGACGTGCGGCGTCGCGCCGCTGGCCTCGACGGGAAGCTGGAGGCTGATCGTCGGCGAGGCCCCGGCGACGACCCTCACGGCCTCCAGCCCCACCGTTTGCGAAGGCGCGGCGGTTACGTTGACGGCCACCGCCGGCGCCGCCTCATACTCATTTAACGGCGGCGCATGGCTGGCGGGCAACACGACCACTGTTACCGTTACCGCTACGACCGTCTATACCGTCAAAGCTCGCTCCGCAGCAGGCTGCGAATCGGCGGAAGCGGCGACGACGGTAACGGCGAACGCCGTACCCGCCATTACCCTCGCTTCCGGCAGTACGGCCCAGACCATAACCGCCGGTTCGTCCATCTCGCAGATAGAATACACGACCGCCAACGCCTCCGGCGCTATCGCCACCGGTTTGCCGGACGGCGTCATCGGCGCGTGGGCGAGCAATACGTATACGATTAGCGGCACGCCCTCCAGCATCGGCACGTATAGCTATACGGTTACTGCGACCACCGCCAACGGCTGTCCCAACGACAGTGTGCGGGGGACTATTACCGTTAATATCACTTGCGAGCCTTCGACTATTACATTGGGAACGGTCGGTTTTACCTCTACCGACACGTACACGTGGAACGGATTGATGGTGTCTTCGCCGGTTACGGCCACGTACTGTAACAACCGCAGTCATACTTTATTTAACGGAGGTTCATCCGTTACGATGTATTATGCCGACTGCGCCGTGAATGCATTTAGCGGGGGAAGAGGCAACTGGTTTTCGTGGTGCATGGTGAAACAGTATGCAGACATGCTATGCCCGTCGCCCTGGCGCGTACCTACCCCGGAAGACTGGTGCACACTCATCTCATCATGGTATGCTTGCCCGGGCGGCGATGGTACAAATCTAACTCTACAAAAGGGGTGGACGTATCAGGGTGCTATTATAACAGCCGGGACGGCAGAAAGGGCCAACTCGGATACATGGCACTGGACAGCGGATGATAATAATGGCGCGTCCCTGCACACCGCATATGCGCACATGGATAGCAATAACTGGATATGCATGTATGTGGTGGAGAGAGAACCGAAAAATCGCGGTTACTCCTTGCGCTGCGTGCAGGATGCGCCGTAAAAAGTTGAAAGTTAAAAGTGGGCTAACGCCAGAAAAGCGCCGCCGGTATGGAAACGTACCGGCGGCTTTTTAATGAACAATGAATAATGAATAATGAATAATTGGCCTGCGGCGGCACACGCTCTGTGGTTCTCTGTGCGCTCTGTGTTCCTTTTTTTCTTGCACAGAGGACACGGAGGGACACAGAGGGGCACAGAGGAATGGGTCGCTACGGAGCGCATTTATCGTCAGGGGCGCATTTACCGTTAGGTGGATGAATATCCTGCGGCCAATGGGGGATTATTCATAAGGGCTACACTAACTCCATTAACTCCATTGTTCATTATTCATTGACTCATTGCTCCTGCGGCGTGCAATCCTATGGCTTCGATATAGGCGGTCTGGATAACCGTATTGCGCCATTGGCAGGCGACGATGAAGTCGTTCATCGCACGGCGAGCGGCGGCCTGGTCGGGTCGGGCTTCGCGGATTTCGCGGTAGGTCGCGCGGGGCGCTTCGGCAAAGGCCACCACCAGCGGCCAGTCGGTCGGCGGGGTGATGGCCACGAACGACGATCCGTTGAGTTTCTTGTAGGGCCAGAAAGTCCATCCGATATTATTGTCGTTCATCGTGCGGCAAAATTCGCTCATCCACTCCGGGCGGTTGTGTCCGATTTCCCCCATATACATCGGACGGTTTACGCTGTCGCGAAACAGGATAAATTCGCGGATGGCGTCGGGCGTTGGCTCTCCGCCGTAGCGGTGGCAGGTGTACATCACCGGGTCGTCGAAAGCGGCCTCGGCAAGGGGCCGGAAGTTGCCGTTCCACTGCGCCCCGCCCACTAATATAATATGACGCCGGTCGACTTCGCGGATGGCGTCGATGCCGCGTTTATAGAGGGCTGCGAGGCGGCTGTTCAGCGTGTCGAGTTGCGCCTCAAAGTACGGGGCGATGGGTTCGTTGAGCAACTCGTAACCGAGGATCACCGGTTCGTTTTTGTAGCGGTTCGCGATTTTGCGCCATACGTCGGCATAGCATTGCTGGCTGGCGTCGCTTTCAAAGAGCCAGGGGTAGCCATAGCTGTCGTCGATATTATCGCCGGTCTGTCCGCCTGGGGCGTCGTGCATGTCGAGAATAATGAACAGCCCCTCTTCCCGGCACCATCCGACGAGCGAGTCGATGCGGGCGAAGCCGTCCTGCGCCGCCGTCAGCCCCATGTAGTCTTCGTCGGT
This sequence comes from Prevotellaceae bacterium, assembly GCA_031258415.1. GTDB lineage: Bacteria > Bacteroidota > Bacteroidia > Bacteroidales > UBA932 > JAIRKX01. The sequence continues at coordinate 2,706 of JAIRMW010000101.1, forward strand.
GAAGAGTTTATAATGGAATGGCAGGCGGACGGTATTGCATCCCGTTTGCCTGATGAAGCGAATATCGTCGCGCGTGATATACGCGTCTTTAAACGCCCGCCAGAACGCCGCCGCATAGTCGGGGCCTGCCAACTGGCAAAACATTTCATTAATAAACCGCGCCGAGTTGGCTTTGCCGAATCCGAACATATAGCCTTCGGGGTTGAGCCAGTTGCCGAGGTTGGTTCCCTTGATGCGCAGGGTGTCGCCGCCGGGGGCGAGGAGATGCGCTCCGGCAATGCGGACAAAATCGGCGGGCGCGGGCGTATGTCCGGCAGGCGTACAGGCCGCCGTCAGCGCCAGTAAACAGAAGATGTACAGTAGCTTTTTCATGATTATTTAGTGTATGATGCGTTAGTCGGTTTGTTTTTGGAATACCCGGACATAGTCGATTTCATAGACTGCCGGGAGGGCGCTTTCGTCGACGCCCTGCGCGCCGCCCCAGTTGCCGCCCCATGCCAGATTGAGCTTGAGGTAGAAGGGGGCGTTGAAGGGCCAGGTGTCTTTCGAGCCTCGTTTATCGTTCGGAAATTCAAAATAGCATTCGCCGTCTACCAGACCTCTGATCACATCGGGCGTCCATTCGACGGCATAGACATGAAAATTGGCTTCGGCGCCGGGCACGTGCCTGCTGCCGGATTTCTGGGTGTTTGCGCCATGATTGTAGGCCTTGCAATGGATGGTAGACAATATAATGTCGGGGTCATAGCCGACTTCTTCCATAATATCGATTTCGCCGTCGTCGGGCCATGTGTTGAAGTTCTCCGGCAGCATCCAGAAAGCGGGCCATGTGCCGCGTCCGCCGGGCAGTTTCAGGCGGGCTTCAAAATAGCCGTACAGCCAGCTGTGGCGGGTATTCATCCGAACGGAGAGGGTCTGGTTTCCCCGTTTTCGGAGGGTGATCTTCAGCACTCCGTCGTGGAGGGCGGCGCAGGTATCGGCGCCGGCTACGGCGGGGATATAATTTTGCAGTTCGTTGTTGCCCCATCCGTGGTCGCCGGTTTCATAGCTCCATTTGTCGGCGTCGGGCAAAGCCCGTGCGCCGTTGGGGCTGCGCGGGGCGTCGAACTCATCGCGCCATACCAGCACGTAGCCATCGGGGGTTTCGACGCCCGTCTCCTCGCCTTCCTGCGTAACGGTATAGGGCTGCGTCGTCGCGCCCGCATGGAAGGCCAGCGTCGCGACGCGGGGGTGGCCGGTATAGTTGATCGCCGTCGTGATTTTCACCGTCGTTTCGCCCGGATAGCCCATGTAGGGCAGGTAGTCGCACCATGTCTTATCCGAAGACACCGACCATTCGGCGTTGGCCGTAACGGTAATCCGGGCGCTGTTGTCGCCCGGCGGCATAGTCAGTTGCGCGGGCGAGAAGGAGAATTCCACGGGGGCGTCGGGCGGCGTCGCGCCATTGTTTCCGCCACAGGCGACAAGGCACAGGAAGGCGGATAAAAAGAAACCGATTGTCATTTTCATATTTTCTACTAATTAACGAGGATACAAATGTACGTATGTTTTTCCCTTCCGGCAACTCCGCGCACCTGCCGGCGCAGCTATAATCCCCTCACTGTTCAAAAATACGGCGCAGCTTTGGGCGATTGCTGCGTCGTATTTTCAACCACCGCCCTGCAAGCGATCCGCCGCGACGCGCCGGTCTCACGATGTTCTTAATGCGAATGGACGTTTTGGGATAAAAAGAGGGCCACTGGTTTCGCCCAACAGCCCTCTTTTGCGGTTAGCGACGGGTATGTTTATCGGTCGAACGAAAAGTCGTCGAAGAAGAAAATACCCGGACCGGCGTGGCCTTCTGCGCCGAACTGGACAACAATCTTGTCGAAGTCCGTCCGTCCGGCATACGATGAGAAATCGAACAGCAGTTCGAGCCATTTATCCAACTCGAGGTTGGCCTGTACGAGTTCTGCCTGGGTTTCCCATGCGTTCCCGCCCCGCGAGCTGTCTTGCAGTTTGACGGCCAGTTGGGGCAGCAAGCGCCGGTTGATGATCCAGTCGCCGGCCACCGCATGTTCCGTTACATAATCGTTGTACGAGGGGATAAATACTTTTACCCGGATTTTGTTCACCTGCGTCAGGTCGAACAGGTAATCGACGGTCGTATACGAAAGGTTGGAATAGAATTCGGTCGATTTCTGGTAGAGGGCTACCTTGCTCGACGAATTGATCGGCACCGGCGCCGGGTTCTGATAAGGCCATGCGGTTAAACTGCCCATCGTCTCGGCGACAAAGTCGATCGTCGGGGCGTCGCCTTCAAAATCTTCCAGCAGGGCTACCTCCCGCAGCTCCTTCACAATCGGCGGCGCCGGCGGTTCGGCGATGTTCAGGTCTTCGCGGCAGAAAATAAATACCCAGTCCTGATTTTCCGTCGTATTCAGCACGCGCAAGGCCATCGCTCCTTCCGTCTGGTAGATGATTTCATAATCGTTGTTGCAGGCATAGTAGCCGAGAATAGACGTGGGCGGAATGGTCAGCACCGGATAGCCGCCCTCCGGCTCGGTAATGGAAAAACTGTAAGTGCCGCCGGTATAATCAAAGACCGAATCGTCGCCATCCTGTACGGCTCCCGGTTGCCCGTTGGCGCAAGCCCAGCGTCCGTAGCCCTTTCCGTTGTTCTGGATAATCAGTTGCGTACCGGACTGTTTGAAGGTGAATTTGAATTTGTATAATTCCGTCGCCTCTTTTTCGTTTGCGCCGGCGCCCCACCACGAATGGTCGTAGTTATTGGCGGGGCCTAATCCCATGTGTCCCCGGATGTCTTTGCCCAAGGCGTCGGCCACTTCCCTCGTAAAATTATTGTACTGGTCGAACACCCACGTTTTGCCGTCGGCATTGTCGATGCCGCCGGTCAGTTTGTTGTATACCGGCGAGTCGACCAGCGAAAAATCATCGTTTGCAATAATCAGATCGTGCATTTTAACCACCATCGAACCGTCGGGCGCGTATACGCTCATGGTTATAACATAGGTACCCTTCATCGGATACATGCCGGTGGCGGTTTCGCCTTTGGCAACGGCTCCGTTGCCCAAATCCCAATGCACCGCATGTGAGTGCTTCAATCCGGAGGTGTTGGTAAAGATAATGATATTGGGGCTGGCGGTCGACGGCGTAACCGAGAACGATATTTGCGACGGCGTAATGCCGTCGGGCGTTCCCATCGAATAGTCGTCAAATTCCTGCGGGCTACAGGCCGCTACGGCGCATATAGCCAGTAGCGTAAAAAAGCGATATGTATATATTTTTTTCATTGTGATATTTTTTTAAGAATGTTGTTTATTGCCAGTTCGGGTTTTGTTTCAACTCGTAGGCCGTCCCCTTCGCCTTGTCTATTTCGCTTTGCGGGATAGGCAGGTATTTTTTCCAGTCGGCAAAGGTGCGGGTAGAGTTGTTGGCCTGGTCGTTTTCCGTGAGCAGTCGTTCGGCGTCGCCCCAGCGTATCAGATCCCAGAAACGCATTCCTTCGCCAAGAAATTCGCGGCGGCGTTCCAGTTTGATATTGTCGGCGGTGGCGGTTAAGGCCGGCGCCGTAGCCCCGGCAAACGCGCGACTACGCAGTTTGAGGAGCATCTGGTCTGCGCTAACGCCCTGCTTTTCGCCTTGCCCGTGCATTTTTACCAGTTCCACGTAATTGAGCAGGGTTTCGGCATAGCGGAAAATACGGAGGTTGTTCGTATAATTTAAATCCTGATCGCCCGGCGGCGGGTTGTAGTTCACGCGGGCAGCGTACTTCCGTGCAAACAGCCCGGTGTTCTGGAAGCGGGGAGTATACGAGTTGTCAGGCCATGCATTGATCGACCCTTCGCGACGGGTATCGCCCGGTTCGCTATACGCCGCGTATGCCGCCGGCCGCACGGGGCCAAAGCCCCATCCGCCTTTGAAAACGCCATTCGGGTCTTGCAAGCCGTCGGGCGAAATGAATGCCGGCAGGTTGGTGCCATAGCCTTGCCATGCGCTCGACCATGTCTTGCCTTCGGGCAACTGGTTGCTTTCAAAAATAGATTCGATGCAAAATTCGTTTTCATCGTCCCACATAGCGGCAAAGTCGGGGAACAAATCGTATTGGCCGCTCTGGATAATAGTCGCCATATCGTTCGTAATTTCATCGTAACGCGACTGGTCTTTTTGATACATCACCACCCGAGCCTTGAGCATCAGCGCAGCCGCCCGGGAGGCGCGCCCAAGATCGGCGCCGGACGTCCGCATAGCCATCTTCCCCTCGGCGCAAGCCTGCGTGAGGTCTGCCATAATAAATGCGTAGACTTCGTCGGCCGAATACTGCGGCGCCACAAACGGCTCCGCCAGATGTTCCGTGAAGTACGGGATATTCCCGAAAAGTTTCCAAAGCAGATGCGTATAATACGCCCGCAGGAAATAGGCTTCGGCCTTGTATTGTTCTACCTTTGCCGGATCGACGCCAACCGCTTCGTCGGCGTTCATAAGCACATTGTTGCAACGTGCCAACCCGCTGTAGTAAATCGTCCACAGCCCAATGAGCGACGTCGTGGGCGAGGTCGTATACAGCGACAGTTGATAGAGCGACAACTGGTCGTCGGCGCTACCGCCGCCCTTGTACATGTCGTCCGACCGGAGATCGGACATCAGTACGATGGAGTTGTAATTGTTGGCCGCATAGCTGTCGAACAGTAGCGGTTGGTAGGCCGACGTTAAAAACGACGTCAGAATGGTCTCCGTAACGGCTTCGCCCGACGCCCGCTTTTGGGACGACGACGAGGTCAGGAAATCGTCTCCGCAGGAAGACGCCAGTATGCTTCCTACAAAAACTACTATAATTAATATGTATGTGTATTTTTTCATATTTGTATATTTTTAAAAGATTAGAATGAAAGATTAAAACCAATCGCAATAGTGCGGGATTGCGGATATACGCCGCGGTCAACCCCAATGCGGGTATATTCGCCGGTAGCGACTTCGGGGTCGAAGCCGTCGAAGCCGGTAAAGGTCAGTAAATTTTCGGCCGCTATAAAGACCCGCAACTGTTGAATCGATACTTTTTTCGTCAACGAAGCGGGCAGGGTATAACCCAGCTGCGCGCTTTTCAGACGCATGTAAGCGCCGTTTTTAATATACAAGTCGGACGACGCCCAGTTGGCATTGGGGTTTTCCCGTGTCATCCGGGGTAACCGGTTTGAAGTGCCCTCACCGTGCCAGCGTTCTAAAATCCACGTGGGACGGTTCATATCGCGAATATCGCCGCGTTGGGCAAAATCGAATACGTCATTGCCGATCGTTCCCTGGAAAAACAGGTTTATATCAAAACCCTTCCAATCGGCGCCAAGCGTAAATCCGAATGTCCAGTCAGGCATCCCTTTTCCGATCTTAGTCCGGTCCTCGTCGTTAATCACGCCATCGCCGGTAACGTCTACAAAACGAACGTCGCCCGGACGTGCGGACGGTTGCAGCAACGCGCCGTCTTTATTAACGTAGGCCCTCACTTCGTCCATATTCTGGAACACCCCGTCGGTTTTATATCCGTAGAAATACGGCCATACTTCGTCGTTCGACCCTTTAATAAATGCCCCGACGCCGGAAGCGCCCGCATTTTCATAAACCGATTCGCCGGAGGCATTCCCCAACTTGATTAGTTTATTTTTTAGATACGAGGCATTCGCCGACAGGTAATAATTGAAATCATTGATATTGTCTTTCCATCCGATTTCAAATTCTATCCCCCAGTTCTCCATTTCACCAACGTTCCCGGTGGGCGCCTGCATCCCTACATAGTCGTTAATCGGAACGGCCATGAGCATCTTATTGGTCTTTTTATAGAAATAATCCGCACTAAACAGGAGCGCGCTACGCAGGAAGCGGGCGTCTAACCCGATGTTGGTCTGTATCGACTCTTCCCATGTCAGACTGGCATTGGGCAGCGCCGAAAGGAAACTGCCGTCGTACATGGTGCCGGTATTGCCAGCCGATGTTACGTTGTAGCCGCCGCCGAAGTAATAATTTTGTCCGCCATCGAGAAATGCGGCATAACGCAGGTTCCCGATGTTTTCGTTCCCGTTCTTACCCCAGCTGTAACGGATTTTCAACGCATCGAACCAACCGGGACGAATAGCTTCCAGATATGGCTCGTTCCAGATATTCCAGCCGAGCGAAACGGCAGGAAACAGCGCCCATTTGTTATTAGGGCCAAACCGCGACGAACCGTCATAACGGAACGACGCTTCCAACATATACCGTTCGTCAAAGTTATAGTCGACACGTCCGAAGTAGGAAGCCAGCGAAGAGTGATCGACGTCGCCAACTCCGCCATATACCCGCTCATCGCTACGGTCGGCAATAGCGGTGTTGATATGGGCTTTCAACGGGTCTCGTTCGGGCAGGTCGTAGTCGCTGCCGCCCAATTGGCGCGATGTATAGCGTTGCGCCGACTGTCCGAGAATGACGCTCAAACTGTGGTTGTGATTGCCGATGGCGAACGTATTGGCGTAGGTCAGGATGTTTTCGAGCTGCCATTTATGCCCGCGGTTCATTTCGCTCCACACCGAACTTTGCGTTACATATTTTCCTTGCGTGGCAAGAAAATACGGGAATTGATACCCGTCGTTTCCCCAAAAAGCGAGGTCGGAGCCATAACTGCTCTTAAACGTTAAGCCCGGCAACAGGTTGATCTCGCCCCAGAACGTAGCGACAAATTTATCGCTGTTCCCCTCTTCCGAACGCGGTTGGTACAACATGGCTACCGGGTTGGCAATTTCCTGAAAACCGCTCGGAGGAATACTGAATACACGTCCATCAGGGCCTGTTACGGCGTCGGGATAACGATCCAAGATAGATTGCGCCGTGGCTTCGTCGGCATAGACGGGGAGCGTCGGGTCGAACGTCAGTGCGCTACCGAGGATGGAACCAAATTCGGAGTTCGCGTCCACGCTGGTAGAAACCGATCTCGAATAACCGGCATTTACGCCTACCTTTATTTTATTAAGAAAATTCCGTCCGGCTTCTTCAAATACCGTATAAATGGAATTGGAACGAATGCTCCAGCGGTCGTAGTTCGATTTCCCTACATTTCCGCCAATAATACCTTCCTGACTGAAATAGCCGAACGAAAGGAAGTATTGCAGTTTGTCGTTCCCGCCTTCTATCCGTACATGATGGTTTTGCACGGGAGCATTGTAGTTAAATGTTTCATCCTGCCAGTCGGTGCCTTCGCCGGCGGCGTCAATTTGTGCTTTGGTGTACATCGCTGCATCGCCATCGTTAATCGAAGCCTCATTCATAATAACCATGTAATCCCGTGCGTTCAACACCGATTTCTTTTTCCACGGGTTTTGCCACCCGAAGCTAAAATCGTAACTCACGGCCGTTTTACCGATACTCCCCATTTTAGTGGTTATCAGAATAACGCCATTGGCGCCGCGGGTGCCGTAAATAGCGGCGCTGGCCGCATCTTTTAAAATTTCAACCGATTGAATATCTTCCGGACTCAAATAGTTGATACCGCCATCGACCGCCATCCCATCCACAATAAATAGCGGTTCGCTGTTATTAACGGTACCGATACCGCGAATGCGGATTTTCGAGTCCGACCCGGGCTGTCCGGAACTTTGGGTAATTTGCACGCCGGACACTTTTCCCTTTAACACATCTTCAATCCTCGACGGCTTGATCAGATTAAGCTCATCGGACGTTACTTTACCGATAGCGGCCGTTACCAAGCTTTTTTTCTGCAGGCCGTACCCTACCACTACCACTTCGTCCAGCACCTGTTCTTCCGGGACTAAGGCAATATCCAGTACAGCCCGCGTTGCCCCGACTTCCTGTGTCTTATAGCCTACATACGAAAACACAAGTGTGGCATTAGTGTTCACATTAATCGTGTAGCGACCGTTGTCGTCAGTCAGCGCAACCTTGTTGGTTCCCTTTTCAACGACCGCTACCCCAAATACTACTTCTCCCGTGGAAGCATCGGTTACGACCCCCGAAACGGTAACGTCTTGCCCGAATGCCGACAGCGAAAAGAAGAAAAATAACGAGAGAATGAATAACTCTCTAAAACAGCATGTTTTTTTCATAGAATGACAAATTAAAAATTAAAAATTAATATTTCAGGTGGATAGTAACTATTTTTTATTGTAAATCGTTCCTTTTTTAAAAAGAGCTAAGACCTAAAATCAACGAACCAACACCGACAACCCAGAATCATAACCGTTATTTTTTGTTCTTTGCTCTTGCGTTTAAAACTACTTCTCCTCGTATGGGGATTAACCCCCTCTTTTTCTTTGCTTTTTGCTTATATTCTTCGTATATTTAAGCGACCATTTTTTGATTAAATTATTAAGTTAATCAAAATCGATTTCTCGTCATCCTTATTCATTGATTCATTAATTGTTCCATCTTCTCTCGAGGGCTTAATATCTCGCTCGTTTTTTTATTTTTGTTCTTTTATAATAAACAGATAATCGCTGTCTTATAAATTCGTTTTTAATGAAAACGAATTTATTCTTCCCCTTTTTCGTTCCTCGATTTTTTAGCGCAATTTACTGTTTCTATTCTACTTGCATAACATTTATAAACGCTCTTTACCAATTATTCTTCCCCCTTTTCTTCCCCCCGACGCAGAAATCTTTTCAGTACAGCCTGAGTATCAACGGTTACTGTCGCCGTTTGATTAACTTAATAAGTTAAATGCGCCAAAGGCCCCTTTTTGCGTATATTTATATCAACGCATTTATAGATACTTTATGCAAATATAATAGAAAATTATTGATATTTCAAAATATTCCATTACAGCAAAAATACTACAAGCCCGTTTTAGAATACTACAATACTACTACACGCTTATTTTATCCTTCTATCGGTCAATCGTTTTATTGCTTAATAAAAGGATCTGTTTTTTATTGGGGAACTCTATTATTCGGGGATTGAAAAGACTCCTTTTAGCTGCGCATTGCTGTCGCCGCCCACCCAAACGGTGAAGTCTCCCGGTTCTGTTTTCCGTATCATATCTTGGTCAAAAAATGCTAAGTCGCTTATTCCTAACTCAAATGATATTTCTTTCGTTTCGCCGGCTTTTAGCCATACCCGTTGAAATCCTTTCAATTCCTTGACAGGACGGGCTACAGAAGCGACCATATCCCTTACATACAGTTGGGCTACTTCGGTTCCGGCGACATTGCCGGTATTCTTAAGGGTCGCTTTTATTGTGATTGTCCCATTGGCCGGCATTTGATCAGGCAGTATCAGGTTCGAGTATTCAAACGAGCTGTACGATAATCCGTATCCGAAAGGGAACAGCGGGTCGCGTCCCGAGTCGAGGTAGAAAGAGGTGTTTCCCAGCGAGGTTTGTCCGGCTTCGAGCGGGATTTCGTCCAGCGTCGTAACCTTGTCAGGCGCCGGGCGACCTGTATTATTATGGTTGTAATATAAGGGTATTTGTCCTACTTCACGAACGAATGTTACAGGTAGCTTACCACTCGGGTTTTCCCGACCGAAAAGCAGGTCGAAAATAGCTGCGCCCCCCATCGTGCCGGGATGAAAGTTGTAAAGTACGGCGTCCGCATAGGGCAGATCGCGCTCGATGGTCAGCGGACGTCCGGCCATTACCACCAGTACGACGGGCTTTCCGGCGCTTTTCACCGCTTTTATCAGCTCGGACTGTACTCCGATAAGGTTCAGGTTCGATAACGAATGTGCTTCCCCGCTTAAGATGGCTTCTTCGCCAACAAAGACGACGGCGACGTCGGCTGCGGCAGCCGCGCGGCGGGCTTTATCGAACCGGCTTGTGTTTTTATCGCGCGAATAGGCTAACGCCGGTTCATACACGTGGTTGATATGTCGGTATTCGCCTTTTAGTGCGCCAACGGGCGTTAGCGTATGGGTCTTATCGCCGTCGAAACACCATGTGCCCAATTGATCATGGGGCGCGTCGGCCATCGGGCCGATGACGGCGATCTTTTGGGTTTCGGATAAGGGGAGCAGATGGTTCTCGTTTTTTAGCAATATGGCCGATTCTGCGGCTGCTCTGCGGGCGAGTTTCAGCGATTCTTCCGTATAGAAGGCGGGCGGGGTGGAGGTATTGACGTAAGGTTTTTCAAATAGCCCCATCCGGCATTTGATTCGTAAAATATTTCTGACGGCATTGTCAATGGCTTTTTCCGGCACCTTCCCTTCCTTTATCAGTTCGGGCAGGTTTATGAGGTAGGCCGGCGAGACCATTTCCATGTCCACGCCGGCTTTAATGGATATCAGGGCTACGTCTTTCATGTCTTTGGCTACGCCATGTGCGATCATTTCGGCCATCGAAGTCCAGTCGGATACGACAAAGCCGTTGAAATGCCATTCGTCGCGGAGCGTGTTTTTTACTAGATCTTCATTGCCCGACGAGGGGATTCCGTCGTTGTCGTTGAACGAGGTCATCACGGTAGCCACGCCGGCGTCGACCGCTTGCTCGAAGGGCTTCAGATAGACGTTCCGCCATAGTAGCGGCGGGATATTCGCGCTGTTATAATCGCGTCCTCCTTCGGCTGCGCCATAGCCGGCAAAGTGTTTTGCGCAGGCGGCTATGGCCTGTTCGTCCGATAGCCGGCCATCGGACTGGAAGCCTTGGATGGAGGCCGCGCCAAGTTGGGCGACCAGATAGGGGTCTTCGCCAAAGCCTTCGGCAATGCGCCCCCAACGGGCGTCGCGGGCAATGTCGAGCATGGGGGCAAACGTCCAACGGACGCCGACCGATCGCGCTTCGACCGCCGACATACGGGCGCAGTCGTGTATTAATTGAGGGTCGAACGAGGCGGCTTGCCCCAGTGGAATCGGAGCAAGGGTTTTAAAGCCATGAATGACGTCGCGTCCGAAGATAATCGGGATGCCTGTCCGGCTTTCTTCGACGGCCGCTTTTTGCAGCATGTTGGCCGCTTCCGGATTGACGACATTAATGACAGAGCCTATTTTGCCTTCGCGAACGACTTGCAGGATTTGTTCATTCGGCGCGTTGTCAAGACTGACTTGAAACATTTGTCCGATTTTTTCCTCGAGCGTCATACGGGCGATCAGGTCGTTGATTTTCTGCTCCGTTTCGTCGATTTGTACGGTGCAGGCGGCTACCAGCGCTACCAGTGATACCAAATATGTTCTTTTTTTCATTGTAGTGGATTTTAATTTATACCGAGATATTTTTGTTCCTTATTCTAAATTTTATGCAAATGTAACAAAAGGCCGGTAGTTTTTCCATTATTTTATCACAGCAAAAATACTACAACCGCTATTTTTACTACTACAATACTACTACAAGAAAAAAATAGGGTTTTGATTAACAAGGTCTTCTGTGGCATTATGTCGAAACGATTTTTTACGTTGTCGGGCGGCGTAAAAGCAGATTGTCTCCACGCCGGCTTCGGTTGCTTTGCTTTTTTAAGGTCTTTAGCACTCCTCGCTACTCCCCTTTTTTCGTCGCTTTCTCTTGTATGTTTATTCAAAGAAGGTCTACAACCGCGATTGTTGCCTCAGTCGTGCGATTTGCCACGCTAAAAGTCCTTCGGGGTATTTTATGAGGTAGGAGGTAAGAGGCAGGGGGTAAGATTGCCTCACAAAGGCTGCATACGACATACGATATACGACGAACTGCTCACTATTCGTAAATCCGCTTCGCAAATACGCAAAAGATGGAAAATTTTCCCAACTTGTGGTTCGTCTTTGGCGCAAAGTTGTTCGTCTTTGGCGCAAAGTTGTTCGTCTTTGACGCAAAGTTGTTCGTCTTTGACGCAAAGTTGTTCGTCTTTGACGCAAAGTTGTTCGTCTTTGACGCAAAGTTGTTCGTCTTTGGCAAAAAGGCGTTCGCCTTTGCGTCAAAGACGAACAACTTTGCGCCATTGTTGTCCCACAATTTGGGAAAAAACGCCCCCTTACGAATGGTATAGAACGCATTTAATATATTTACTATCAATTAAAAAATAAAAATTAGGGCATTTCACGAACGTGCTCTCCAACGTGCTGCGGCGATCTTTTTATCGAGTGCAGCCGTACGCGCTCTGCTGCCGAATGGCGTCGCGACGCCGACATACGGAGAGGGGAAAAGGGGGTTCCGCGCCTTGGGGACGACGGTTCTACAGGGGCGTGTCTCCGCATTTTTATTCGTCGGGGTGTAGATTTAAAATTTTCCTGTAAATTTGCAGCGCTATTTTTGACGGATATAGATAAATCGCATGGAAAATAAGAGGTACGACAAGGGATTAAAATCGACAGCGGCGCTTTCGCCGGAGCAGTTTATTATTGTGGCGGGCGCTCGCGAGCATAATTTGAAAAATGTAGACGCGGCTATTCCTCGCTATACGTTTACGGTGATTACCGGGTTGAGCGGGAGCGGCAAGTCGTCGCTGGCGTTTAATACGATTTATGCCGAGGGGCAGCGGCGGTATATGGAGACGCTGTCGTCCTATGCCCGGCAGTTTGTGGGGAATATGGAGCGTCCGGCGGTGGATGGCATTATGGGGTTAAGCCCGGTGATTGCTATCGAGCAAAAGACCACCAACCGCAATCCGCGTTCGACGGTGGGCACGATCACTGAGATTTACGATTTTTTACGGCTGTTGTACGCCCGCGCCGCGATTGCGTATTCATGGAAAACAGGCGAGGAGATGGTTCGTTATACCGATGAGCAGCTATTGCAGCTTATCGTCCGAAAGTTTCGCAGAAAAAAGTGTATCATTCTGGCGCCGGTGGTTATGGGACGCCGGGGGCACTATAAAGAGCTTTTCGAGCAGTTGCGTAAACGCGGCTTTCTCAATGTGCGCGTCGACGGCACGATCGACGAGTTGCGCCCGCAGCAAAAAGTGGATCGTTATAAACAGCATTTTATCGAAGTGGTGATTGATAAACTGACGCCTACGACGGCTGACAACAAGCGGTTGCAGAATTCGATAAAAGTCGCCATGCAGCAGGGGAGGGGGCAATTAGCCGTGCTGGACGTCGAGCAAAACACGTTGCGCTATTACAGCCGGTCGCTGATGTGTCCGTCGACCGGTCTTTCGTACGCCGAGCCTGCGCCCCATACGTTTTCGTTCAATTCGCCGCAGGGGGCCTGTCCGCACTGCAACGGGTTGGGGACGATAGCCGAAATCGACGTTCATAAAATCATTCCCAATCCGCAGCTCAGTATTCAGCGGGGCGGGATTGTGCTTGTGGGGAAAGAGCGCAACAATCGGCTTTTCAGTCAGCTCGACGCGATTGCCCGCAAATATCGTTTTTCGCTTTCCGATCCGATTGCCGACATTCCCGAGGAGGCGCTACGGATCATTCTCTATGGTTCCGACGAGTTGTTTCGGATGCCGGCGACGCCCAATTCGTCGATGAGCTATATGATGACTTTCAGCGGGGTGATCAGCCTGCTTGATGCGGCGACGGACGATCCCGACGGCCCGGCGGCCACCCGTTCCGACCGGTTTATAAAATATATTACCTGTCCGAAATGCCTTGGCTCGCGCTTGAAAAACGAGGCTTTATATTTCAAGATCGGAAGGAAGAGTATTGCCGACCTCGCGGCGATGGACATCCTTTCGCTACGCGCATGGATGGAGGGGATCGACGGGCAGCTGAACAGGCGACAACAGGAAATAGCCAAAGAGTTGCTGAAAGAAATTCGCGAACGGCTGGCCTTTTTGCAGGAGGTGGGATTGGGGTACCTGTCGCTCAATCGGAGTACCCGCAGCCTTAGCGGGGGCGAGAGCCAGCGTATCCGGCTGGCTACGCAAATCGGGTCGCGGTTGGTCAATGTGCTTTATATTCTGGACGAGCCGAGCATCGGCCTGCATCAGCGCGATAACAGCAAGCTGATTAGCGCGCTGAAGAAACTGCGCGACGAACAGAATACGGTGATCGTGGTCGAACACGACGAGGAGATGATCCGGCAGGCCGATTATCTCATTGATATGGGGCCGCTGGCCGGTGAAAAAGGAGGCGAGATTATTTATGCCGGGCCGCCGCCGCCGAGAGGCAAGTCCCGGAAGCCGGCGGCGCCCGAAGAAGGCGAGACGGCGTCCTTCACGCTGCAATACCTGCGGGGCGAAAAGCGTATCCCCGTCCCCAAAAAACGGCGCAAGGGTTCCGGAAAGAAGATCGTGCTCACAGGCGCGTCGGGCAACAATCTTCAGCACGTAACAGTGGCTTTTCCGTTAGGCACCTTTATTTGTATAACCGGTATGAGCGGCAGCGGGAAATCGACGTTAATCAACGAGACCCTGCATCCGATCCTCAGCCAGCGTCTGTACCGCTCGCTGCAAGACCCGCTGCCCTACGAGCGTATTGAGGGGATCGAGTATATCGACAAAGTGATCGAGGTTGACCAGTCGCCGATAGGCCGCACGCCGCGCAGCAATCCGGCGACGTATACCAATCTGTTTTCCGACATCCGCAGCCTGTTTAAGGAAACGCCCGACGCCAGAATCCGCGGCTACCAGTCCGGGCGGTTTTCGTTCAATGTCAAAGGGGGGCGGTGCGAAGAGTGTCGCGGCGGCGGCGTACAGATTATCGAAATGAATTTCTTACCCGACGTCCACGTAACCTGTAAAACCTGCAACGGGCAGCGGTATAACCGGGAGACGCTGGAGGTGCTATACAAGGGGAAAAACATCGCGCAGGTGCTGGATATGACCATCGACCAGGCGAGTCTGTTTTTTGCGCATGTGCCGGCGATCGCGCAGAAATTAGAGGCCTTGCAGCAGGTCGGCTTAGGCTATATCAAATTGGGACAACCCTCGACCACCCTTAGCGGCGGCGAGAGCCAGCGTGTGAAATTAGCTACCGAGCTGGCCAAACGCGATACCGGCAACACCGTATATATTTTAGACGAGCCCACCACCGGCCTGCATTTTGAAGACGTCCGCATCCTGCTCGACGTCCTCAATCGGTTGGTTGATCATGGCAATACGGTGCTGGTCATCGAGCACAATCTCGACGTCATCAAAACCGCCGACTATATCATCGATATTGGTCCCGAGGGCGGTACTGCCGGCGGCACCATTGTGGCCACCGGCACGCCCGAAGCCATCGCCCGCTGCCCGAAGAGCTACACGGGGCAGTTTCTCGCAAACATGCGTATCGGAGCCACGAGCGCAAAGACTGCGCACGGAGAATAGCCAATGGGCGTGAACAATGAATAATGAATAATGGCCTGCGGCGGCGGTCGATCTGCGAGCCCGGAATACATATAATCTTTTTTCTTACCTTTGTAGCGCTCTTTTCCGGCGAACGATTGCCGGAGAAAAGCGCTAAAGCAAATCAATATACAAACGAAAAGACTTATTATGCTTACACGAAGAACCTTTCTACGGGCCGGCGGGCTGGCAACAGCCGGGCTGGCCCTCGGCGGCCTTAACGCCGTACACGCAATGACGGCGTCGAAAGCCGCCAGAATAGCAGGCGCCAATCGCAGAGTCAACTTGGCCTGCATAGGGATCGGCAACCGTGGCGCGGAGATTATTCCGGCGTTCGACGACACGGGTTTTGCCAATATCGTAGCGCTCTGCGACGTCGATTTGGGCGCGCCTCACACGCAGGCCATGCTTCAGCGGTATCCCCATGCGCAACGCTTTACCGATTTCCGTACGCTGTTCGACAAGATGGGCGACGCGATCGACGCGGTGGCCGTCGCCATTCCCGACCATGCCCATTTCCCCGTCTGTATGCAGGCGTTGGCGTTGGGCAAACATGTGTATGTGGAAAAACCGATGACGCGCACGTTCTACGAAGCCGAACTGTTGATAGCCGCCGCCCGTCGCCGTCCGCAAGTGGTAACGCAGGTCGGCAATCAGGGGCATTCGGAAGGCAACTATTTTCAATTTAAGGCATGGCACGAAGCCGGCGTCATCCGGGATGTAACGGAGGTTACGGCGCACATGAACGCTGCCCGCCGCTGGCATGCGTGGGACGCCGGCATCGATCGGTATCCGGCGGCGGAGCCCGTGCCGGAGACGCTGGATTGGGACGCATGGCTGGCCGCCGTTCCCCATCATGACTACAACAGCCGGTATCATTATGGCAACTGGCGCTCGTGGTACGACTTCGGCATGGGCGCTCTGGGCGACTGGGGGGCGCATATCCTCGATACGCTGCACGAATTTCTCGACCTGGGATTGCCGTACGAAATCGACCCCCTGCGCGTCGACGGGCATAACGACTACTTCTTCCCCAAAGCGACAACGCTCCTTTTCCGTTTTCCGGCACGGGGCGCCATGCCGCCGGTAGACTTGACGTGGTACGACGGGGTCGATAACATCCCGGCGGTGCCTGCCGGCTATGGCAACGTGGCGATCGACCCGTCGGTACCGGCGGTGGCCGGCGGCAAACTGCAACCCTCGACGCTCAATCCGGGCAAAATTATTTACAGCAAAGAACTCACCTTCAAAGGAGGCTCGCACGGCAGTACGCTTTCGATTATCCCCGACGAGCGAGCCGCCGAGCTGCAATCGTCGTTGCCGGAAGTGCCCCCAAGCCCTTCCAACCATTTCGCTAATTTTTTGCTGGCCTGCATGGGCGAAGAAAAAACGCGTTCGCCGTTTGAAATACACGGAGCGCTCAGTCAGGTGTTCTCGTTGGGCGTCATCGCGCAACGGCTGGCGACCAAAATCGTGTTCGACCGCACGACCAAACAGATCACCAACCACGCTTTCGCGAATGCCCTGCTAACACAAATGCCGCCCCGTAAAGGGTGGGACTCTTTTTATACACTATAAAATACGAATACCATGAACTATCACCGACTTCTCCCCCTCCTGATCCTCGCCGCGACAAGCCTCTCGCCGGCCGCCTACAGTCAGGATAACACGCTGAGCCCACAGGAAGCCGCCGACGGCTGGCAACTGCTGTGGGACGGCCACAGCACCGACGGCTGGCGGGGCGCCAAACAGACGACATTCCCCAACCACGGCTGGTCGATCGCCGACGGCGTCCTCCGCGTCCACCAGAGCGGCGGCGCCGAATCGACAAACGGCGGCGATATTATCACCCGACGGAAATACCGGAATTTTATCCTCCGCGTCGACTTCAAAATCACAAAGGGAGCCAACAGCGGCGTCAAATATTTTGTCGATCCTGAACTGAACCGGGGCGAAGGCTCGGCTATCGGATGCGAATACCAGCTGCTGGACGACCTTCATCATCCCGATGCGCAATTGGGCGTGAAGGGCAACCGTACGCTGGGCGCCCTCTACGACCTGATCGCCCCCGACAGGAGCGCCCCCGGCTACCGCTTCGACCCCGAAGGCTTTAATACCGCCACCATCGTCGTCGAAGGCCGCCGGGTGCGACATTACCTCAACGGCTGTAAAATTGTAGACTACGAACGCCGCACGCCCACCTTCAATGCGCTGGTGGCCTACAGTAAATACGCCGGCTGGCCCGACTTCGGTAACGCCGCCGAAGGCCATATCCTGTTGCAGGATCACGGCGACGAGGTGTTTTTCAAAAATATTAAAATTAAAGAACTGAACGGAGCGCCCGACGCCGGCGAGCCCTTCCGTATCGGGATGGCCGGCTATACCTTTGTCCGCTTCGACCTCGATAAAACATTGGAAACATTGCGTGCAACCGACGTGCATTACCTTTGCATCAAAGATTTTCATTTGCCGTTGAACAGTACGGACGAGCAGATTGCCGCATTCCATGCCCGGCTGGCCGCCAGCGACGTAACAGGCTACGCCGTAGGGCCGATTTACATGAAAACCGAAGCAGAAGCCGACCGCGCATTTGAATATGCCCGTCGGGCAGGCGTGAAACTGATTGTGGGCGTGCCGAACGTCGAGCTGCTGCCCTACATCGAGCAAAAGGTGAAGGAATACGACTTCCGCTACGCCATCCACCTGCACGGCCCGGACATCGCCCTGTACCCGGATGCCGACGACGTCTGGAATCACACGAAAGACTTAGACCCGCGCATCGGTATGTGCCTCGATATCGGGCACGACGTCCGCAACGGGAAAGACCCGGTGGCCGATTTGAGAAAATACCATTCGCGCATATTCGATATTCATATCAAAGATGTAACGGCGCCGACCAAAGCCGGCTATTCGCTGGAAATAGGCCGCGGCGTGATTGACTTCCCCGCTTTTGTCCGGGCGCTGCGCGACGTCGGCTACAGCGGCGTGTGCAGTCTGGAACACGAAAAAGACATGAACGCCCCCTTTGCCGGTATCAGCG
Source organism: Prevotellaceae bacterium (assembly GCA_031258415.1). GTDB lineage: Bacteria > Bacteroidota > Bacteroidia > Bacteroidales > UBA932 > JAIRKX01. Next base: position 20,901 of record JAIRMW010000101.1, read on the forward strand.
AGTCGATAGGCTACTTCCGGGGCGTTGTGGCCGCCACGAAATAGCGTTTCATCCGCTTCTTTTTATCCATCCCCGCATTCGTTCCCGTCGGCTGACGCCGGCGGCCATGGCGGGGATGTTTGTGTGATGACTGATGACGTCCCTCGGACGAGGGGCGACGCTCGACGCTCCATTTCCGAAGGACAGGGGTGGGGGAATGCGTAGCGGCGCTTCCTTTTGCGGGACTGGCGCCGCGTAGCAAACGGCTACTGTTTTACAACCTGCAATTTCACATAATTAATTTCAAAGGCCGCCGGCAGTTTTTCGTTTTCGGTTTTACCGATCACGCCGGACGCAAACGCAATGTAGAGCGGTTCGGACGTTTGGCTCCGGCATTCGTACAGTTTTTTCCCGTTGATGTACCAGCGTAATGATTTGGTTGTGCGTTCCAGTTGGAAGATGTAGAAATGATTGTTATGCAAGCGTATTTTCTTGAGGAACGACGAGGTTTTGTCGGCCATGTAGAGCCCCATAATCAAGCGCTTGTTACAGTAGTGGGCAATGCTCAGCGCCGGGGTGTTCTGATTGCTTCCCAACCCGAAGATATGGTACAGGTTCTTCACATTCGGGAACGCTATTTTGGCCTCTAAGCGACCATATTTCATTTGGAATCTATGAGCGGTGCTCAACATGCCGGAGGTGTACGAAAATTCGCGGGGAATAAAGCCTATTTTTTCATCCCATGCGACGCCCGACGCTGTTTCGTTCCGTGTAACGATCTGCGCCATGCCGGGCTGTAGCGCGATATTTTCGCCGTCGCTCAGGAGATGTTCTTCGCGGTTCGACGAATAGTTTTGCTCCAGCATCGGCGTCCGCCAATACGGTTTGGTGTCCCACATGGAGGAAAGTTGCCTGTCGGGAAATTCTTCGTTAAAGATGGTTGTCCAGCGTTCCATTTCGGCAAAGATGGCCGCGTATTTTTTCTTGATTTTGAAATACTCCTTCACCGACTTCGACTTCGCCAGCCGTTTATATTCTACAAATTTCAAATACGGGTCGCTTTGCAGATGCCGTCGCGGATTTTTCAGGTAGGCCTTGTGTTGCAGGAACGACGGCGAGTTGACCTTCGCGTCCAACTCTAAGTATTCCCGTACGTACTCCGAATCGGAAAAGGCGCCTTTTTTACGGAATTTCTTTACTTCACGGTATTTTCGCAATTCTTTCCACCGGCGTTCGACCAGCCGCTCTTTGCTGGTACGGTACGAGAGCGAGCATACCAGCGCTAAATCCTTTTTATAGCGCGGCGATTCGACGTACTCCTTCAACTCTTCATAGCGTTTGAACTCGTCCGATTTTTTGATGTCATAAAAACGGGCGTGCATGGTATCATGTATGAAGCGTTTGCGTTCATACAAGTGGGTGGATGGCAGGGAAAAAAATAATCCAAACATAAAAAACAAATTAAATAGTTAACCACAAAAGATTGTCCAAAGGTACAAAAAATCTGTAATATACCAAGACGCTTATGAAATAAGTTTAAATCCCCGTCCGCGGACATTCAGAATATTGACGGTCGGGTCGTCTTTCATATACTTCCGCAGTTTGGTGATGTAGACGTCCATACTGCGAGCGTTGAAGTAGCTGTCGTCCGACCAGATGGCTCGGAGGGCGAAATTGCGGTCGAGTATCCGGTTTTTGTTGATGCACAATAAATGCAACAGGGCGGCTTCTTTGGCGGTGAGCACCCATTTTCGTTCTCTGTGGATAAGTTCCTGCTTGGCGACGTCGAACGTATAGCTCCCGACAGTGAACACCTGCTCCCGGTCGAGTTCTGCGCGTCCTCCTTTTGTGCGGCGCAGGATTGCTTCGATACGCAGCAGCAGTTCTTCGATGCGGAACGGCTTGGTCAGGTAGTCGTCTGCGCCGGCCAGAAAGCCTTCCAGTATATCGTCGTGCTGCGATTTGGCCGTAAGCAATACGATCGGCACTTGCGGGTTGATTTGCCGGATTTCCTTAGTCAGCGTAAAGCCGTCTTTTTTCGGCATCATGACGTCTAAGATACAAATATCGTATTGGGTTTGAGGAAAATGTTTAAATGCCTGTTCCCCGTCGGTAACCCAGGTTACGGTATAGCCTTTGAGACCAAGGTAGTCGCGCAGGAGCATTCCCATATTTTCTTCGTCTTCCGCTAATAAAATTCGTGTTGTTTCCATTTCTTTTCGTATTGAATGATGTACTAAACTTCAATTGATGACTGGCGCTCGGGTTGAGGCGCTTCACAGCCCCTTTTTCTTTTTCTCACCGGCAGTTCAAACCCAAACGTACTGCCTTTGCCCACAGCGCCCGATACAAATAGTTTCCCGTGATGGGTTTCAATAATATTTTTTACATAATACAGTCCCAACCCGAATCCTTTGACAGGGGGCGACTGTTTATGCACATACCGGTAGAACGGGTTGAATACCTGTTTCGCCTGCCTCTCGTCGACGCCGATGCCGTTGTCGCTAACGGCTACTTCCACCGAATGGGCGGTATTGCGTGTTTGCACGACAATGTGTAGCGGTTCGGTGGTTTTCCGGTACTGGATGGCGTTGTCGATCATATTGGTCAAGACATGGGCGAGGTGCAGCGCATCGGCCATGACATGCGGGTTGGTCGCGAGGAAACGGCTTTCGGTGGTGATATGTAGCGTCTCGAACTGCAAGGAAAAATCGGCAAGTACTTTTCGGATTATGTCGTGTATATCGACTTCCTCCACCTTGAGTTTGAGTTTCCCGCGGGAATAAATAGCGGTTTGCAAAACTTTTTCGACTAAGTACATCAACCGCTCCGACTCGTCGTGAATAACCTGCGAAAGGCGCGGCACGCGGTCTTGCCAGCGGGGCGAGCGATGGTCCTGTAGGATTTCGGACGCCAGCGAGATCGTGGCTATGGGCGTTTTCAGTTCATGGGTAATGTTATTGACAAAATCGTTTCTGATCTTCGACAGTCGTTTTTGTCGGAAGACAGTCATTAACGTAACGGCAAAGGTGGCGCAGATAACCAGAATAAGCACGCCGGACGCCACAAGCATCCAGCGGATAGAGTACATGATATAATCGCGGTGGGGCGGCAGGTAGATATTGAGGAAATAGTGCGGCGCATGGTAGGGGTCGGAGGGAAACAGGGCGGCGTTGTACGTATGTTCGGGTCGCGCGTTGGAGAATCCGGCGGTGGCCAGTACGATGGCGCCCCACTCGTCGGTAATGGCAAACTCGTATGGCGCAACGATATTTTTCCGGCGCAGTTCTTTGCGCAGCAGGGAGTCAATTTGGGCGTCTGTTACCCGTTCCGTTACCGGCCGGTCGGCGTGACTCGGCGGGTAGGACGAGAAGCGGGACTGAAAAAAGTGTACCGGGATGCTGTCGGAGAACAGTTGCGCTATTTCCTGCCTGACGATTATATCGACGACCTGCTGAAGGGTCGCCTGCACATTGCGCGAAAAGGCCTCTTCGGCGGCGTCGGCGGTAGCGCGTATCCATTTTATCTGGATGCCGACCACTGTCAGCGTGCTAATGCTAATGGCTATGGCCAGAAGTACAATGAGCCGTTTATTCACGATACTGCCTATGCCGTTGACGGCTGGCCGGCGCTATACCGGTTTACGGAGCCGTTTGTCAGTTAATAATTCCCAACTGCCGCGCCGCCTTTTCGATTTTATCGATCGCATATTCTATTTGCTGCTGCGTATGCGTGGCCATCAGTGAAAAACGGATGAGGGTCGAGTCGTTAGGTACGGCCGGCTGCACAACCGGGTTGACAAATACGCCTTCTTCAAGCAGGGTTTTGGCCATGATAAAGGTCTTGGTATTGTCGCGAATCATAATCGGGATAATCGGGGTGCAGGAGTGCGCAATATCAAAGCCCAGTGTGCGGAATGCGTGCAGGCTGTAATGGGTGTTTTCCCACAACTGCTCGATGTAGTGCGGTTCTGTTTTAATGATTTCGAGTGCGGCTAATGCGCTGGCGGTAGCAGAGGGTGTTGCGCTGGCGCTGAAGATAAGCGAGCGGGAGTTGTGTTTAATGAAGTTAATCGTATCCTTATCGGCGGCTAAGAACCCGCCGATAGAGGCTAACGATTTGCTGAACGTGCCCATAATAATATCGACGTCGTCGGTAAGTCCGAAGTGCGACGATACGCCGCGTCCCTGTTCGCCGATAACGCCGAACGAATGCGCATCGTCGACCATAATATTCGCGTTGTATTTTTTTGCCAGCCGGACAATTTCCGGCAGGTTGGCGATATCGCCTTCCATGCTGAAAATACCGTCGACGACGATTAACTTCAGGGCTTCCGGTTCGCAACGCTGCAGGATCTTCTCGAGCGATTCCATGTCATTATGACGGAACTTTAAGGTTTTGGCAAACGACAGCCGCGCCCCTTCTATGATCGACGCGTGGTCGAGCTCGTCGAGCAGGATATAGTCGTTGCGGGTTGTAACGGTAGGGATGGCGCCTAAGTTCGACTGGAAGCCGGTGCTGTAGACCAATGCCCCGTCTTTGCCGACAAATTCGGCTAATTGTTCTTCCAGCGCCACGTGGATATCCAACGTGCCGTTCAGGTAGCGGGAGCCGGCGCATCCCGAGCCGTATTTTTTGACGGCGGCGATGGCGGCTTCTTTCACCTTCGGATGGCTGGTAAGCCCCAGATAACTGTTGGAGCCGAACATCAATACTTTTTTCCCGTTGATAAGCACCTCCGTATCCTGTTCCGACTCAATGGTGCGAAAGTACGGGTACATGCCTAAGGCCTGTACTTTTTGCGGTTCGTCGTATTGCGCCAGCCGCGTCCGCATGATGTTTTTATACATTGTCATTTGTTTATGTTTTTAGTTTGGACAAAGATAATAAAAACTATTGGATATAGAGCAGGTCGCGTCGGCCCCGGCCAACGCGACCCCCGCAGGCAATTAACCATTAACCATTGAAAATAAGGTTTACTTCGCGTTACGAACAGCCTGTTGAAAGCGCCGCCCTTTTTTTCCTTCTTACGCCCTCGTTTTTTGCACTTTCGGAAATTTCTCGTACCTTTGTTTTACTTCTGATAATATACATTATCGGAAGTACTCCGAACACTCTTTCCAAAATATTTTTTCAAAATAATCGGGTCAAGCGTATTATAAATGCGTTTTAAGGGGGATTTTTGTCTGTCCCCCGTCTTTTTTTGAGTTCCGTCTTTCCTCTGTGTCGTCATATCAAGCCTCTGTTTTTGTTAT
>JAIRMW010000064.1 GCA_031258415.1 Prevotellaceae bacterium
ATCGCCCAAGCCCTCACCGAAAAGATGCCCCTCATCAGTAGCGACGGAAAATTTAAAGACTATGAACGGCAGGGACTCAAACTGATTTTCAATAAACGATAATACGTACCTTTGCAAAAAAAACAATAGCATTATGGCAACCACAAAAAAAACCACAAAAAAAACGACCGCAAAGATAAAAAAAACGGCGCAACCAACACGGCAACAGGTCGAAGCGGAACTGTTAGAGTTGTTATTAAAAAAAACGAAGTTGCCCAAAATGGAAATCATCGACAGCGCCGAACGCTGGTTTGTAGCAAGCCATCTCAAACTTCTTACCGAAAAGGAGCTACAATACTATAAAAAGAAAGGAATTTTATTATAACGGATATGATTGCAAAAGGCGATATACGAAAGCAGCATCTGGAACTGATAGGCCTGCTACTGGAACGGGCAGGTCTTACCTATGAAGAAATCGTCAGGAAAGAAGAAAGGCGCTTTATCCGCGATAAGGCAAAACTGCTTACCGAAAAAGAACGGGAATACTTTAAAAATAAAGGACTGCAATACCTATGAATAAAAACCGAATCTTTGTAGACAGCAATATATTGATAGGTGCATACGTGTCTAAAAATCAGATGGATAAAAATTGTTTACAATATCTTTTTACGTTACAGGGCAAAAAACTGTATACATCTTCTCTTAGTATCATACATTTAATATCGTTTTTGAAAAACAGAGAGAAAAGTGAAAAAACAAAAAAAATAGTGCGCTACCTGCTAACTAAATTTTATGTGATTTCCGTACAGGAACAGGATATTATAAACTCATTGAATATTGAATATCCTGATATGGAAGATAATATTCAATACGTCGTATGCAATAAGCTAAGTTGTTATTTTTTTATAACCAATAACTTACGGGACTATTCTGGATTTTTAAATATAAAAGCAATTACTCCATCGCGTGTTAGCCTGTTTAAAGATTAATTGCATTACCCCTTTTTTGTACCTTTGCAAAAAAACGATAGCATTATGACAAAAAAAAAGCGGCGTCTACACACCGCTCCCGATCAGGAGGCATTCAGCGCGGGGCGCGGCCTCGATACAATTCGTATTCGTCGAAAATCAAGTCCCAGTTTCTACCCCAGACGATGTTGCCGTATTCTATTTTGAATTTCTTGAATTTCTTAATATCCCGATACTTGTCGTATTGAGGGTGCGGGTTTCCAAGCAGGAACGGGCCGAAATCAATGTCCCGTACTACGCCGTCGGAGAATGTCAGACGCACTGCATAGCCGTCTAAATAGGTGGCCTCTACAATACTTAAACAAGGACTATTTTTTTTCATTGTGCCGGATTTTTTTAGTAATGGTGATTTTCCGTATCTCTTTTTTTAACACAAATACATCCACCCATTTTTGAAGGATGTCCTTGTAATAATGCTGAATAAAGGCCATCGCTTTTTGAGCGTCAGTAGTCGATAACAATTCAACCTTTCGACGTTTCCTTTGCCTGACCTCTGTCAATACGCCATTATACACTATAAGTTCAAAAATAGTTTCCTTATCTCCTTTTTTTACATGCACATGAATAGGATCATGCTCATTCATGTAAAAATAGAAAACCAATCCAAAATATTCAAAAATAGTAGGCATTGCTTTACGTAATGGTTATTAATCATTAATACCCGTATCCCTTCCGGGCCGGCCCTCCTCCATGTTCCTGTCGCCGACAGTTTCTTTGAAGGCTTTCTTTTTTGCTGCGACTTCTTTAGCCGCTATTTTTATAATTGTTGCCATATTCCTGTATTTTTTCTGCAAAGATACAAAATAATCATTCATCCCCCCCCGTATTTGTTAAATTAACATTAAGGAAGTTATCGTTTGTTATCGTTTGTTCCGCTGCCATCTACAGAGGGTACCTAAATTTGCCGACGTAAACCGGACACGAATAAAAAAGCGCCGGAAAAGACAGAAACAATTACAAGGTAAACCATTGTAGACCAAAAAGGTAAACCGAAAAAACCAAAAGGAAGCCGAAAGTAAACATCCGTAAACCGACGTAAACCGGACACGAATAAAAAAGCGCCGGAAAAGACGGAAAAAATTACAAGGTAAACCATTGTAGAATAAAAAGGTAAACCAAAAAACAAAAAGGAAGCCGAAAGTAAACATCCGTAAACCGTCGTAAACCGTCGTAAAACGGATACGAATAAAAAAAGGGACTGTAAAAAATGGAAAATAGGAAAAGCAAACCATCGTCAAATCACAATAAACCAGACGCAAACCGCGAGGCGATCATCACCCGACGCCCCGACGGAATGCACTTTGCCGAATACCGGCTACTGCGAAAAGAACAGCAGCAGCGCATCCGCGACTACCTCGCCGGACGCCCGACGACCGCCTGCTATCCCTCCGACCGCCGGGAACGTCGCGAACGCGAGCGCCTGCAAGCCTCGTTCGACAACGCCCAACGGCCCTATCAATTCCACAAGCACCGCTATAAACGCCTCAAACGCGCCGGACTGATTATCAGTAATGCAATACCCTAAACAACGTATATACAATGAAAACAACACCGGACAATTACACGGAAGTAGGACGACTCACAGCGCCTATAGCCAAAGAAATACATCGAAAAGCCGCGTATATTTACATTAACCGAAACTATTTGCGGCATATCGAAAATGACCACCCCAAAGAATTGAACGCATTGGGTATTGATGCTATTACGCTGGTTCGATTAGTTGTAAACCAGTATAACCGTATCTATAAGGGTTCCGGCGACTCGTTGTTGCTGGTTGTCTACAACGGCAGGCCAAAAGCGGCTGCCATTGAATTGAATTGGGCATTAAAAGACGAATTTTATGAAGTAAAAACCGCTACGATTATGAAAAAGGACTTTTTAGAAAGAAAAACATTACTGTGGCCATTAGAAGATAAAAAGTAGATATAATGAAATAAATACTAAAAAATTACTGTGGCCAAAGTAGACCCACTGACTACTAACGTGCAGCTTCTGCGCTCTGCATCCCCTTATCCCTTATATAGCGATAATCGCAGGCTATATTTCGGAGCGGGACCACCCGGAGCCAATCCCGAGCAGTACGTGGACGCCACAGTAATTTAGTTGCAAAGATAGTAAAAAAAAGTAGATTAAATGAAAAAAAAAGAATTACTGTGGCCAAAGTAAACCGACCGATTACTAACGTGCAGCTTCTGCGCTCTGCACTCCCTGTATGCCTAATATAGCGATAATCGCAGGCTATATTTCGGAGTCGGACGAACCCGGAGCCAATCCCGAGCAGTACGTGGACGCCACAGTAATTCGATACAAAGATAGTAAAAAAAGAATAAATAATTAAAAAACAACTAAAAACAACTAAAAACAACTAAATTATGGATGCAAAAGCATACACTTTAAAATTGACGGACGCAATGGCCTCCGAACTAAACGCCATTATTTACAAATCGGGCGCCGCCCCGGAAACGATCAACATCCGTGAAGCCTTCGAGATACTCTTGAAGCGCGCGACAGCCCCGCCACCGCCCCAGCCCCCTGTGGCGGAAACCGACGAATACCGCGACCTGCTGGCCCGGCACGACGCGCTCCTCGTCGAGCATAACAGGCTTGCCGAACAATACGCCGAAGCATCGGAAGCCGCCGCCGCCGCCAAAACCGCCGCCGCCGAAGCCGCCGCCCAAGCCGAAACCCAGCGCCTGCGGGCCGACGCCGCCGCTGCCGACTGCCGGCAGGCGCAAGACGCCATCGCAGAACTGCGCGCGCTGATCGACGCGCAGCAGTTGCCCGAAAACGCATTTATCGTACAGACCGACCCCGGCCGATGGCAACTGCTCTCCGAAACCTGCGAACGCCTCCGCGACGCCGCCACAAAATACCCCAAATTAGCCGTATTCGGAAACATTACGCCCGCCATGCTGCTCCTCTACATGTTCGAACGATACCTGTTCGAACGACGCCTCGAATGGTTCTTTCCCCTGTCGATCATGCCCCTACAGCGTATTAAAGAAATCAGCAGTCAATATGTGGAGTAGCCTATTAAAATCCGTATTCCCGATGGTCAAGCAAAATATTCCGACGATGGAAAAAAGCATCGTCGAATACCTGCAAAAAAAGCCCAAACGACCGGGCGAAAGCGCCATCACAGCCCTGCTCGATACCGACGAAAACGGACACGCACAGATACTCGTCGTCGCCGTTGCCGACGACCTGCGCATCGTCCGCGAAGTCGAACGATTCCGGCTGACCGAATTTATCGAAACCCTCTTAAAAAAAGCAATGTAGTATGTTGAATATACCCCAAACGCCAACCCCGACGCCGGCGAACGCGGCAACCCTGCCCGTCGAACGGGTTACCGCCGCCGACACCGCCGCCATGATGAGCTACAGCCCCGGCAGCGTCGACGAGCTGGCCGACGAACTGCGGCAGCCCAAACAGCCCTTCGAGGTGCCCGACTTCGAGGCCCTCGAAACGACTGTCGAAACGCCCGAACCCGAACCCTCGCCCGCCGAGGCGCGCGCGCAAAACAAAATGGTCGCCCAAACCGTCGCCAGCGTTGGCGACGGCGTGCTGGCATTCCTGCTCTCCGTATTCGCTCACGACGAACCCCACGAGTTCCGGCTGCCGAAAGAGTCGATGCGCGACATCATGCCGACCCTCGAGCGATGTATGGCCGGAAAAAACATAGACCTCGCGCCCGGATGGGCGCTCTTCTTTGCCGTCCTGATCGCCTACCTGCCCCTCGTGATGAAAGCCAATGCCAAACGGAACGAATGGAAAGAAAAACAGAAAGCCGCAGAGCATGGAACAGCAAGCCCTTAAACCGCCCCCCGAAAGAGCCTGTAAACTGATTGCCGTAATCGGCGTAAACGGTACGGGAAAAACAACGGCAGTCATCCGACTGTTAAAATCCATGAACGGAAAAGCCCTTATTCTTACCCCACACTGTAACGAATATGAGAAATATCCGCACAATAATCTGGAAAAACCGTCCGACTTCCGATTCTCGGGAATATGTAAAAACTATTTCCCGTCGCGCGAACTGATGCAATCGGTCGTTAAATACTTCTACGACGGGACACTCGTGCTCGAAGAATCGCGTATTTACATCGAAAACCAGCCCACGCCGCTCAACTACGCCCTGCTCAACGGAATGCGACAGCGAATGACCGACATCATTTTTGTCGGACACGCTTTTTCCGACGTCCCGCCCCTATTCCTCAACCGAATGACGCGAATACTGCTGTTCCAGACGCTCGAAAAATTAGAACGCAGAAAAGGAGCCCTGCTCTACTTCGACCTCTTTAAGGAAACACAGGAAGAGGTAAACAGAAAAGCCCTCAAAAACCCGCACTTCTGTAAACTGATAAAACTATGAAAACGATTGATCTGAATCAGTATGAAAAATAAAAAAAACCGTCGGGTTTACAGTCGTAGTTTATAAGCTACTCTCCAACGGTTTTTAAGTTGATACCACATATACAACTTACCGCAAAGATAGCGTTTTTTTTATTAATACGGAAAAATCCATGAACCGAACACGATTATATACCAAAAAAGAATTGCGACTGCTGGCGGGAGTATCGGAGAGCACATTCCGCAGATACCTCAATAAAAAGTATTTCGACGAATTACAGAAAATGGGCTACGAAAAAAAACAGAAAATACTCACCCCCACACAATATAAATACATAGTCGATAAGCTCGTTATCGTAAATGATGAATAAAGACGATTCAGGCCTCACGCATTCGCAATGAACGTCAGCCCCTGCCGTTTATAGTATTTCATTTTCTGGTCGCTACTGATGAGCGGCATCCTTTCGGTGAGGGATTGGGCAATGATAAGACGGTCGAACGGATCGCCGTGATCTTTGACCGGCGCAATCTGATAGAAGGTCGTAAGATGCTCCTTTTTGATATATTTGATCTTAAAATTCAAGGTGTTTTCAATATCTTCAAACACATCTTTCGCGGATTTCCATTTAGGTACAACGATCTTATTCGTCTGTAGGAGCATGAAAATTTCCTGTATGCTAACGGCGCTTACATAAATAAGATTTTCAGGATTTTCGATAATTTGAAATATGTCTTTTGAGATAAGAGATGTCTCTGTACGTAAGCGGATAAGAATAGTAGTATCAATTAAGTATCTCATAAATAGTTGGCCTGTTTTATTTTATGACGCCTGATAATTAGCATCTTTTAATATCTCAAGAATACTTACGCCTGTAAGCACCCGTGGATCATTAATAATCATATCTCCTTTCGGGTGTGCCCGCATCCATTTGCCTGCTTTCGACAGTTTTTCTTTGGGCGCTGCCTTTTTTTTGGCCGTCTTTTTTGCTGTGGCTTTCTTGGCCGTTTTTTTTGTGGTTGTTTTTGTAGTTGTTGCCATAATAGGGTGTTTTTTTATACAAAGATACAAAATAAACGAATACAATCACCCCTCGCCCCCCCCCGACGGCCCCGAAAAAAGCAGTCAAAAGCAGTCAAAAGCGGTCAAATCCGGTCAAAAGCAGTCAAAACCGCTCACGGACGGTTCGGATGTTCGCAACTTTGCACCGGTAATAAAAACGTTGCAACAATTCGATTGTTGGCGCTTTTCAGAAACGTGAGACGACCGACGCGGGACAACAGCGCCTATCGACTCGTCGAACCTGTTGGCCCCCCTTGCAAATCTTTCGTTTCTTTTTTAGTAAATTATTTTAATACAATATAATATGACAAATTATCTGAACAAAACATCCACCGTCGCATGGCTCGTCATCGCACTGATCGTCATTGTGCTCGTTACGCACGTGGCAGACAAAAAGGCGACCGGAACCTCCAATTTTTTTGGTAAACTATTAAAAAAGAAAAAATAATGAAACAAAATTTTCCTTCACTGGCCGGTAAACAACGCTTGTCGGCCCGTATGACCGGCGCCGATTTTACCGACGCCATTGCCCGAGCCCGACGGCAAAACTCCGTCCGGTTCAACGGCGTAACGCCCGAAGATGCCGCCGACTTCCTGATCAGCAAGTATACCATCCAGTATACGCTTACCAGCGTCGCCGCCTCCTCCGTCAAACTCGCGTTACTGCCGGGCTATTTTAACTCGGTTACGGAGATCAACGCCTCCCGCGGACTGGCGCTCGACGCCATTATCAACGAGGGCGACATCAAGGACACCGCCTCCACGCCCGCCAAGATTGCGACGGGTAAAGGCGAACCGTATCCGATTAACGAACTGCTGCGCTTTGTGTATCGCAATCCGCAGTGCTTCACGCATTTAAAACTACTGGCCAGCTCTCCCGACCAGCTCTACAACAACATTGAAATCGTTCACCTCTCGCCCTATCACGGGCTGGCAAGCGACCGGCTTAACCCGTCGATGTACAAAACCGCCAACCAGACCAACGATAAGATGGCCGACATTCCCCTGCCGGATTTTCAGATGGACGACCAGACGCTGCTGTACATCACGCTCAACGCCGGCGCGTCGCTGACGTTCATCTGGAGCGCCGGCGCCCAGTGGAACGAAGCCAGCGACCTGCACGAACTGGCGAAAGGATACGCAAGCATCCTGGCCAACGCCTCCGCAGGACGCTAAGCGGTAAACAAACGTAATTACGGGGGCCTCCGTTGGCGAGCTGTATAGTCCTCGCCCGCCAACGGAATCCCCCTTAATTATTTATTACTAAAGAACAAATACAATGGATAAGCAGCAAGCTACACAATTTGTACAACAGGCCTTTCAGCTGGCCGGCACCGACCGCGTCCGAGCCCTGTTCGGCAAATACAACATGCGCGGCGTTACGCCAAGCGTTACCGCATTCGTCGCCGGCGGAAACCTCTATGGACAAGCCTTCCTTACCGATTTCGGAAACATGGTGGCCGACGCCGAGCGCGCGAAAGCCAAAGCCGACGGCGACACCGGCGACTACGGTATGATTGGCCCGCCGTATGAGCCGGTCGTTCCGGACGACACCGGCGGCGGAACGAATGACGGATGGACTGTCGTGAAAAAAATTATGGAGTTGGCTGATACAGCAGTTCATACTACTGTATATGCGTGGCAGGCATTCACCGGCGCCCCGACGCCTTCCACCACCTCCACTACCGCCACGCAGCCGAACTACTATATCCTGCCCGGCAACAGCGCCGCCACGACCGCCGCCGCCGCCGCCGGCAACAGCAACACGACGCTCATTATCGTCATTGTGTCCGTCGTATTAGTCGTACTGATTGCCCTGATAGCCGTAACGATGCTCGGCAAAAAGAAATAAAACCATGAAAGTGTTGCGCAAACATATACCCGGAGAACGGTCGCCGGCGGTAGCCGACTTCTACGAGCAGACAATCACGCTCAACGAGCCGGCGTATTCGCAATTCGACGACTTTACGCAACGCTTCATACTCCAACACGAACGGGGACATCTGGCGCTCGATACGCTCGACGAAATGGCCGCCGACCGCTACGCCTTCGACGCCCTCGCCGGCAGCGAACCCTACAGCCTGCGAAAAAGCGTCGAAGCCCTCGAAAACTCGTTGCCCTATACCAACCCGGAGCACTACGCCCGCCTCCGGCAGCAGCTGCGGCGAGCCCTCGAATGGGACGCCAACCACGGCAACCCCGACGCCGCCAAAGCGCTGGCCGAACTCGACCGATACGCCTACTACACCGACTACCAGGGCAGCAACTGGGAGTCCTACCAGAAACAACAAATAGTCAAGACACGGGCTGACTCCGACAAAATACTGGCCGGCTCCTATACCCTCAACACCTCGTCGATCGTCCTGATGGGCGTCTTTTTCGTCGTCGTCATTCTCGTCGGGTTTTCATTTCGTAAAAAAGGATAGACAATGATCTGGAGTGCAGTTATAAACGGAATAGCCCAATTAGGCTCCTCGATCGTCGGAATGTTTACGGCAAAAAAAGTCGCCGAAACGCAGAAGCAAATTGCCGAAATCAACGCCGCCGCGCAGCTGCGGATGACCGAAATCAACGCCGACGTCCGGCAATACGAGACCGACGCCGCACAGATCGACACACAGTACAACGGCCAGTTTGCCCTGGAACTGTCGGAGTATAAAAATGCCGGATTCCAGACCGGCATCCTCACGCTCGCCATTGCCGTAACCTGCATCCTATACATTTTAAAAAAACGACCGTAAACGATGACCGCGCAGACCTTAAATAAAGAAGTAACGGCCATAGCCAGAAGCTACTACAGAAAATACAGGCGCTACGGCGACCTGATACCGGAATACGACGCCCGACAACTGTACAACCTGACGACCCTCGACATGGAACTGAGCGGCGCCGAATACGAACCGGAAGCCCTCGCCACCGTCATCGAAGGAAATATCATCTCGGGCGCCTACAAGATCGATACCGAAGATAACGTATTGCTATACCTCTTCTTTGCCGCTATCGTCATCTGGGTCTATTACTATTATAAAGCCAAATTGAAAAAGTAACAGAAATGTTTGCTCAAGCATATAAATTAAATAAATAATGGGACCACTTACAAAAGAACTTAAATCCGTCTGGGCCGAATATACGGAATTGCTGGACAAAATTAGCGATATAAAGATTTATCTATACGATATGGACGTGCCTGACGCCTCCGCAGAAACCCGAGCGTTTTTAGATCATTTTTACGCGGAATACAACCCAATAAAAGAATGGTACGATGGCGCTTATTCTACTATTTCTGAATGGCATTTAAATAAATACAATGATGACGTAAAGGAAGAATGGTTAGTGAACTCCACCACCAATCGCGACGCAAAGCATTTTTTAACCCGATTAAAAAAACTGTACGGCGAAACGAATGCGTTTCTGTCGAACGGTAGTACGGCTTCCTCATCTGCGGTTCCCGGCGTCGCCGGCGTTCCCGCCGCGACGGGCTCCAATACCTCGCTGTACGTCGGCCTGCTGTTACTGGCCGTCGCCGGCGTCGGCGTCTGGTGGTTTATGCGCCGCAAAAAAGGAAGGAGAATCAAACAATGAGCGCTTTATCGAACGCACAAGCCGCATTAAACCGCTTTGGCGACGCCTTATCAAGATTCGACGTGCTGACCGGGCTCGACGCCATTCCGGCGACGGCCGAGGCGATTGAGCAGTACCACACCAAACGGATCGACTACTCCGCCCAAATCACCAATCATAAAAACAGGCTCGATCAACTGACCCGATTACTGACTACGCCCGTCGGCAATACGTCCCTAACGAAATCCGGCATAAACCTCGAGATTAAACAAATAACCCGCAAGCTCGACGCCCTCGCGTCGGCCGTCTCCGCCGACACGCGCGACGTGAATACGCTGCATAACGACGCGATAGCCGACCTGCGGGAGCTCGAGCGCACGGATTCGGGCGCCGCGCCCGCCGCCGGCGCGTCGGGATTGCCCGCCGCCGCAACCGCCGCCGCGACCGCCGGCGCGTCGCGCTGGCTCTGGATGGCAATCGTCGCCGCCGCGATCGTCGCCATCGTATATTTTATGCGCCGCAAAAAACGAGGAATAACGAATAATAAGCAATAGCGATGAATACTACTACTATATATCCCCGCGGGGTGGTCATCAACGAGCCTGCCAGTATGACGTTAGTGCGTCCGACGGGCGTCCGCGGACGTCATGTGTTCTGGCTGGCGCAGTCGGGCATTGTCTACCCCCGCCGGTCGGAGGCTATAGCCGACCGCGCCGGCACGCTTATTGCCTGCACGGCGGCGGCGCGCGAAGCGCTGCAGGCAGGCGAGCGGCTGCTCGTGCGTCCGGCAGCGATGCCTGCCGAAGTACGCATTCCCGGCATTTTTGAAGAGCTTTACGGCGAGTCGTTCTACCGCGCCACGTTTATCGAAACGCCCTATATGGTTCCGGCGTCGGTCAAACCCACACAGCATTCGTCGCTGTGGATTTCAGCGACCGGACGCCTGTACCGGACGTACCGCCACGCCGCCACCGACGACCCGTCGCGGGCCATCGACCTGTCGGCGACGACGGGCGTAGCCGTCAAACCGTTTCCGTGGCTCTGGGTCGGGCTGGCCGTGGCGGTCGTCGGAATCGTCGTCTGCATCGCAAAAGGGAAAAAACGACCCGGCAAGACGCCGCCGGTATCGATAACCTATCATCCGTAAAATCGACAATCATGGACGATATACAGAACCTCAATATACGCCGCCTGCAGACGTTCGACCGCGCCGAAGCGCTTTACCGCGCCGCGCAGCTCGTACTCCCGCCAACCGACTACAAGTCGCTCGACATAGGCGACGTATATAAACGATTGAATTATAAACCAAATAATACAACTATGAGTATAAAATACGAAACTGCCGCCGGTACGCCGGCGCAAATCAGAGCGGCCATCGAACACGCCCGCTTCGCGCGCAGGCGCCCCTGCCCGCGCAGCATAGCCGCGGACGACTTCGACCCGCAGGGATACTACCGACAGGCCATCGACCCGCAGTGGAGCGATCAGCCGTCCGACGACGGCGCCGACCAGCTCCTCCCGTCTTTCTACCGGTTCGACGCGCTCGGCAGGCTGACATTCTGGATACGAGTGGCCCTGCTGACGCTATTGATTATAATTATAATTAAAACGCTGACCGTGAAGAAATAAAAAGCGCGTCGCGCGGCGAGTATCGAACATCGAAAAGTCTAAAAGTCAAATTTTAAAATAGAGTAAAAATGAAAAAACAACACAAAAAATGGATTATCATCGGCGTAATTGTCGTGATAGCAATTGTCGGGTACAACTATTATAAGAAGCACCCCGAGAAATTCAAATTCGCCGGCCCGTCGGGCAGTTCGAGTACAACGGACGCGACCACACCGGCTGCGACCGAACCGGCCTCCGGCAGCTATTATGGATAATAACAGGCTCGTAACGGATTGCAGGAAATGAACAACGCGCAAAAAATAACCCTTGGCATCGTCGCGGCGGGCGTGGTTGCCGTGGTCGTCTGGCTGGCGCTGCGGGCTAAGAAAGCCGACGCCGCTACGACGACGACGACTACGCCCGGAACGGACGGCGCCACGACAACCGGGCCGGCGCCCGTCGACCCTGCGGTGGCGGCGATCGCTTTTCCCATTAAAGAAGGGTCGCGCGGCGACGCCGTCAAAGAGCTGCAGCGGGCCGCCAACCGCTATCTCGCGGCGCACCCCGTCATCACGCAGGCGCACCCCGACATCGTGGCGCTGGCCGTCGACGGTATCTGGGGCGTGAAAACCGCGAAGGCGCTGTACTATTGCTTCAACGTCGGCGAAATGGGCGTACTCAATATCGCACAATACGACGCCGTAATGGGGCAGTCGTACAGTTAGCAAACCGTAAACCGTACGCTGTTTTAACCGTTTAACGTCCAAATTTAACGAACATGGATATACCTGTAAATGTAAATATGAAGCATGAAGTCGCCCTTCCGATGAAGGAGCTGTACACGTTAGTGTCGGTCATTTTTGGCGGTTCATTGCTATTGATTATCATTAAGAAAATACTGAAATGATGTTAGTATACGAGAACAATGTACCGTCGGACGTCCGGGCGTCCTTTACGGCCAAAGTACGGACGATAGCCGGGCAGCTTGGCGTCGAACCCGACTGGCTGATGGGCGTGATGTGGGTCGAAAGTCGCCTGCGCGCCGCCGCACGCAACGCGACGACCGGCGCCACAGGCCTGATCCAGTTTATGCCCGCCACCGCCGCCGCGCTCGGCACCACCACCGACGCCCTGCGGACGATGGACGCCGTCGCGCAGTTAGACTATGTGCTGAAGTACTTAAAACCCTACACGGGGCGCATGAAATCGTTCTACGACACCTATTTTGCTGTGTTTTTTCCGGCCGCCATCGGTAAACCCGACGACTGGACGCTCTCGGCGGCGGGTCTGTCGGCAGCGAAGATCGCCGCGGCGAACAGCGGCTTCGACGTCAATCGCGACGGCGCGCTGACCGTGGGCGAAATCAAAGAACGGCTGCCGGTCATCGAAACCGCGCAAAAAAAAAAGTAACCGACGACCTCGCCCAACGACTGTACGGGGCCTTCTTTTATGAATATGACGATATGGATCGATTTTTAAACTGGACAATAGTGGCCCTGCTGTTTGCGCTGACCTGCACGTTAGGGTATAAATTAATTAAAAAGAGTTAGGTATTATGAACCCAATAGTAGCTATGAGTGGCGCCGATCTCGCCGGACGGGGCGTCGAGCTCGCCGGACAGGGCGCCAAGGCCGCCGGCAAGGCGGCCGGCTCGCTGTTCAACGAGCCGATTGTCGGACGTTTTACGCTCAAGAAACTGACCGTATGGATGGTGGCGGCATTCGTACTGTATCTCGTATGGTATTTTTTCTTCCGAAAATCCGCCGCCGAAAAAGCCGCCGACAAGGCCGCCGAAACCGTCAACGGAATCACCATTAACAGCAGCAATATTTCGCTTTCTACCAACGATATAAATCTTATTTCGCAGCAGCTGTACAACGCGATGGAGCCGTGGGGCACCGACGAGGAGGCCATCGTCTCCACCCTCGACCGCCTTTCGACGAAAGACGACCTGCTGGCCGTGATGAAGCGTTTCGGAACACCCCAATACGGCAGCTGGATAGAAGGATACCGTTTTTTAGACCTTACCGGATGGCTCAAAGCCGAACTCGGCGGTTCCGTCCTGACACATGTTCGGAATGTGTTCCTCAATTTCGGAATACCGTTTTAATACACAAAGAATATGATTGACGAAAACACACGTGTACGCAATGAGAGCAGCCTGCTGGAATTTACCCGCGAGCCCGACGCCTTACTGATTGATAGCTCGGCGGTTTATTTGGGCTATAAATGGTCGGGCAACCACGCCTTTGACGACCCGATGTGGTCGATTAAGCGCATCCGGTGGGACGATACGACCGGCGAAGTGTCGGTCATGTGGGCCAACGGCAACAAACGCCAGTGCATCTTCCTGTTTTCGGAATGTACGACATACCCTTATGCGTTTGCCTGATGGATAAAGAATTTGTAATCGACCTGCTCTCCGGCAAATCCATGCTGCTGCTGAAAAATGGCGGCGGCGAGGGCGACGTGAAAGACGTACAGGTAAACGGCTCGTCGGTCGTTACCGATGGCGTTGCCGAAATTGACTTAGTGCCCTATGTCGAATACAACGGCGCCGTGAAGAACCTCAACATGGACAGCTTTTCTATCGTCAATGTCGAAACACTGGCGGTGAACGAAATCAAAAAGAACTCGGCCCTGGCCGTCGCCTACAAAGACGCCCGGACGCCAGAGGACGATACGGACGCCGCCAATAAAAAATATGTCGACGACAATACGGGCAATAAAGTAGATAAGGTAGAGGGGAAAGGCCTTTCGACCAACGACTATACCGACGCCGACAAAACGCGGGTGGCCGGGGCGGCGCTAAAATTCAAAATCGACGCACACAATGTGTTCGACGTCTTAAACGTGGAAGCCTACGCCTATTCCGACGGCACGACAATCGAATTACGGCATCTCGGCCTGATTTTCGACTTCGACGACTGGTGCGAATACGCCTCGTACGACGAATCGATTAATACGGTATACCGGACGTTGATCCAGTGGGATTTCAACGCCTCCGACGGCCTTTATTACCTGAATCTCTACAAGGCGTATACGGCCATACCCATAGCGATAGCCAGCTGGGACGGCGCTAATTATACCTGGTTGGAAGCCGAAGGCGTCATTGATCTGGGCTATAAACTCGGCTTTAAAATTGGCGGAAAAATGACCGCCAACTGGTACAGCAGCCTGACGGCGGAAGGATCGGACGACCTGTTCATTGATCTGGAATACCTGTACGGCATTCTCAAAGCGACGAACAACTCTATAAACGACTCGATCGACGACCTCTATAAAGCGATCGAAACCGCCAACGGCAAGCTCGCCGGCATCGCCCCCGGCGCCGAAGTCAACGTGCAGGCCGACTGGTCGCAAACAGACGATACGCAAGACGACTATATTAAAAACAAGCCGTCCGATCTGGTAGCCGACGCCAACTATACGCATACCGACAACAACTATACGGAGACCGAACGCATCAAGCTCGCGGGCATCGCCGACGGCGCCGAAGTCAACGTACAGGCCGACTGGAGCCAGCAGACCACCACCGCCGACGACTATATCAAGAACAAGCCGACGATCCCGACGGCGACCTCAGACCTGACCAACGACTCCGACTTTGTGGCCGACGCCGCCTACACGCATACCGACAACAACTATACGTCGGCCGAACGCACCAAGCTCGCCGGCATCGCCGCCGGCGCCGAAGTCAACGTACAGGCCGACTGGGGACAGGAGACCACCACCGCCGACGACTATATCAAGAACAAGCCGGCGATCCCGACGGCGACCTCGCAGCTGACCAACGACGCCGGCTTTGTGGCCGACGCCGCCTATACGCATACCGACAATAACTATACGTCGGCCGAACGCACCAAGCTCGCGGGCATCGCCGCCGGCGCTGAGGTGAACGTACAGGCCGACTGGGGACTGGAGACCGCCACCGCCGACGACTATATCAAGAACAAGCCGGCGATCCCGACGGCGACCTCAGACCTGACCAACGACTCCGACTTTGTGGCCGACGCCAACTATACGCATACCGACAACAACTATACGTCGGCCGAACGCACCAAGCTCGCCGGCATCGCCGCCGGCGCTGAGGTCAACGTACAGGCCGACTGGAGCCAGCAGACCACCGCGGCCGACGACTATATCAAGAACAAGCCGGCGATCCCGACCGCGACCTCAGACCTGACTAACGACTCCGACTTTGTGGCCGACGCCGCCTATACGCATACCGACAACAACTATACGACCGCCGAAAAAAACAAGCTCGCCGGATTGGAACCGTCGACCTATAAAGGCACATTCGGAACGTCGGCCGAACTGCTCGCCGCGTATCCGAACCCCGTTATCGGATGGTCGGCCGACGTGAATATCGGAGACAGCCAAAACCCCGAATGGCACAAATATATCTGCGAAACCAACGGCGTCTGGACGGATGGCGGCACGATGGGCGGCGAAACGCCGGAGTCGATTAAAGTGAAATACGAAAGTAACGACGATACCAATGCGTATACCGATAACGAAAAAAACAAGCTCGCCGGCATCGCCGCCGGCGCCGAAGTCAACGTACAGTCCGACTGGAGCCAGGAGACCACCACCGCCGACGACTATATCAAGAACAAGCCGACGATCCCGACGGCAACCTCGCAGCTGACCAACGACGCCGGCTTCGTGGCCGACGACAAATATACGCATACCGACAACAACTATACGTCGGCCGAACGCACCAAGCTCGCGGGCATCGCCGCCGGCGCCGAAGTCAACGTACAGGCCGACTGGAGCCAGCAGACCGCCGCGGCCGACGACTACATCAAGAACAAGCCGACGATCCCGACCGCGACCTCGCAGCTGACCAACGACGCCGGCTTTGTGGCCGACGCCTCCTATACGCATACCGACAATAACTATACGTCGGCCGAAAAAACCAAGCTCGCCGGCATCGCCGCCGGCGCCGAAGTGAACGTACAGGCCGACTGGAGCCAGCAGACCACCGCGGCCGACGACTATATCAAGAACAAGCCGACGATCCCGACGGCAACCTCGCAGCTGACCAACGACTCACACTTCGTGTCCGACACCTCCTACAATCATACCGACAACAACTATACGACCGCCGAGAAGAACAAGCTCGCGGGCATCGCCGCCGGCGCTGAGGTGAACGTACAGTCCGACTGGAACCAGCAGACTACCACCGCCGACGACTACATCAAGAACAAGCCGGGAGCCGTCAGTAAATCGTCCGACGGACTGATGACGGCGGCACTGTATACAAAATTGGGAGGTATACAGGAGTATGCGGAAGTAAATCCCGTACTGATTACCTCGATTGTATTCAACAGCGCCACGGTTTCGCTGGCGACTCAGGTTACCATTTATACGAGCAAAGCGGCAAACGTATCCGTAAAAACCGCCGACGGAAAAGTAATTAGCGGCACAATGTCCGGG
The DNA here is from genome assembly GCA_031258415.1 of Prevotellaceae bacterium. GTDB lineage: Bacteria > Bacteroidota > Bacteroidia > Bacteroidales > UBA932 > JAIRKX01. The sequence continues at coordinate 17,030 of JAIRMW010000064.1, forward strand.
AAAAACCCCTATACATTTACGCCGGCCGATGTATCGATTTTTGCCGGCGATTTTATCATCGAAATAGATCAAAAAGTATAACGATGAGTTTGATTACCAATTACGGGTCGGTGGCGGTCGTCAGAGGCTCCAAAGGCGGCAAGCCCACGGAGCAGCCTGTCATACTGACTTTCGTGCTGAAGTCGGCAGGGAGTATTGTCCTTGGCTGCGGCGCAATGGGCACTACTAAAAACAGTTACGGCGTGCCGTATAAATGGGATATAAGCGTCGACGGCAGCCCGCTGACGACGTACGAGGGCTCGTCGTCGCCGGTAGCCACCGTCGATCTTGGCACCTTCTCGGCCGGCACGCATACCGTCCGGATATTCAAAAGCGCCGGCGCGCCCACTAACTGGATACGGGGGCTGAGTTTCTACGCCGCTATCAAACTCGGCTCTTATTTGGAGCTGACGAAAGTAGAAGGCGTCTTTCCCAATGTGCCGCTCGTGGCGAACTGTTACTATAATATGTTCTACGGGTGCGAGAATCTAACGTCCGTCGGGCGCGATCTTCTGCCGGCCACGACGATGGCGGACAGTTGCTACATGAATATGTTCTCGAAGTGCACGGCGCTTGTAAAGGTGCCCGAACTGCCGGCCACTGCGCTGGCAACGTCGTGCTACGAATCGATGTTTTCGGAGTGCGAAAACATCACGAGAGTTCTTTCATTCGTATTATTCCTGCCGGCGACGGTGCTGGCGAACCGGTGCTATTACCGCATGTTCTACAAATGTATTGGACTCATCAACGTGCCCGACCTGCCGGCGACGTCGCAGGTAACGAGCTGTTATACGGAGATGTTTAGCGGCTGCACCAGCCTTCAGTCTATTCGTGTCGGCGCTACGGAATGGAGTATTACGTCCGCGCAGAATTGGGTGAAGGACGTGCCGACGGGCGGGACGTTCACCAAGCCGAATAGAACCACGATCCCGACGGGCGTTTCCGGTATTCCTTCCGGCTGGACGGTCGTAAATGTATAACCATTAACCATTAACCATTACCCATTAATCATTAACAATGCATACAGTATTTAAATACGCCGTATTTTTAGCGGGCTGCGTGGCGGCTTATTTTGAGCCGATACGGGCGCTGCTGGCGCTGGTGCTGGCGCTGTTTGTCGTCGATTTTATCACCGGCATACTCAAGTCGCGCAAGGTTTACGGGCGCTGGACGCTGCACTCCAAACGGCTGCGGTGGTCGTTTGTCAAAATGTTTGTGTATATGGCTGTGATGGGTCTGACGTTCTACGTCTGCGAAGCGATGGGCCTCTCCGATGCGACCTCGCTGGCGACGGTCAAGATAGAGGTCTGGGGATTAGTCTACATCGAGGGGCTTTCGATCGTAGAGAACCTACAGACGCTCTGGCCCGACGACAAATTTTTACAGTTTCTGCATTATCTGCTGAGCGTCGAGTTCCTCAAGTGGATTCCGGCGCTGAGTCGTTTTTTTAAGGAAAAAGAATAAGGAATGAACACACAATGAAAACAAAAACAATGTATCGAATCGCCGCCGTCGTCGCCATAGCCGTGGCGGTCTATTGGGGCTACCGGAGGCGCCGGCGCGGCGCGACGTCCGGCGTGGTAAAAAAGGGGAACGTATATCTCCCGAATATAGGCGTTGACATCGTCCTCGAGCCGTCCGTCATTACTGACAGGGATGTGGAGATCACCCCGTCGAACGGATCGACGGCCGTCGTGCTCGAGAGGGATATACGTACGGTGGATAGAGAGGTTGTCGACGATCACTTGCTCATCGACGGTATGCGCTACGACGACGAACAGCCGTTCGGCAGGCGACTCGATCCGGGGGAGCTGACCCTAAGCAGGGAGCCGGAGGCCCTGGCGCGCTTCTATGAGGCCTCGCCAATACGGGGCGTGCTGGGCGTAACGACCGGCGATACTCAGGCGACTACTGCGGTGCAGGTGGTCGGACGCCCGGCGGAGACTACCGGGCCGCTGTTCGACCACGATCAGGGCGAGCTGAATCTGCATAGCGTGTTGCCCGATACGGTTTTCACCGTCATCACGACCGCCTCGTCGATCGATCGCATCGCGGTCGCCGGCGCCGGCAGGCTGTCGCGCGTCGAATGGCTCTCGAAACCCTACCGGTCGCCCGACGGACTGCTGGCGGTCGATTTTCGGGTGCGTACGGCCAACCCGTTTGAGACCGTGCATATTGTAACAAATCAATAAACTATTAAAAAATAATTAGATATGGCAAAACCAGTATTAAAAAACAAAAAGGAAATCGTCATTCCCGACGGGACGGAGAGTATTGTGGTCAGTTTCCGCACGATCAAACGGAAGGGCGGGATTAAGAATGCGCGCAAGGTGGTCGTTCCGCGTGCGGCTGCGCAGGCTGTTATCCGGCTGAAAAAGAACCGTCCGGCGACGCAGACTAAGAGCGCGACGAAACGCGCCGTTCTGTCGAAGGCCGAATTTTTAGCGCGCATGGCGGAAGGCAAACGCAAGGCCGCTGAAAAAAAAGGAGCGCCGGCGCCGGTAGCCCATGAATAAGTTATACGGTTATGAAAGAGTAGGCCGGCTCAAAATGTCGGTCGCGCGCGCGATCAGGCGCGAGACGGCGGATATTTATGTTACCCGAAACTATCTGCGGCATATCGAAAACGAGCATCCCAAAGAGTTGAAAATGTTAGGTCTCGAAGCGATTACGCTGGTGCGAATGGTGGTCAATCAGTATAACCGTATCTATAAGGGTTTAGGCGACTCGTTGCTGTTGGTGGTTTACAACGGCCGGCCGAAAGCGACGGCGATTGAGTTGAACTGGGCTTTGAAAGAAGGATTTTACGAGGTGAAAACGGCTACGATTATGCGGAAGGATTTTTTAAAAGAAAAAAAATTACTGTGGTCAAAGTAGTTCCGCTGCGCTACTAACGTGCAGCTTCTACGCTCTGCACTCCCTCTAATCCGCCCCGTAGCGATGATCGTAGGCTACAGGGGTAAGCGGCCAGCCCGGAGCCAATCCCGGACGGGGATTCCTTATCGGAATCTGGACGCCACAGTAATTTCGCTGCAAAGATAGTAAAAGGAAAGGAAATGAAAAGAAAAAAAATTACTGTGGTCAAAGTAGTTCCGCTGCGCTACTAACATGCAGCTTCTGCGTTCTGTATCCCCTTACACCTAATATAGCGATAATCGCAGGCTATATTTCGGAGCGGCCAGCCCGGAGCCAATCCCGGACGGGGATTCCTTGTCGGAATCTGGACGCCACAGTAATTTCGCTGCAAAGATAGTAAAAGGAAAGGAAATGAAAATAAAAAAAATTACTGTGGTCAAAGTGTCCCTCAATTACTAACTACAGATAGAACGCTCTGTATTCTCTCTACGGTAGGCTTATTTCCGAAAGGGGGGATTTCTTATCGAAACCTGGAAACCACAGTAATTTCGCTGCAAAGATAGTAAAAATTTTTTAAAAACAATATACCATGAAATGGAGTAAGAAACAAAAACAATGGGCGTCAAAAGAGTTGCTGGACTGCGCGAACGCCTACGAAGTAAAGCGACGCAAGGTTTTACGGAATATTCGCTACCTGAATAATGGCGCCGCCAAATGGAGCGGTCATGCCCACGACTATACCGTATGGCTGCCTGAAATAAAGTAAGCGACGATGAATAAGTTATACGGTTATGAAAGAGTAGGCCGGCTCAAAATGTCGGTCGCGCGCGCGATCAGGCGCGAGGCGGCGGATATTTATGTTACCCGGAACTATTTGCGGCATATCGAAAACGAGCATCCCAAAGAGTTGAATCTATTAGGTCTCGAAGCGATTATGCTGGTGCGAATGGTGGTCAACCAGTATAACCGTATCTATAAGGGTTCCGGCGACTCGTTGCTGCTGGTGGTCTACAACGGTCGGCCGAAAGCGACGGCGATTGAGTTGAACTGGGCTTTGAAAGAAGGATTTTACGAGGTAAAAACGGCTACGATTATGAAAAAGGAGTTTTTAAAAAAAGAAAAATTACTGTGGCTAAAGTAGACCCACTGACTACTAACGTGCAGCCTCTACGCTCTGCACTCCCTCTAATCCGCCCCGTAGCGATAATCGTAGGCTACAGGGGTAAGCGGGACCGTCCGGAGCCAATCCCAGACGGGGATTCCTTGTCGGAATCTGGACGCCACAGTAATTTCGCTGCAAAGATAGAAAAAAGAAAATTAAACCAGTATGAATACAATTAAATACATTATTTTCACGTTGGTATGGATAGCCATAGGGGTGATGATCTACAAAGCGACTCAGTATCGCGAGGAGGTCGATCGTCTTTCGTCCAATCAGCGTTCGCTCTTGGAGCAGGTCGAGTTCTACCGGACGCGCGACAGTCTGAGCGCGGCGAGCGTGGAGGCGCTTCGGCTGAAGTCGTCGGAACTGGAGCGCTACCGCTCCGACCTTTCCGCCGAGGTGGAGGCGCTGCATATCAAGGTGCGGCGGCTGCAGTCGGTGGCGCAGACGGCGACGGCGACGGCGGTCGAGATACGGGAGGTGGTGCGCGACAGCCTCGTGTACGTGGCGGGCGAGGTCGATACGCTGCGGTGTGTCGAGTTTGCCGATCCGTATGTAACGTTTTCCGGGTGCGAGTACGGCGGGCAGTTTACCGGGTCGGTCGAGCTGCGCGATACCTTAGTGCAGGCGGTGCATCGGGTGCCGAAGCGGTGGTGGTTCTTCCGGTGGGGGACAAAAGCGATCCGTCAGGAGGTGGTATCGAAGAACCCGCATACGACGATCGTTTACTCGGAGTATGTGGAGCTGAAAAAGTGAGACGGCCGGATGCGCGTCGCGCGGAGCATCCGCACAGCGCCTATACGAATGCGCCCGTTTTTTTTCGTATTTGTTCTTGGCTTTCCGGCGTTGTCGTGTTGGCATATATAGATGTAATATTCCGTCGCTGGAGGAAATCGTGCGGGCGTATGCCGAGGATATGGTGATCGATACGAGCCGTATTTATATAGATAAGGGGTGAATTAACCCCATACGCCATTAAAAAATTGCATGGCATCTTCAACCGACTCGTAGACCACATGCGCATAGATGCGTGTTTGTTCAATCTTGCTGTGGCCAAGCAGTTCTTGGAGCGTAGCGATTTTTTCGCCATTGCTGATTAAAAAATTGGTAGCGAAGGTATGTCTGGCGCAGTGGAATGAGATGCGCTTGTCGATACCGACCTTTTTCATAATATCTTTTAAGAAAAGATTGGTTTTTTGGTCGCTGATGACATGAAACACCGGCGCGCCCGTGCGTGCGTTTGCATCGCGAATTAATTCTCGAGCACCTTGCGTAATAGGGATTTTAACGGTTTTTCCTGTTTCATTTTTCGTTTTTATCATTTGCACGACTATTGTATTGCCTACGATGTTTGCCCGTGAAAAAACTTTTATGTCGCTGTACCGAAGTCCTGTAAGGCAACTGAAAAGGAAGTATTGCAGGACATTTTGCAAGTGTCCCGGGAGGGTGTTTGCTTTGTACAGCGCGATACATTTTTGCAACTCGACCGGACTAAGGTATTCCCGGACGGCAATGTTCGGCTGTAGGCGAACGGGTTCAAATGGATTGCCGGATACAAGGCCCTCCTTTCGTGCGATATAGAAGTATTTTTTCAGCGGCTTCAGTGTTCCTAATGTCGAAGAGGCTTTGTTTTTGCATGTAACCCGGCACCATCGTATCAGTTCCATGACCGTTGTTTCTGTGATGTCTCTTAATTGTAACTCCGGCGAAAAAGTCTTTATTTTTCGCAGCGCCGATAAATGCCGTTTATAGGTTCCGATAGCGTAATCCGCCTTATTTTCATTCAATTTTTTTAGCGCATAATCGAAAAATAGAAAATTCATCGTGTAATTTTCATACTCTCTCCGTAGTAGTTCCGGCGTGAGCGTCGAGAACCGCAGACGGTAACGTACAAATATTTCGTTGAGTCGTGCCTTGCAATTATTGATGATAAGGTTCTTATCTTTACTTTCCTTGGATGTCCCCTTGATGAAACCACGCGACAGGTCGATGTTCTCAAAACGTGTCGATACGCCCGTCTTAAAGCGTACTGGACGCCCGTCTACAACTGTGGACACATACACGGAATAAGTATTATCTGCTTTTTTCTGTCGCGGATTGATGTATAAAGTAATTCTATTCATGTTAGAAGTTTTTATCGATTATTCGCCTGTTTAAAGTTCAATTTTTTTTGATGGGTATGCCCTAAAACACCACAGCCCGCCAATATTGGCGGGCTTAGAAGTAACTTAGAAGCGCGAACTTCTAAATTTAACCCATTTAAAACACTGTATGCTATGCGATTACTCAAATAATCGCGGGCTTTTTGTTGACCTAACAGGATTCGAACCTATACAAACAGAACCAAAATCTGTTGTGCTACCATTACACCATAGGTCAATAGTGCGTTTTGCGGATGCAAAGGTACAATTTTTTTGAAGATCGTCAAAAAGTTTGCACAAAATAAACCGTCCTCTCCCGATGGCAGGCGCCAGACCCTCCTCGGCGATAGACAATGACGAGGCCGCCGCCGCCACAGGCCAATTGTTCATTATTTATTGTTCATTGGCTTCGGCCTCGCCTGTAGACGGTTTGACCTCCTTAACGGGCATTGCGTTGTCTCCCACGGAAGCTGCGTTGTCCTCCGCACAAGTCGCGTTGTCCTCCGCTCAAGCCGCGTTGTCCTCCGCGCAAGCCGCGTTGTCCTCCGCGCAAGTCGCGTTGTCCTCCGCGCAAGTCGCGTTGTCCTCCGCGCAAGTCGCGTTGTCTTCCGCGCAAGCCTCGTTGTCTTCCGCGCGAGTCGATTTATCCTCCGCACAGGCCAATTTATCCCCCGCGCAAGTCGCGTTGTCCTCCGCGCAAGCTGCGTTGTCCTCCGCGCAAGCTGCGTTGTCTTCCGCGCAAGTCGCGTTGTCTTCCGCGCAAGCCTCGTTGTCTTCCGCACAAGCCGCGTTGTCCTCCGCACAAGTCGCGTTGTCCTCCGCACAAGCTGCGTTGTCCTCCGCGCAAGCCGCGTTGTCCTCCACGAAAGTCTCGTTGTCCTCCACGAAAGTTCTGCGGTGTATGTATCGGGCAACGACGTTTATGTGGCCGAATACGCAAAGAACCACAGCAACATCGACGTCGCCACCGTATGGAAAAACGGGATAGCGGAAACGCTCGACGACGATGGCTGGCTGTTTTCCGTTTTTGTGAAGTAATTCATCCTTTATAAATCAAACACCCCCCCGACAGACGAATGCGCTATCGGGGGGGTGTCCTCTTAAGAATTATGAGCTAAGAGTTAAGAGTTATGAATTATGAGTTATGAGTCGAGCTACGAGCTACGAGTTACGAGCAATCGCAGGGGACTAACTCGTCGTTCTTATTTCTTATTTCAGCGGTAGCAGGTCTACCGATTTATAAAATATCTCGGCGGCTTCCAGTTGCAATAAGATTTTTCCTTCGGCTACGGAAAGCTGGTAGGCTTCATTCACCAGATGCCCGTTTACATAATGCTCCGACCGATTGTCGAGGCAAATGATTTCGATGGTGTTCCATTCCGGGCGCGGGTTCTCGAAGTTGGCCGTGCGCACTACGCGGTACGGTTGGTTTTCCGGGCTGACGTTGGGCGATTCCAGCGTGCTTCCGCCCACTTTGTAATAGTCGCCGCAGTCGTTCTCCTGCACCTGACATTCTACCGAAAGCGGCCACAGGTCGTCGGGCGCCGTATCGGGAAAATGGTAGAGGACGCCGCTGTCGCGCGGGTCGTTTTCGCGCGGGGGGTATTTTTTCTCGCCCCAGCGAAATACCACACGGAGGTAGTAATCTTTGTACGAGTCGTTGGTGCAGAGATAGCCCATGTTTTCCCCGGCGAAATGCAGCACGCCGCTGTCTATCGCAAACGACCGGTCGGGGTCGTTGTTTCGGCCGTGGGCTTTCGTGTAGGTATACCAGCCTGACAGGTCGTGGCCGTTGAACAACGGGACAAGGCGAGCCGTGCCGTCGTTGACTTTAGTGAAAGCAGCCTTGTCTTTGTGCTCTTGCACGATGGCCGGGAGGTCGCCGGCCGGCTGCACGCAGGCATTGGCGACGATGCACGCCAGTGCCGCAGTAATGATCCAATGTGTTGATTTCATCATCATATTATTTTTTTTAAAGGGTGTATATTGTATAAAATATTTTTATTAGTCGAGGCCTGTCTTTCGGTTCTCAATCATCCATTGCGAAGTCTGTAGCCATGAGAAAGCGACCTTCTTCATCTCGTCTCTCGTATCGGGGCAGGCGTTGCAGTAGTTCGTGGCGTCGGCGTCGCGGTATCGGTGAAGCCTGTCGGGCAGGTCTTTGTTGTAAAGGAAGAGCAGGCTGTCGGTGAGGCAGGCGAGCGTGTGGTCGGACGAGAAGACGACGTACCGGCGCGTGTCGTTCAACAAATCGATGCCCAACGTATTGTTGACGCAATCAATGCCCAGCAGTGACGCCAGCGTGGGCGTTACGTCGGCCTGCACGCCGGGCGTGGCAATTTCTTGCGGCCGGAGGCCGGGCGCATATATCATGAAGGGGATGTGGTGGTAAGTGAGGCTAATATCATATAAGCTGTTTCCGATGACGCACCCATGGTCGGCGATAAACGCGAAGACGGTGCGCGCATACCAGGGCTGTTCGGCGGCATACGCCATGAAGCGGCTCAGCGACCAGTCGGCGTATTCGGTCATCTGTTTGGGCAACTCCCTGTTGCGTGGCGTGAATCCCACATCACCGGGCAACACATAGGGCGTGTGGTCGGAGGCGGTCATCATGGCCACGAAGAAAGGCGCCCCGTGCTGCGCCATCCTGTTTATTACCGGAATCGAGAAGCGGAACATAAACTCGTCGGGGACGCCCATGGAGCTCCGCACTTCCCTTGCCGGGTAATCCTTCTGCGAAATCACGGTCTGCACATCGTTGCTCAACAGGAAGCCGTTCACATTATCGAACTGGTCGTCGTGCGGGATGAAGAACGCCGTCTGATACCCATTTTGATACAGGATGTTCGGCAGTCCGGCCATTTTCCCGGTGAAGTACTGCATCAAGGCGTGTTTCGTCATCAGCGCGGGATGGCCGAACAGTACGCTGTATATCCCGTTGTGCGTGTGGATGCCGGCGCTGTACATGTTGCTGAAGAAATACGACTGCCCGGCGAGCGAATCCAGGAAAGGTGTCAGTTGGTCGCAGTTCCCGAAGCGTGCCATTTTTCCGGCCGCCAGTCCCTCCATGATAATCAGCACCAGATTATGCCTTTCGGCGAAGGGGTGCGGCACGAGCCGGCGTGCGATGGGCGAAAGGCTGTCGAGCGCCGGCTCGTGATGCAGCAGTTCTGCCATGCAGGCAAGGGCTTCCTCGTCGGGGATCCATGTCAATTTCTGATTGGCGGTGTGCCGGGCGTCCATGCAGCTTCGCATGAACGAGAACACGGGGTTCAGCCCCAGCTGGTTGATGAGCGGGTTGTTGGAAAAGTAGGCCGTGCCCACCCTGATAGGCGATTTCTTCGCAATGCGTCCGCGTATTCCCAGGAACATGACGCCCCAGAGCAGAAGCCCCGCGCCTATCCACAGCAGCACGTTGGGCGTCCATCCCCGCGGACGCGGCAGGCATGCCAAATGACGGCGCCGTATTCGTTGCATCAGAAACACATACGCACCGGTCAGGAAAACAAAAACGAACAGGAACAGCACAAAACGCGGCTCCGTGAATACTATGCCGAACACCATGGCGGGCGTATCCATCCACGTAAAAATACTGTTGTTTAGCCGTGTAAAAAAGTGGTTGAAAAACGGAATATCAATGGCGCACAGGAGGAACGAAAGCGAAAAGAGTAGCGTGATGAGTATATATCCGGCACGTAGCACCAGAGGTGTCAAACGGCCAAGCCACAGCAGCACAGTGGCGATTATCACCGGAAAAAACAGGATGTAGCACGAGATGACCGTGTCGAACCTTACGCCCATCCACAGCGCCCGCCCCACAAGCGACCATTTCGCCGCGCCCAAACTATAGAGCCCGTCTACATGAAACGCGAGGAGCAGCAGGCGGAACAAAGTGAAAACCCCCATCGACAAAAGGTAAATGCGAAGGAGGTTATAAAAATTGCGCCTGAGGATTCCTGGTTTAATCATGTCGGTGTTATCGCTCGTCGGCGTAGCTCGCCTTCACCAGCGGGCAAGTCAGCAGATAGTCCAAACTGATTTTAACGCTTTCGGCGGGCGTGTGGTTATAGTGTTCCACTTCCACAATCAGAAATTTTGTTCCGGCGACGTCGGTGTTTTTAAAGATGGCGTCGAAGCCCACCATGCCGCTTTGCCCCAGTTCCTTGTGGTCTTTGATATGAAGCAGGGTGAAGCGTCCGGGGTATTTTTGAAAGTATTCCACCGGGCTTTTCCGCCCCATCACTGTCCAGTATACGTCCATCTGGAAAAAGACCAAGTCGGGGTTGGTATGCTCCAGCATATAGTCGTACATCAGCGTCTCTTCGATTTTGGTAAATTCGTGCGCATGGTTGTGGTAGCCGAACGACAGCCCGCGGTCTTGACACTTTTGGCCGATGGCGTTGTAGTAGTCGCAGTATGTTTGCAGGTCGGCCAGCGTTTTGGGGACTTCCATCCACGGCGCCACGATGTATTGCATGCCGGCGGCCAAGTGTGCCTCGATGGCTTCGTCCCACCAGACTAACGAGGCGGAAAAGTCGTGGGTGCGCAACTCGTCTTCCGACAGCAGTTTTGTCGTATGCGACGAGAGCACGGTCATTCCGGCGGCTTCCACGGCGGCTTTAAAGTCGGCCGGCGTTTTGCCGTAAAATTTTCCATCGCCGTAGCTGGCGGCTTCTATGGCCGTATAACCGGCCTCTCCCGCTATTTTGATCGTGGCGTCGAAATCGTTTTTGAAATCTTCGCGCAGCGAATACAGTTGCAGGGCGATGTCTTTCTTCGGCAGCTGTGGCGCGGCCGGCGCGGTTGCACAGGCCATCCATAACGGCAAGGCAACGACAAATAATAAAAAGAATTGTTTCATTTTTTATGTAGTTAAAAATTGTTTTACCACTATTTCAAAAATTTCGGGGTGCGATCTAAAGGCGCCATGAGGAGCAAAAGGAATATTAAAAAAGATAGAATTTTTAATTTTTTTCGATAATGCTACGCCGCTTTCCAAAGTAAACAGGTCATCATCATTTCCTCTCACTATTAATGTCGGGACTGTTATGGTTTCTATATTTTCGTAGGGGTATCCCGACGCTGTTTCATCGACCCACATTTCCAATAAAAGCGTTGCGAGTTTGTCGAAATCAGGGGACGGATTGTTTTTTTCGTACCGTGCCTTCTTTTTCGCAAATCGTACCCGGCATGTTTCCGGCGTTAGTTCCGCAAACAGTTCCTTTGTTAATTCAATATCTTCCAAACTCCAAGTGGCGCCTATGGTAATTAATTTGCGGATCGAACTAATTCCTGCTTTAGCCAAACGATAACCAATAATTCCCCCATCACTGTACCCGATGATACTGAGTTGTTTTATTTGTAAATGATTTAACAGGCCTTCCACATCTAATTGTAATCGTTCATAAGTCAACTTGTCTGTTCCCAACGTTGATTTCCCCTGCCCCCTGCTGTCCATTCCGATTATATGAAAATCATCACAGAACAGCGATACAATAGGATTGAAGTCTTCTATATCCCCAAATCCGCCATGTAGAAAAAGCAAGACGGGTTTCCCTTCATTTTTTATTTGTTCATAATAGATAGCAGCCCCGTCCATTTCCAAATAATCGCCTGAACGGTGATTAAATAGTTTACTGTCCCGGGGTTGCGTAGTGCACGCCATCCATAACGGCCATGCAACGATCGACAGTAAAAAGATTTTTTTCATTTGTGCAGGTATTTAAATGAGCGATGCTGTCGGCAAGGGGTCATGAGGGGTTTTTCCCGGCTCCGTTGATCACTTCCCACAGCGGGAGGCCGTATCCCTGTTTCATTGTTCTGCGGCGGCGGAGGATTTCTTCCATGTCGTCGGGCGAGCCGATGCAGGGAGCGCCGTTTTTCACCGCGTCGTCAAACATTTTCCATGCCATGTCGGAAGCGATGACGCTGTCTTCCACCGTCGGGTATCCGAGGTTGCGTCCGGCCAGTATCGAGCGTGCAAACACGTCGATCATAATATCTACTTTTTTATCTTTAAACCCATCGGTTTTCACGATGGTTTGCGTAACGCCGTGCATTTCGACGGTCGCTGTTTTGAAATCATGGGTCATGCGGGCGATGCCTTTAGTACCGATAATATCGACGTAGCAGTTGTGGGTTTGTTTTTCCGCCATGTGTCCGTATACGAAGCCCTGCGTGATGTCGAAGACCACGCCGTTTTTAAACGTGCCGTGCGCCTGTATCCACCACGGGTCGTCGTAGCTCCACATTCGGACGCCCTGCGCGTGGTAGGTATCAAAATCGCTGCCGGCATACCAGCGGGCGACGTCTACGTAGTGCATCCCGCAGTCGTGAAAACAGGGGCCTTCGGGGCCGTGTCCTTCCTGCGGCATGTGGCCGGGCGTCATGTGAGCAATGCGGATGATGGCGAGTTCGCCGATTTCGCCCGAACGGATGAAGTCGATAATGGTTTGGTGATACCATGCGTTGCGGTTAAACATATTGACCGCCACCGTCAGGTTCGACTGTTTCACGGCTTCCGCGAGTTCCCATTCCGTCCGAACGTTGTCGGCCAGCGGTTTTTCGGCCAGCACATGTTTTCCGGTTTTCAGGGCTTTGTATAATTGAGCCGGACGCGAATCCGCCAGGGCAAACAGCCCTACCGCCTGCACGTCGGGGTCGTCAAACAGGAGGTCTTCATTATCTGTAAAAACAGCGGCGGGCGCTATGTCCGCCGCTGCTTTTCGTACTTCTGTGCAGGTATCGCATATATAGGCCAATTCCCACAATGGATTCTTCACAAATTCTTCGGCATATAGCCGGCCCATTCGTCCGAACCCTATGATTCCGATTTTCAGCATTCTTTTCCTTCTAATCTAATAGCTTTATGCGAATGTTTCGGAACCAGATGTCGTTGCCGTGGTCTTGCAGTCCGAAGAAGCCTTCGCGGTTTTCGCCGCCACAGTTGTTCAACAGTTCAAACGCCAGCGGCCATGCTTTTTCGCTGAATTTACTGGCTTGTAACAGTTCTGTCCATTGGGGCGTCCACAAATGGTATTCCACTACACTCTTTGCGCCGTTTTGTCCGTGCACCACGGTGCCTTGATAGACCATTATTCTTGCTTCATTCCATTCGCCGAACGGTTTCGCATTTTGCGGTACCGCAGGGATCATATCGTACAGCGAAGCGGCTTGCCGGTTGTTGTCTTTGCCCAATGTAGCGTCGGGATGATTTTCGTTGTCCAGCAATTGAAATTCGGGCGCTGAAATGTAAATCGGCTCTATTTGCAGATTGCCGTCTTTGTCTTTCGTTGCCACCTCCTGCGCAAGATACAGGATACCGGAGTTTCCGCCCTTCGAGATTTTCCATTCCAGCAACAGCTCGAAATTTTTGAACTTGTGATTAAAAATAAGGTCGCCGCCGTCGGTGTCCTGTGCTTCGCCGCCGCCGGTGCCGTTAAATTTAATACAGCCGTCTTCAATCGTCCATTTGCCCGGCACGTGGTCTTTGCCGTAGCCGCGCCAGCCGTTGAATGTTTCGCCGTCGAAGAGCACGATATAGCCTTGCTCATCTACAGGAAATGTAGAAATATCCACCGCCGGTTTATCTAATACGGTATAGGTCGGCGTGGTGTTTGTACTGCCGCCGCAGGCGGCCAATAGAGCTACCATAGCGAGGCAACCCAGTCCCAAGATTGTTTTTTTCATTTTTTTGATACTATTAATTGATTAATTGAAAGAAGTTGCTTATGATACCGGCATGGCAGGCAGTTTCCAGCCTTCGCGGTAGGTATGTTTGATCATTTCGTTGGCAAAGGCGATGGCGCTTTGCGGCTCGGTTTCGGTGGGTTTCCATGTCGGGTGTCCATCTTTGATACTGAACCCGTCGCTGATTTTCATTTTTATCGTTTCGTCGGGGCCAATATTGGTGAATTGCATCTTTTCGCCGTCCCAATGCAGTTCCTTGTTCAAGGCTTGCAGGCGAACGCCTAAGACGCCCATCACGACCATTTCGTTGAACGGGCCGGCTTCCGAGAAGTCGGAGGTGGTTTTCACCCGCGTGTCGGCGCTTTCCTTGCAGGCGCGCACCCAGTCCAGCTCATGGCTTTCCGTTACTTCGCGCAGTACTTCCGGCGATTTAGGCGTACGTCCCGACAACAACCACGGGTCGGCGCCGTAGCAGTTGCAGATCAGCGTATCTTTCGTGCCATGGAAGATCACCAGACCGCCGCCGTCGCCCATCAGTTGCTTCCCTTCGGGGAAGCCCGCCGGACGGTCGGGCATCATGCCGCCGTCGTACCAGTGAACCACCACTTCGGGCATCGCCACTTTCGGCAGGTTTTCGCGGGCGGGGAACGTCAGTTTGACATGCTGCGCCTGCGGGGCGCAGTCTTTCAGCAGTTGGGTCGACGACCCTTCGACTTTCGTCGGATAGCCTAATTTCAAGGCTTTGAACACCGGGTGCAAGATGTGGCACGCCATGTCGCCCAACGCGCCGGTACCGTACAGCCACCAGCCCCGCCAGTTCCACGGATGGTAGATCGCATTGTAGGGGCGCACCTCGGCCGGACCGGAGAACAAATCCCAATTCAGGGTGGCAGGGATTTTATCCGCTTTCGCGGGCGTTTCCAATCCCTGCGGCCAGATAGGGCGGTCGGTAGCGGCTTCGACCTTCACGACGTCGCCGATTTCGCCATTCCAAATCCATGCGCACGTTTGGCGCACGCCTGCCGCCGATGCGCCCTGATTCCCCATTTGGGTGGCCACCCGGTGATGCGCGGCCAGCCGCGTCAGCAGCCGCGATTCGTACACCGTATGCGTCAGCGGTTTTTCCACATACACATGTTTCCCCATCGTCATCGCCTCCGAGGCAATAATCGCGTGGGTATGATCGGCGGTAGCGACGACCACCGCGTCGGCCGATTTGCCGAGTTCGTCGAACATTTTCCGATAATCGTAAAAACGTTTCGCGTCGGCGTACCGTTTAAAGGTACCGTCGGCATATTTCCAGTCCACGTCGCAAAGCCCGATGATTTTCTGGCTGCTGATGGCTTTCAATACGCCGGCTCCCCGTCCGCCGACCCCGACGCCCAGTATATTCAAGGCGTCGCTTGGTGGGACGTGCCCAAATTGTTTACCCAATATCACGTTGGGTACGATAGTGGGCGCCACAGCTATGCCTAAAGCGGCTGTAGCGCTTGTTTTTAGAAATTTTCTTCTGGAGATTTTTGATGCCATAAGTATTTATTTTGATTAAAGAATGAATTTTAACGCGGCAAATATACGCATTAATCAGCAGACGTCCATAATTTATTTACAAAAAATATACACAAAGTTATTAACTATGCTAAAAACGATGCTGCACTGCCCGTAGAGGCCTGTAGAGGCCGATCGCTCCGCCCCATATCCATAAATTCCCCACGATCCTTAGCGAGGCGCGCCGGTGGAGAGCGCGCGGAGTAGGGCCGACGCATCTCATTTTTGATAAGGTACAGCAAGCGTTGAAAGGGATCCTGCGCTCGGCATGGTTTTATGCAAAAACAGCACGCAGATTTAGCACGATTTACACCGATTTTATTCCGTTCTCCATCTTGCGTAAATCATGATTATCCGTGTGATCTGCCTGCTAAAAACAAATCGCAATGGGTACGAATGATACGCATTCCATACAACAATTAGATGCGTCGACCCTGCATAACCCATAACCCATAACCCATAACCCATAACTCATAATTCACAACTCATAACTAAATTCGTATCTTTGTACGCCGTTCTGCGAGGCGTTCGTCGACAGAGGCGAAAGGTCGGCAGACGAAAACGGCAGGCGTCAAAAAAAAGAAACAATGAACGATCAACCCAAATACTCCCGCCACTATACGGCGCCGTCGAGCCGCTTCCGGCCCGGCGCCGGCGCTCTAATACCCTTTACGAAATGATTCGCGCACAACAACTGACAAAAGCATTCGACCGTCTACAGGTACTCAAAGGGATCGATCTGGAGATCCGTAAATCGGAAGTCGTTACCATTGCAGGCGCCAGCGGAGCGGGGAAAACCACGCTACTGCAAATTCTCGGAACCCTCGGCAGGCCCGACTCCGGACGCCTGTATATCGACCGCACGCCCGTATTTGAGCTCGACGACCGGGCGCTGTCCGATTTTCGCAACCGGCGGATCGGCTTCGTCTTCCAGTTTCACCATCTGCTGCCGGAGTTTACGGCGCTGGAAAACGTATGTATGCCGGCCCTGATTGCCCGCAAAAGCCGCGAACAGGCGACGGCGAGGGCCAAAGAGCTGCTCGCCCTGCTGGGGCTCGACAGCCGCCTGCACCACCGCCCCGCCGCCCTCAGCGGTGGCGAACAGCAGCGGGTCGCCGTAGCGCGGGCGCTGATGAACGAGCCGGCGGTGCTGCTCGCCGACGAACCTTCGGGAAACCTCGACTCTGCAAACAAACGGGAACTGCACCGTCTCTTCTTTACCCTGCGCGACCGCCTGAAGCAAACCATCGTGATCGTTACGCACGACCCCGAGCTCGCCGAAATGAGCGACCGGACGGTTATCATGAGCGACGGGATGATTATTTAATACAAAAATAATGCGCTTTTTTATAAAAAGATTTACTATCTTTGTAACAGTTTACGCACAAAAAAACATGGTGCGTAAACAAATAAAACCAATGTTAATATTTAAATTTTATTTTGTATGAAAAAAATGCTTGTTTTAGCTGCCTGCTTTGGAATGGCAGCCGGATTTGTCGCCTGCAGCGACAACAACAATGACGACCCCTCGGCGCCCGGAAAAGCCACGGTCTCCGGCCCTGAACGCAACGTCTGGCCAGAAACGTCCGTTACGCTCACCGCCACCGCCGACGGCGCCGAATCGTTCGTCTGGTACAACGGCACGGCGCCTGTGTCGGGCGCTACCGCCACCACCTACACCGTTACCGTCAGCGGCTACTACTCCGCGGCCGGCGTAAACGCCGTCGGCGAAGGCCCGAAAAGCGACCCCAAAGCCGTTGACATCACAACGTTTACAATCGGACTTACAGGCGACAACGCAAATGTCTGTCCTGAAGAATCTGTAACGCTTACCGCCAGCTTGTCTGGCGCCGAATCGTTTGCCTGGTATTTGGGTGAAACAAAATTAGCCGCCACGGCGAGTACCTATTCCGCCACCGTCAGCGGAATTTATACGGTGGCCGGTATTATTGACGGAAGAGAAGGCCCGAAAAGCGGCGCAATTATCGTAAACATCACCCCGTGCCCCGCGCCGGCAAAGGCGACGATTTCCGGCAGTACCTCCAACACTTGTCCGGCTATAACCGTGCTCCTGACTGCCAGCGCGTCTGGCGCCGCCTCATACGAATGGTATAAGAACGGGAGCATAATTCAAGGCGTTACGACTAATACCTATACCGTTACTGCTTCCGGCAATTATACTGTTGCTGGTGTAAACAATAATGGTACAGGAGAAATAAGCGACGTCAAAACGGTTACAATTAATGCGGACTGTCCATTGTCTATAGATGATTTAGTCGGTACTTGGAATGGTTCGGAAGAATACTATGGCGAAAATGGATGGACTGCGGATGCCTATGAGAACGAAATTACAAAAGTAGATAATCAAACAATTAATCTCTCAAATTTTGCAGGATCTGGGTTAGATTTGAAAGCAACAGTTGCAGTTGTAAATAACACTTTACAGGTAACGGTGCCTTCACAAGAATTCGGACGAATGAACGACACTACATACATAGGCGTATCAGCCCTTAGCTCTGGTACATTTAGCGCTGACTTTGGAGTGGGCTTCCCGCCCATGCCTGTTACGAGAACTGTAGACGGCCTCCTTAAAATGAATTTGTTAGCGCCTTATGGAGAGCCTTATTCTTACTTTCTATGGGCTGCAAATGAAAACCATGAATATAGAGGATACTACTGGTATGCTAGAAATGTAATATGGATAAAGCAAGCCTCATCGCCAGGCGCACCTTTAAAATCTCCAAAAGCAACGGAATTAAAGAAAAATCTTTTGCTTAATAAAAGTAAGGCTCCCTTTATCGAGGTACAATAGTAAAGACAAACTGATACCTCTAAGAAATAAAAGATAAACAACTATCTGGTTAGTTAAACATGAAAAAGCGAGAGCCGCCTTCGGGCGGCTCTTTCTTTATTGTCGTCGCACAACCACCCAATGTAAGGGCGGTAATGTAGGGGCGGGTTTCAAACCCTCCCCTACGGCGACGACGATGGCCATGCCTGAAAAGACTCGAAACAATCGCCGAAAGACTCGAGACAATGGTCGAAAGACTCGAGACAATCGCCGAAAGACTCGAGACAATCGTTGAAAGACTCGAGACAATGGTCGAAAGACTCGAGACAATCGTTGAAAGACTCGAGACAATCGTCGAAAGACTCGAGACAATCGTCAATGAATAATGAACAATTGGCCTGCGGCGTGGGGCAGCGCCTCGCCGGTCTCGTCATGGCGAGCGAAGCGCCGCCCCGCAACCCGGAGGGTTGAACAGGAATAACTCCCAATGAAACGCAGCAACCGGGGGATCATTCAACCCTCCGGGTTGCGTGGGTGTCGCCGTGTTCGTTACCCCCAATGAAGCGAAGCGATTGGGGGTTATTCATAGTAAGACCTCCGGTCTTTTTGTTGTGGCGTCCCCCATCCCCCAATCGCTACGCTCGCCATGACGGTCGCGGCACGACTTCCGCAGGCCATTGTTCATTGTTCATTGAAATAAGGTAATAAGGTTCGGGGGAGGGTGAGGCGTCCCGTGCTACTGAGGTTGTTTTGTTATGAAAATAAGGTGGAAATCAGGTAGACCGCCCTGCGGTGGCCAATGAACAATGAACAATTGGCCTACGGCCAACGGCGCCTGTCATGATGCGCAATGGAACGTTGGCCGGAGGCCATCCATATCAATAGCATGGGTCGCCCGCGCAGCCCATTCCCCGTAGGGGATTCATGTCCTACGGACAATGGTTGAAGATGGGGGGTGTTGTGTTCTATTGCTATGGATGACCTACGGCCAACGGCGCCTGTCATGATGCGCAATGGAACGTTGGCCGGAGGCCATTCATATCAATAGCATGGGTCGCCCGCGCAGCCCATTCCCCGTCAGGGGATTCATGTCCTACGGCTAATGGGAGGGGATGGGGGGCGTGTTGTTTTCTATTGCTATGGATGGCCTCCGGCCAACGGTTCGCTAACGGGTCCCTGTGGCTCTCTGTGGTCTCTATGTTCCTTTCTTCTTGCACAGAGGACACGGAGGTTGCACAGAGGGGCACAGAGGAATGGGCGCTGAGCGCATTTCCGTGCCTCCTTTGCATGCAGGTTATTTACCGTTTGGCGCCAGCTTTTTTTCGTATCGCGATCTTAAACTTCGTCTCGGCTACTTTTATCATCTCTTCGTAAGCGTCCGCTCGTAGCCGCTCTGTTTTAAGCTCTGTCTGCAACCGCGATACTTCCCGCTCAAGGGTTTTTAACTCGCTGCCCGCCGGAACTTCCGGGGATGGATGGGTCGCTTTCTTTCGCTTTCGCATGGGTTCCGATTTTACATCGTTTTCTGCCGCAAAGATAGCAAGCCATCTTGATACCGTCGAATGACCGAGGGGTAAAATCCGTGATATGCGATCCTCTCCATAGCCATACTCATAACGTAACTGGATTACTTCTTTAAAATACAAAAGTTGTTTTCTTGTCTGTAAATGCATTTCTTGCTCTTTTATGAGTCAACTTTTTTAGCGAAAGACACATGCAATCTTCAACTTTAGGGCAACAAAAGTAAAACTATTTTTTAATCCCTGCAATTTTTCCGGCCATTTTTTTTCTTATTTTGTTGCATTTACTATTTGAACCTGCCTGTCTCCGTTGCATTTACTATTTGAACTTAGCTATCAACTGTTTTTCGGTTCGTGCAGAAGCCGTTGTGCTGGAAGGCCGCATGTGCAGGCATTTAACGATCAGTCGTATGATGATGCCGCCGGCGCTTTGGCGCAGCCGCATTTGCCGTCTTTGCCTACAGATACGCTTCCAGCCGGTCTAATCCAACGCCTCTCGAGCCTTTGATTAGCAGGGTGACGCCGGTAAGGGGCGCGGCGGCGAGGTGCGCTTTTACCGCATCGGTCGAATCGAAACAACGATACCGGTTTTGCGCCGCCTGCGTAAACAGGCGGCCAACCAGCCACACGTCTTTTAACGGCGACTGCGTTAGCCGGTCAATCACAGCGGCATGTTCTGCCGCCGAGTTGGCGCCAAGCTCCAGCATGTCGCCAAGGATAAGCATTTTGTGGTTGGCGGGCAGGCGTATAAAATGGTCAATGGCCACGGCCATGCTCGAAGGATTGGCGTTGTAGGCGTCCATTATAACCGTATTGCGTGCCGTGCGGATCAATTGCGAACGGGCGTTGTCCGGCGCGTATGCACTGACCGCCGCCACCGCCGCCGCCGCCGGGATGTTAAAGTGTTTTCCGACAGCCAGCGCCGCCAGCACGTTATCGATATTGTAGGCGCCTGTCAGGTTGGTTTCAATGAGCGGATAGTCCGGCAGGGAAAAGCGCAGGAAGGGGCATGTGGCGTCGGGCGCCGTAATCCGTACCGCCTGTTCTTTTATGCCGTACCGGACGGTACGCAGCGCCCGTTCGGCTACCATTTCCGACAGGATCGCATGATCGGCATTATAGAATGTCGTACCTGCATGTATCGTCAGGTAGTCGTATAATTCGCCTTTTGCTTTTCGTACTCCTTCGAGCGAGCCGAAGCCTTCCAGATGCGCTTTGCCAATGTTGGTAATCAATCCGAAATCGGGCTCTGCTATCCGGCACAGCTCGGCAATTTCGCCCGGATGACTGGCGCCCATTTCCACGATTCCGATTTGCGTGGTTGCGTTCATGCGCAACAGGGTCAGGGGCACGCCTATGTGATTATTCAGGTTGCCCTGTGTTACGCCTGTTTGATAGCGGGTAGCCAGTACTCGGGCGAGGAGTTCTTTGGTCGTCGTTTTTCCATTAGTGCCGGTAACGGCAATCACGGGGATGTTTAACGTCCGGCGATGCCTGTTTGCGAGGGTTTGCAGCGCGGCGAGTACGTCGTCTACCAGCCACAGTTGAGGGTGCGTCGGCAGCGAGGCGTCGTCTACCACCGCGCGGGCAGCGCCTTTTTCCAGCGCCTGTAGGGCAAACCGGTTTCCGTCAAACCGGGCTCCCTTTAAGGCAAAAAATAAACATCCCACTGTTATTGTACGACTGTCGGTACAAACAATGGGATGTTGTTGGTAGATTTGATATAAACGTTCCACCCCGGGAAATAGCGTTGGGGGGTGCTTATTTGCTTCGCTTGGGCGCGCCGACTTTGTCCATGGCGCAGCGGAACCCGATGTCTATCGACGAGCGGTCTTCGTCCAGAAAGCGGCGGGTACCGGGGCTTAGCCAGTAGGCGCGATCGAGGAACGAGCCGCCTTTATATACCCGTGATTTATCGCTAATCAGGCTCGACATGCCGCGGTGCGACGCGCCTTCGCCCTGGTCATACATGCGGTCGGAGCTTTCATTTTTTGGCGTCAGCTCTCTGTTTTGAGCATAATCTAACGACGATAAAATATCGCCGTCGGCATAATTACGGTTGTCGCCTACCTGATAATTATAACGGGCGTCTCCCTGAAAGCCGATAGTGTCGCGGCGTAGCCGGCCTAACGAGTCTTTTTCTAAATAGTTTCCTTCTTCGTCGCGCAACAGTTCGGTAAATACATTCCCCCGGAACGGACGGAAGTCTTCTACCACCGACGACGACGAGGGGCGGTACACGTCGGCCACCCATTCGTTGACGTTACCGGCCATGCAGTACAGTCCGTAATCGTTCGGCAGGTAGGAACGTACCGGCGCGGGCAACGCATGGCCGTCGTTCAGATGGCCTGCGACTCCCATCAGGTCGCCTCTGCCCCGTTGGAAATTCGCTAAAAATCGTCCCCGTGATTTTTTCTCTGCGCTACGAATTGACGAGCCGCTCCACGGATACATCCGGTGCTCTGTGATCCGCTCATCGGTGGTTGAGCCAATTTGAGCCAGTGCGGCGTATTCCCATTCGGCTTCTGTCGGGAGGCGGTAGTTGGGTAATAGAATACCGTCGTCGGGCTTGACGCGGCGGGTGGCTTTGGAGTCGAGTTGCGAATAGTCGCGCAAATTTTTTCCGACGACGCCTTCATACTGGCCTGTTAAGTATGCTTCTGTATTAAAGTTATTCGCATCTTTCTGCTCGGGATCCGGTTTTAAGATGCCATGTTTATACAGCAATATTTCGTTGACCCTGTCGGAACGCCACAAGCAATAGTCGTTGGCCTGTCGCCAGCTTACGCCTACCACCGGATAATCATTATAGGACGGGTGCCGGAAATAGGTCGTAACATAGGGGTCGTTATAGGCTAATTGCCGGCGCCATGCGAGCGAATCGGGCAATGCGTTGCGAAGCACTTCGGGGTATGAGACATATACCCTTTGTAGCCAGTGAATGTACTCGCGATAATCGACATTGCGTATTTCCGTTTCGTCGATATAATACGAATCGACCGTTACACGCCGTGGTTGATTATTCCATTCATAATTGACGTCTTCTTCTACTTGTCCCATTACAAAAACGCCGCCTTCGATAAATACAAGGCCCGGACCCGTTACCTGTTCCGATGCGGTTTTTACTTCAAATCCACCGAACTTCGGGTCGTTATAGGCCCATCCTGTAGTGGAAGAACTTCCTGCGCTTGATTTGAAAAGATTACAAGCGGAAAAAAGCCAAGCAGTTATGGCTAACAAGGCAATGGTAAAAACTTTTTTCATCTTCATATCTATTAATATTTGATTTATTTCGCATTTGTCGGGCAAAGATAACGAAGTTTTTTTAATTGGACAAAATAAATTTTAGTAAACACGTGCAAAGAAACTCGTAAGGATGTTTTTTACGAACGGAAAAATTTATCTAATCGGTTGGCGAAACAACGATCAATGGTGCGTCAATAGCGCAAAATCAGTGAAAAATAACGACCGGCATACCAGAAAAATAACGCATTGAACAACGTTTCCTTTCCGCCCGCCGGTTCTAAAATTTTTCGTATTTTTGTGCGCTTTTTAAAAAAATGCTTTTATATGAATGCGATCAATCCTCCTACAGGTTCTCCCGAAACACAGATGCTACATGCGCCCTATCCGTTAAAAGATGCGTATGGCGCTTTAAGTATGCCCGTTTATCAGGCGGTAGCGTATGAATTTGAGACGGCGGCGCAAATGGAAGCGGCCTTTACGGGAAAATCGCCGGAACATGTCTATTCGCGCGTGTCGAACCCCACGGTACAGTATTTTGAACAGCGCGTAAAGACATTGACCGGCGCGGACGAAGTGATTGCTTTCAATTCGGGCATGGCCGCTATTGCCAATACATTCATAGCCGTTGCTCAGGCCGGCGCCAATATCGTTACTTCGCCGCATTTGTTTGGGAATACCTACTCGCTGATTGCTTTTACATTGAACGATTTTGGCGTAGAACCCCGCTTCTGCAACCTGTCTGATGTGGCGGAGGTGGAAAAGCAATTAGACCGGAACACCTGCGCCGTCTTTCTGGAAACCATTACCAATCCCCAAATGGAAGTGGCCGACTTGCAAGCCCTGTCGGAGATTTGCAAAAAGCATCGCGTACCATTGATTGCCGATACAACGATTGTCCCGTTTACGGCTTTTAAAGCGGCGGCGTTTGGGGTAGACGTCGAAGTGGTGTCGTCTACCAAATATATTTCAGGCGGGGCGACTTCATTGGGCGGACTGGTGCTGGACTATGGCTCGTACGACTGGCGCCAGTCCTCCAAATTGCGCACATTGGCGGGTCAAGACGGCCTGTCGGCGTTCTCGCTTAAAATACGTCGGGAAATCCATCGGAACTTGGGCGCCTGCATGACGCCGGAGGTGGCCGCAAAACAGCTAACCGGACTGGAAACGGTGGCTATCCGCTACGAGCGTGCCGCCGCTACTTGCCGCGCGTTAGCCGCTAAGGTACGGCCGTTGGACGGCGTAGCGTCCGTCAACTACCCGGCGTTGGAAGGACATCCGTTCCGGGACGTTAGTCGCCGGCAATTTGGCGAGTATCCGGGCGCCATGTTTACTTTTGATGTGGTTTCGCGGGAGGCGGCATTCCGGTTTATTGACCGGCTGAAGCTAATCCGTCGCGCCACCAATCTGTTTGACCATAAAACACTGGCTATCCATCCGGCCAGCACCATTTTCGGAACCTTCTCCGAAGCGCTTCGCCAACGCATGGACGTCAGTCAAAACACCATTCGCATATCGGTCGGGCTGGAACACATAGACGATCTGTACGGCGATTTTGCGCAAGCATTGCTTCGCGATTAGTGGGGCTTCCCGTGCTACTGAGGTTGTTTTGTTTTTAAAAATAAGGTGACGGGAAATGCGCTCCGCCGCGGCCATTCCTCTGTGTCCCTCTGTGCCCCTCCGTGTCCTCTGTGCAAGAAAAAAGGAACACAGAGCGCACAGAGGGGCACAGAGAGTCGTTGGCGAACCGTTGGCCGTCAGGGCAACCATATCAATAGAAAACGCCCCCCATCCTCAACCGTTGGCCGTAGGCCATCCATCCCCTGACGGGGAATGGGCTGCGCGGGCGACGCTCTTGCTATTGACATGAATGGCCTCCGGCCAACTCTCCATTTTTAACATTCAACGCCGCAGGGCGGCCAACTTTCAACGCTTCCGAGCCTGCTCCGGTAAGTAACCGCGACTACGTCAGTAAGGAGTTACGACTACGTCAACGAGTATCGGCGACTACGTCAGCATATAATCATAATCGCTTCAGTATATAGGTTATAACTATATTAGCGCATGGCTATAATTACGTCAACGAGTATCGGCGACTACGTCAGCATGTAGCGACGACTACGTCAATAAGTAGCCGCGCCTACTCGAGTAAGTAGCCGCGCCTACTCGAGTATGTAGGCGCGCCTACTCGAGTAAGTAGGCGCGCCTACTCGAGTAAGTAGGCGCGC
>JAIRMW010000136.1 GCA_031258415.1 Prevotellaceae bacterium
TCCTTGAGCCATGCGATATAATGCTCCATCCCGCCGGCCCAGCGGTCTTGAAAACTGCGCACCTCGCCCGCGTCGCCCCAGATCACCTCGTAATTGCGGTTCGAGAAAAACGGCGGATCGAGGTAGATCAGGTCTACCGTCTCGTTGGCCATCCCCTTCAGGATTTCGAGATTGTCGCCCAGGATAAGTTTATTTACAGACATCGTCCCAAAAATTTAGTGCATCGCAAAGGTACAAAAATAATGGATAATGGCGTTAAGCGCACCAAACGGCGCGTTGAAAAGCCTTCGCATGTCGCAGTCGCGCATCGCATGTCGCAAAGTCGAGTATCGAACATCGAGTATCGCGCATCGCGCCGGGCTCTATCCGCAGTGGAAATAGCGTTTGATAAGCGCCTGCATCCGGTCGGGCTGCTCGGCTATCTCCTGCCGGAGCCGGCGGTCGTCGAACGCCCGCAGCCCGGCGACGATCCCGTCGATCATGCCCGGCGAGAACACGCGGTGCTGCTCATAAACCTCCCGCTGACGTTCCAGCGCATCGGCCGATTCGGCGCACGAAGCGGGCAGGCGCTCGAACGGCATGGCGGCGCGACGGTCGCCGGCGCCGGCGACGTCGGAACAGGTGCGATCGGCAACCTCCAGCGCGTTGTCCATCGTCAGTCCGTGGCGGGCGGCTACGGCCAGTCCGGCGAGCAGCCGGTAAACGTCGGCCGACCCGTCGGAGCACCGAAACTCAACGGTCTGTTTCCGGGAGAAGTCGACGTCCTGCGGCGGCTCCAGCGGATTGACCCTCCTCGACATCCCGCCGCCCGCCGACCACCCCAAGGGGACGCGCACCAGCGCCGCCCGGTTGCGCTCGCCCCAGCAGATACCCGTAGGCGCTTCCTGATCGGGCACCAGCCGGAAATAGGACGTCGGGTTGGTATTCCCGAAAGCCGTCAGCGAGGGCGCCAGCGACAGGTAGCCGGCGATAGCCCGTTTCGCGACAGCGCTCAACTGTCCGTTCTCAATCAGCGCATTTCGATCCTCCTTCAGCAGGCGCGTATGAATGTGCATACCGCTGCCGGCCTTGCCGGACGTAATCTTGGGCGCGAAGGTGATCGGTAGCCCGTAGCGGCGTGCCATCGTGCGCATAATCCATTTGGCAATCACCAGCTGGTCGGCGGCGTCTTCGAGGCGGATGGGGAGAAACTCGATCTCATGCTGTTCATACAGTTGGCCGTCGAGCGTAAAATGCCCCACTTCGGAATGCCCGTATTTCAGCTGGCCGCCGGCCTGCGCGATAGCCCGCATCGCGGCGGTACGGAAGGGCGCCCCCTTGCAGAACGGCTCCGACTCGTGGTAGCCGCGCTGGTCGGCGCCGGCAAACAGCTCGTCGACAGGGCTGATCGTATAGTATTCCAGCTCGCCCATCGCCTCGAAAGTCAGGCCTGTGGCGTCGGTCAGCGCCCGGTGCGCTTTATGCAGCAGGCGCTCGGGCGCATCGTCGTAGGGCGTGCCGTCCTTGTCGAAAAAGGCGCAGAGCAGGTCGATCGCAGGGACTTCGCTAAAAGGATTGAGGAACGCCGTCGCGAAACGCGGAATGACGTAGAGGTCGCTCGCCCCCGCCTGAATATGGGAAAACAGGCTGGAGCCGTCGACCCGCTCGCCGCTGCTAAGGATCGTATCTAAATACCGAAAATCGTTAATCACGAAATTAAGGGTCTTCAACCGCCCGTCGCTGCCGGCGTAGCGGAAGTTGACCATCCGTACGCCGTTGTTTTCAATAAATTTCAGAATATCGGCTTTGGTAAAGTCGCCGGACGGCTTTTGTAAATATTGTACTAATGGATTTGCATTCAGTTTTGTAGTCATCGTATAAAAATTTTATATAACAAATATACATAATTTAAATGAATAATGTGCGATGTGCGACTTTGCGACGCTCGACGCTCGATACTCGATGCTCGACGCTCGATACTCGATGCTCGATACTCGATACTCGATACTCGATGCTCGACGCTCGACGCTCGATACTCGATGCTCGATACTCGATGCTCGACGCTCGACGCTCGATACTCGATGCTCGACGCTCGACGCTCGATACTCGATGCTCGACGCTCGATGCTCGATGCTCGACGCTCGACGCTCGACCCGCGCCGCCAGTCGAAAATCGAAAATCGAGTATCGAAAATCAATTACCGATTCCTTCAAAGGAATTACCGATCCTTCAGGGGGATTGTTGTTTCCTTGAAGGGAGTTGTCATTTCCTTCAGGGGGATTGATTAATGCGCAGGGTATTTTGACGTTGGGCGTTCGGGGGGGCGCTAAAAAGCGACGCCGAAGCCGGCATGAAAGCTGCCGAAGACCGAGTCGCTGCCTGTGAGCGTGAGCAGATGGTAGCCGACCGAAAAATACAAGTAGCTGAACGAATAGCTCAGGCCTCCTTCTAATTCCAGTCCCTGTTGCAGGTCGGGGCAGAAGTAGCTGTCGAAGTCGTACAGTTCCGAGTCGAGCGGGCGCTCTGCGTAGGCGACGTCGGGCGTTTTGAGGCGGAAGGCTTCCCCGTAGACGCCGTAGCCGGCGCCGGCATGGAGGTAGAAGCCGCCGGCGAGGTAGAACATCACGCCTGCGGTGAAGGCTTCGCGGCGGACTTCGCGGGAGTCTTTATTGAGGTCGCTGTCGGTAACGTCGGGGTAGTCGTTGGCGGTATAGAGGGTGCGGGAGTCGGATTCGTCGTTGGCGATGAGCGAGAAGAGGCGATCGGCCTTGTATCGGAGGTAGGCGCCCCAGCGTTTGCAGTAGCCTATCGATACGCCGAAGGGCGACGCCGGGGCGTAGAGGTATTCTGCGAATGCGCGTCCCTTGACGGGGGGCATCGTCCATTTTTCCTTCAACTGGCCGTAGAGTTCGTTCGCGCCCGGGCGGAGGGTGACGGTTTGGGTGAGGGGTTTGTAGCGGTAATGGCTGAAGGCGACGGTCGCCTTGCCGGGCTTGAGGTCGGTCTGGGTAAGGGGCGTCGTTCCGGCATACGCGCCGTTGATATTGACGGTTGCGCCGGCGGCGTTGGCGTCGACGGTTAGCGTGGCCGTTTTGGGTTTTTCCCGCAGGGTGGCCTGTAGCGTAGCCATTCGGCCTTCGGCGATCTGTATTTTTTCCGTGTAGGGTTCATAGCCGTCGGCGGTGAGGGTGATTTCGTGTTCGCCGGCCAGTATTTCGTTTACGACCATCGGCGTCGCGCCCGGCTGCCGTTTGCCGTCGACGAGTACGGCGGCTTCGATATGTGCCGCAACGGTTACGTCCAACATGCCGTACATGGGTTTGGGGGGGTCGAGGTTGATCGTGCGCTGTTCGCCGTTGCGTGCCTCGATGGTCGCAAACGACGAGCGGTGCGAGGGTTTTCGCACTTCGACGTTGTAGAGCCCCGGCGTCAGGCGATCGTTCCATGTGCCGGCGGCTTTGCGCTCGTTGTTGATATAAATGTCGCCGTCGGCGCGGAAGGCGAGCGTGGCAAAGTTGGAGGGCAGGGTCAGCTGCGCCGTCGTGGCCTGCCCGTCGTGTACGACGCAGTCTTCCGTTACGGGAATGAAGAGGTTTTTGAAGGCGCGGACGGTATGTTTGCCGCTGCGTAGCGTATCGACGGTCAATGGCGTAACGCCGCGCCATTCGCCGTCGATCAGTACTTCGGCGCCTTGTTCGGGCTGCGTATGTATGGTTAATTTGCCGAACGCCGGTCGCAACGTCGCATGGATGGGTTCCGGCTTGCCGGCGGTGATTTCCACCAGCCCGCTTACCGGATGGTGCAACGGCGCTTCTACGGTATACGCATGTTTGCCGTAGGGGAGGGGTTTGCTGAATTTTCCGCTGAGGAACATTTCGGGCGCGGCGTCGTCGATTTTGACGGTCGCTCCCTTGAGGGCGCAGTGGATGACGAGGTACTGGAATGCGGGCGTTTCTTCGACGACCGTCCGCACCGTTCCCGACCGGAGTTTCATAATGTATACGGTCGCTTCGCGCAACGGTTCGCTAAATTCATAGTCGCGCAATACGCCCAGATGCGCGTGTTTGAGGGTCAGTCGCCGCGTGCCCGGCGAGAGGTAGAGCCATATTTCGCCTGTGCGCGGCTCGGAATGCTCAATGCCCGCCATGCCGGCTTCGAACGTGAAGTCCGACCATGCCAGCGGCGTTTCAATTTTCACAATCGCGCAGGTTTTATTGTTCCGGTCTGTGCGGCGGTCGGTGATACGCGCCGACTGGTCGGCTCCGTTTGCGTAAAATTCCACGACCGAGAGTTCCTGCGCGGCAGCCGGCAGTCCGGCGGCGAGGCAGCAGGCTACGACGAGGGGGAGGATGCGTTTCATAGTGCGTTAAAAATGGGTGATGTCATACAATCCGAAATCGGGGTCTTTCTCCGGCTGCCAAGTGCGGATATGGATCAGCGGCTCGGTCGTTCTGTTGAGATCGACCATCAGGAAAAGGTAGCCGGTATCGCCGTAGTTAGTCGAAAAATAATCCTGCTTGAGCTGAATCCCGTATATCTCGCCGCCCGCGCCTGCCTGCTTGACGCTGATGTCGGTAAAGTGGAGGTTGACGTATTCGTTGCTGCGGAAGACCGTCCCGAGCTGTCGGATATACTGTTCTTTTTTGTATTGCGTGAGCCGGACGGTATTGGGCGCCAGCCGCTGTTCGGCGCCCGTATAGTTTTTCACTACTTTTCCTACAATAATCAGCGCGTTTTCCGAAAATATCGATTCGATAAAATCGAGGCGTTTCAGGGCGTAGGCTGTTTTGTAGGTTTCGATAAAATCGATGATGGCTAAGCGCGAATATTCGCCCCAGCGTCCGTGCTGCACGATTTCTTGACAGACGTTGTCGGGCAGCGCAAACGACAGGGAGCGGATTTTGCCGTCGGCCTGCGCAATATTGAATACGACGTTTTCGATAAACTGCCGCCGGTTATTGGAAAAATTGAAGCGCATAGGCAGCGCCCGCGCCATGACGCCGTCTTCAAACGCCATAAACCGGTAGGTCGGCGATGCGAGGACTACCGCATTGCCGTATTGCACTAATCGGGTAAACATCTCGTAGCCTTCGTCGGTGAAGCAGTCGCGTACCGATTCGTAGCGCTTTGTCCGTATCGCCTTTTCGACCCGTTCGAGCATCGGTAGATAGGCGCCGCCGTCGGCCTCCTGCAGGAGGGGCGTTTCGTCTGTCGTGGGCGTGGCGGCGGGAGTGGCGGGGGGCGGCGGCGGCGTAAGAAGCGGCACATCCATATAGCTCTTTTTGAAAATAACCGGCTCCACTTTGCGCAGCACGTCGTCTACTTCCTTATCGATGTGCCATTCGTTTTCAAAGGCGTATTCTATTTTGATGCGCAGGTTTTCGTGCAGCCGGCTGTCGCCGGTCATTTCGGCCACGCCTTTTCCGTCGCGTGCGGCAATCGTTTCCGACCAGTTGCGTCCGTCGAAAAACGAATAGTCGCCATTGACCACCGGCTGGCCGTCATAGCGGATGTCGAGCAGGTAGCGCGTGATAGCGCCGTCGTCGGACTGTTTACCGGCCACAGCGAACGACAGGTTGTCGAGCAGCGCATTGATCCGTTCCGGGATATGGACGTCTAACCGGCGCGGCTCGCCGTTGATTTCCGTCGTGATCTCGGTCGCGTCGGGATGGCTTTGCAGCAGCAGCAAGGCCCAATAATAATAACGGAGAGCGTCGGCCACCCGCCATTGTGTCTCGGCGCGGACGGCTATCGCGACAAATTCTTCGATTTTAGCTCTGCGGTCGGTGAAAATCTTATAGATTTCCGCCCGCTTGACAAACCGGAATACATGCACTTCCGGCTCTTCGCCCCAACTGAGGATTTCGGTGTTTTTGATAGCCGCGCTCGAATAGGTTTGCACCAGCGAATGGACATATTGTGTATGCTGCGCCTTTCCGTCGTGCAGCGCTTCGCTGCTTTGCACGCTGAACTTGCTTTCCACCGTCGTCGAAATACTTCCGATAAGCATCGACAGCGCTTCCTTGTCGGCCTGCGTCGTGGTTTTACCCACGCCCTCGCCCCAATAGTAGTGATTATTGTTTTTGACCTGTTCGACGGTCTGTGCGGACACGGTGGTCGCCGCTGCTGTTAAGAGAAACCCTATAGCCAAGCGTTTCATAGTTGGGTTACGTATATTAGTTAGTTATTTATTGCGCGCGTTCTCCAGTCGCCCTCCGCTACGGAGCGCGGAGGGGCGTTTGAAGGGACAAAATTACAGGAAAAACATCGCTTTTCCAAGCGCGTACAACTAAAAATGACGCGATAGGGCATTTTGTGACAAATGCGGCGTAGGCCGATGGCCGCAAAATAGCTACCTTTGCACCATGAACAGCCAGTTGATTACTACTGCCGACGGGGCGCACAGCCTCTACGTGCCGGCCTTGAACGAGCACTACCATTCGGTAAACGGAGCGGTGCAGGAGTCGCGGCATGTGTTTATTGAAGCGGGATTTCGCTATAGCCGTCAAAATACGGCACACACTCCGCTGCGCATCCTCGAAGCGGGTTTCGGGACGGGGTTGAATGCGCTGCTTACATGGCTCGAGGCCGACCGCGACCACGACGGCGACCACGACAGCGCCGGCGTATACTACGAAGCGATTGAAAAATACCCGCTACCGGCCGACGTCGTCGCCCGGTTGAATTACAGTACGGTATTAGGCTTGCCCGACAACGGCCGGCTGGAGCGCCTGCACAGCCTGCCATGGGAACGAACGACGCGCCTGTCGCCCCGTTTTTCGTTGTGCAAACGTTGCATCGACCTGCGCGACTATCAGCCGGCGTCCCGGTTCGACCTGATCTACTTCGACGCTTTCGCTCCCGACGTCCAGCCCGATTTGTGGACGGAAGCCCTGTTCCGTACCCTCTACGCCGGTCTCTACCCCGGCGGGGCGCTGGTAACCTATTCGGCCAAAGGGAGCGTTAAAACAGCCCTGCGGCAGGCCGGGTTTGAGCTCCGTCGCTTGCAGGGCGCCGCCGGAAAGCGGCACATGCTGCGAGCGGTAAAGCCTTAGTGCGCCCGATCCCTCTCGAATAACGTCGTCGACGCCTGCGCCGCAGGCACTATTAACACATCGGCAATATTGACGTGCGGCGGACAGCCGATCATATAGGCGATGAGGTCGGCCACGTCGGCGGCGTGCAACGGTTCAAAGCCGCTATACACCGCATTGGCGCGTGGCCGGTCGCCTTTGAAGCGCACGATTGAAAATTCGGTCTCTACCGCGCCCGGCGCTACCTGCGATACGCGAATGCCGAAGGGCAGCAATTCCATCCGCAAGCCCTTAGTGAGTGCATCAACGGCCTGCTTGGTGGCGCAATATACGTTGCCGTTGGGATACACCTCGCGGCCGGCAATAGAGCCTATATTAATAATGTGTCCCGTTCGCCGGGCGATCATGCGGGGCGCCACGAGGCGCGTCATATAAAGCATCCCTTTGAGGTTGGTGTCGATCATCCGTTCCCAATCGTCTAACAGGCCGTCGTGCACAGGCCTGAGTTCGACGGCTAAGCCGGCATTGTTCACTAACACGTCGATAGCCTGCCAGCGTTCGGGCAGGCGGCCGATATGGGCTTCGACCTGCTGCGGATCGCGCACGTCGAAACATAACGGCAAGGTCGCCACGCCGCAGTCGGTCGATAATTGCTCCGCCAGCGCCGTCAGGCGGTCGTGGCGGCGACCGGTCATAATTAAATCATAGCGGTCGGCCGCTAATCGCCGCGCCACAGCCTCGCCAATGCCCGACGTGGCGCCGGTAATGCAGACTGTTTTGTTCTCGCTTGACATTGTTCACCGTTCATTAATTTAAAATACGAATGTAATTTCCGTTTCAATATCAGGATGCAGACTGTGCCCGACGGGACAGTTGCGGGGTACGGCTTCGATGATGCGCCGTTCCCGCGCGGAATACGTATTGGGCGGCATGGTGATGACGATGTTGATTTTTGCCACGCGACGCGGATGGTCGGCCATCACTTTGGTGGTCTCGGCGGTCATGCCGTCGATGGCGAACCCGTGCGTTTCGGCCGCAATCCCCATGATGGTGAAGATACAGCTGGCGAATGACGCCGTAAAAATATCCGTAGGCGAAATAAACACGCCCTTGCCGTGATTGTCGAGCGGCGCGTCGGTCATGATTTGTTGTCCCGACGCTACGTGCAGTATCTCGGTGCGTAGCTGTCCGGTGTACGTTGTTTTAATTGTTGTCATAATGAATGAAATAAAATAAAATATAGAACAAATATACAAAAATATTTTTAGTTACCTTTGCACGACAAATGCGAACCCAAACATCCGATGAGTTATAAAGCCAAACGTTATTTATTACTGATAATCCTGCTGGTATCCCTGCTGTGTATCGGTTATATTGCCGAGGGGGTTATCCGTATCTACACGACGTTCTATACCCGCAATGTAACGTCCGACGCGGCGTTGCATATCCCCACCGGCGCCGGATTCGACGGCGTGCTCGACAGCCTGCGGAGCGCCCGCGTGCTACAGAACGAAAACACTTTTGTCCGCGCCGCGCAGGACGAAAACTATGTGCAGAAAGTGCGTCCGGGACGCTACAAAATCGCCGCCGGCATGACCAACAAACAACTGATACGTAAACTGAAAACCGGCACGCAGGATGCGGTTAATATCGTCATCGCCGGCCATATCAGGGATAACGGCAAGCTGGCCGCCATCCTTGCGCGATCCATCGAAATCGACTCCGCCACGCTCTACCACGTACTGTCCGACACCCTCCTGATACGGCGCCTCGGCTACACGCCGGCTACGATCCCCGCCATGATTATCCCCAATACCTATCAGGTCTACTGGACGATTTCTGCCGAACAACTCTTGCAGCGCCTGCAAAAGGAGTCGCAGGCATTCTGGAACGACACGCGCCTCCGGCAAGCCGCTGCCGCAGGCCTGACGCGCGACGAGGTAACGACGCTGGCGTCTATCGTCAATGAGGAAACCAACAAAATCGACGAAATGGCTCGCGTCGCCGGCGTCTACATCAACCGGCTGCACCGGCGCATGCCCCTACAGGCCGACCCTACGCTTAAATACGCCTGTCGCGACTTCGCTATCAAACGGGTGCTCGACCGCCATAAGGCGATCGAATCGCCCTATAATACCTATAAATACGCGGGACTGCCGCCGGGGCCTATCTGCATCCCGTCGATTGCCGCTATCGACGCCGTACTCCGGTACGAGCATCACAACTACCTCTATTTTTGCGCCAAGGACGATTTTAGCGGCTACCATCTGTTTGCCGCCACCCTTGCGCAACACAACCGAAACGCGGAGCAGTACCGGCAGGCACTGAACAGAGAGCGTGTTTTTCGGTGATTTTCCTATATTTGCAGCGTTTTAATCCCGAGCAACATGGTAGAACGAAATGAACAATGGTTATTGGATGCGTGCGCTCATTTTGCGGCGCAGGAGCGGGCGCTGATAAGCCGCGCCTGCGGAGAAGCGGCCGCTGCGCTGGAAGGCGAACGGCGCGAAAACGGCGATCCCCTCCTGTATCACGCCCTGACGGTCGCACGGATGACGGTCGAGGACGTCGGACTGATGGCCGCATCGGTGGTGGCGGTGCTGCTGCACGAGGCGACGAGGCTCGAGGAAAAAAAAGGAAGCGGAAAAACGCCGAAAGAAATCGCCGCGCTGCAAAAAAGCAGGGAAGCTGGAATGCGTAAAACGTACGGCGACGAAACGACCGACATCGTCATCGGGCTAAACCGCATTGCGGCCATCGACATCAAGCAGACCAGCCTACAGGCCGACAATTTCCGCAAGCTCATCGTCTCCTATTCGACCGATCCGCGCGTGGCGATCATCAAGCTCATCGACCGGCTGGAGGTGATGCGCTCGCTCGATTTTTTTCCCAAATCGAAACAGCATAAGAAGGCGACCGAGACCCTGCTGCTCTACGCGCCGCTGGCACACCAGTTGGGGCTCTACAATATCAAGTCGGAGATGGAAGACCGGTCGCTGAAATTCACCGAACCCGAAGCCTACCGGCATATTACGAATAAACTGAAAAGCACGTCGGGCGAGCGCGAGAAGTTTTTGCAGGAAATCATCCGCCCTATTGAACTCGCGCTGCAACAGGAAGGAATGCGCTATGAAATCAAAAGCCGGACAAAGTCCGTATATTCCATCTGGAAAAAAATGCAAGTGCAGAAAATTGATTTTGAAAAAGTCTACGACGTGTTCGCCAGCCGGATCATCATCCACACGCCGCCCCACAGGGAGACGGAAGACGCCGCCTGCTGGAAGGTCTATTCGCTGGTCGAGAAATATTACGACACCGACATAAGCCGGCTCCGCGACTGGATCAGTAAGCCTAAAAGCAGCGGCTACCGGTCGTTGCATACGACCGTCAAAACCCGCGACGGCCATGCGCTGGAAGTGCAAATCCGCACCACCTCTATGGACGAGGCCGCCGAGCGCGGCGTGGCGGCGCACTGGAAATATAAGGGCGTGCAGGATTTGGGGAGCATGCAGACATGGCTCGATCAGGTTCGCCGGCTGCTCGAGGCGCCCGGCGAAGCCGATGAGCAAGCCCTTACTACTATTACGCTGAATGAAATAATCGTGCTCACGCCTGCCGGCGATTTACGCCGTTTGCCGACAGGCGCTACCGTTCTGGATTTTGCGTTCGACCTGCATACCAATCTGGGGCTGCACACCGCCGGCGCCAAAGTCAACGGGCGGATGGCGTCCATCAAGGAAGTCCTCCATACCGGCGATATGGTCGAAATCGCCACCGCCAAAAACCAGCAGCCCACGAGCGACTGGCTCAACCACGTGGTAACGTCGAAAGCGCGGGCTAAGATCAAACAGCGGCTGCGCGAAGAAGAGACCAAACGGGCGCGGGAAGGCCGCGAACTGCTCGAACGCCGGTTGAAAAACTGGAAGCTCGTCCTCTCCGACGAGGCGCTGAACAAACTGCTGAAGCATTATAAATTGAAAACGATCACCGAGCTGTATGCCGGGCTGGCCGGCGCCAAGATCGATATTGCACAGGTGAAGGAAATCATCACGGCGGCGCCGGCCGGCGAGCCGCAGCCCGACCGGACTGTGGCCGCAGCCCTCGACGAACGCCCGGCGGCCGACGGCGACTACCTCATTATCGACGAAAAACTGCACAGCGCCGACTATAAACTCGCCAAATGCTGTAATCCGATCTATGGCGACGACGTCTTCGGGTTCGTTACCGTCGCCGACGGAATTAAAATCCACCGCCACTCGTGCCCCAATGCGGCGCGGCTGCTGGAAAAGTATCCCTATCGCGTGCTCCGGGCCAAATGGCGGGCGGCGACGCTGGCGACCAACTTTCCGGTCAACCTGCGCATCAGCGGCGACGCCGAACCCGGGCTTATACCCACCATCACCGAGACCATCACCCGGCTCCACTGCGTCCTGCGATCCGTCAATCTGGCCGACAACGGCAGCGGCGCGTTCAGCGGGCAGGTGCAGGTGATGGTCAGGGACAACAAGCAACTCGATATGCTCATTCACCACTTGAAGCAATTGCGGGGCGTCGACAGGGTCGGGCGGATCCATTGACGCAACGGCGGCGGGGACGGTCGGGAGGCCTCAGGCCTGATCGCGGCCCGGACGCTTCCGACCGACCCACAAGACCGAAATCCACGAGACGACGCCGAAGACAATCATCACCAGCGACTGCGTTTCGTGCGAAATCGTAGCGAAGACCACGCCGTTGTGGACGCCGTAGATCAGCAGCGCACACTTGATGAGGAAATGATAGGCGCCGATGCCGGCATTCACCGGCGCGACCCAGCCCAATCCGCCGACCACCATCAAAAAGAGGGCGTCGACGGGGCCCAGGTGCATTGTCTCGGGCATGGCAAGCATTACGGTAACGGCCTGCAACCAGTAGGCCACCCACAGCAGGGCGGTATAGGCGAAGAATGCGCCCCGCCGCTGTAGGCGGAAGCCGGCTTTCAGTCCGTCGAGCAGCCCGCGCCAAAGATGCTTGAGCTTACCCGCCGGCGATGTCCGGCGGCGGCGGAACGCCACCACCGCACCGGCAACGACGACCGCCACGCCCGCGGCGACGTACAGCCAGCCCGCCACGCCGCCGCCGCCGCCGGACGTTTCGACCGGCACGGTCGGCGCCGCCGACACCTCGTGCCAGATCGCGAGGAACACTTCAAAACGCAACGCCAGCACGCTGGCCGCAATCAGCAGCAGGCATACGGCGTCGAACGCCCGTTCCATCAAAACCGTCCCGAGAAGCGATTCGAACGGGATCTTTTCCGTCTTCCGCAACGCCCCGCACCGGACGACTTCCCCCATTCGCGGCATCGCAAAGTTGGCGAGATACGTGAGCATCACCGCGTCGTAGGTGTTGCGGAACGACGGGCGGTAGCCCAGCGGGTGGATAATAAACTGCCAGCGCCGGGCGCGGATCAGGAACGCCGCAAACCCCGAGGCCATCGACGCGGCGATCCACCACCCGTTGGCCTGCCCGACGCCCGCAAGCAATTCGCCCCACGAAACGTCCCGGAACGCAAAGTACAGCAACACCCCGCTCAGCGTCAGGACAAGCATATATTGGCCAATTTTTTTCATATCAGATACCTTCTTGGTGGCCGGTTCACCCTACAGGCAGGGCGCCGTCCGGCACGCATGTTAATAAAAAATCCATTTCCACAGTTCTTTGAACCCGGGCTTTTTGCCATACATCAGCACCCCGACGCGATAAATCTTGCCCGCGATCCACGCGATCCCCACGAACGTAACCAGCAGCAGCGACAGCGACAGCGCGACCTCCCGGAACGGTACGCCGAACGGGATGCGGGCCATCATCACCATCGGCGACGTAAACGGGATCATCGAACACCAGAACGACAGCGGGCTGTTGGGATATTGGAACGTATGGATCATAATC
Organism: Prevotellaceae bacterium; assembly: GCA_031258415.1. Classification (GTDB taxonomy): domain Bacteria; phylum Bacteroidota; class Bacteroidia; order Bacteroidales; family UBA932; genus JAIRKX01. The sequence goes on from JAIRMW010000136.1 coordinate 12,939, forward strand.
AGCAGCCCGATGATGAGCGGGATCGTAATCGGAACCACTAATTGCTGCGTATCGGTTTCGCTTTCGACCGCCGACCCGATCGCCGCAAACAGCGACGCATATAGAAAATACCCGAACAGAAAATAACAGATAAACGCCCCGATGATCGCCGCGAAATTCACGCTCTCGAGCATCGCCCGGAGGTCGGGCGACGCCCCGAGACCTGCCGTCGACGCCCCGGCCACGTCGCCCGGCACCCCGGCCACCCCCGCCGCCGACACCGCCTCCGGCACGAGGAACCCCTGCATCACCGCGAGGTAGAGCGCCGCCGTCAGCACGACCCAGATACAGAACTGTAGCAGCCCGACGGAGGCGATCCCGACGATTTTACCCACCATCAACTGGAATGGCTTAATCGACGACAGGATGATCTCGACAATCCGGCTGGTCTTCTCCTCGATCACGCCCCGCATCACCAAGCTGCCGAACATCGTGATAAACATATAAATCATCAAACTGAACACATAGGCCACCCCCATATACAGCAGCGTAAAACTCGCTTTCTCCTGCCCCTCGTCGTCCCAAAGATACGTCTGGACGCTCAGCGGCGTTTTGATAGACGCCAGAATTGCCTCGAGCCCCGGAATAGCATACGACGCTAATTTACGGGCTTCGACCGCCTGCTCCATCCGGCTCCGAATCCGGTTTTGCACGTCGAGGTTAGTCTGACGGAACGAATACACCCCGATAGCCGGCGGGCGCTCCTCGTCGAGCCGTCCGATATCGACGATCGCATACCAGCCCTGCGCCCGAAAAACGCCCTTCAGCGAATCGAGCGACGCCCCGGGGAAGAACACGAACGTCAGCTCGTCGCTATCCGTCAGCGCCTGAGCCGCCAGCCCCGACCGGTCGATCACCGCCAGCGTCTTTGCCTCGACGTCTTTGAGCGACTGTATCAGAAACGGCACCACCATCAGCGCCGCCATCAGCACGGGTACCAGAATCGTAGTCAGAATAAACGATTTTTTCCTCACCCGTATGGAAAATTCGCGTTCGATAATTAAAAAAATCTTTTTCATCTCCGGTTGTCTAAAATTGGTTACAAAGATACATTTATTAATGACACCGGCAAAATTGCCCCTCCGCGTGTCGCCCGTGCGCATTTCCCCTCCGGGAATGTAAATGCCCTTTTCGAAAATGCCGATTTTCTCGCTCCGAGCGAGCTCGACCTCGCTCGGAGTGACAAAATTGTCGCTCGGAGCGACAAAAATCCTCGCTCGGAGCGACAAAATGGCAGTCGGCGACGCCGGACCTCCGGCCGGGTTGAACACCCCCGTGATGCAGAAACCACTATTTTTTTCTATCTTTGTGCAAAAAAAAGATAAAACCGGCACATATAATTTTACGATGATTACACAGCAGTTGTTGATTCCCAAAAGTATTGCCGTCATCGGCGGCTCGGACGACCTGAGCAAGCCCGGCGGAAAAGTAGTAAAGAACCTCGTCGACTATGGCTTCCAAGGCGATTTGCATATCGTCAACATAAAGGCCGACAGCGTACAGGGACTCCCCGTGTTCCGCACGGTCGAGACCCTGCCGGCGGTCGATCTGGCGATACTGGCCATCCCGGCCCCCCTATGCCCGGCGGCGGTGGCAGTGCTGGCTGAAAAGAAAAAAACCCGGGCGATCATCGTCTTCTCGGCCGGCTTCCGCGAACAGAGCCCCGACGGCGCGGCGCTGGAAAAACAACTCGTCGATACGGCCAACCGGCACGGCGTCTGCCTGATAGGACCCAACTGCATCGGCGTGCTCACCCCCCATTATGCCGGCGTATTCACCGCGCCCGTCCCCGAACTCGAACCCGACGGCGTCGATTTTATCACCGGCTCGGGCGCCACGGCGGTCTTTATCCTCGACGCCGCCGTGCAAACAGGCCTGCGATTCGCCAACGTCTACTCGGTAGGCAACTGTGCGCAAACCGGCGTCGAAGACCTGCTCGAACACCTCGACCACTCCTACTGCGACGGCCAAAGCCCCCGCGTCAAAATGCTCTATCTCGAACACATCGACCGGCCGGCGAAATTCCTGCACCATGCCTCGTCGCTCGTCCGCAAAGGCGCCCGGATCGTGGCCGTCAAAGCCGGCAGCAGCGAAGCCGGCAGCCGGGCGGCCTCGTCGCATACCGGCGCCATGGCCGGCTCCGATACGGCCGTCGACGCCCTCTTCCGAAAAGCCGGCGTCATCCGCTGCCACAGCCGCAACGAACTGATCACCGTCGCCGGCGTCCTGATGCACCCCCTGCCCCGCGGACGAAACGTCGCCATCGTTACCCACGCCGGAGGCCCCGCCGTCATGCTCGTCGACGAACTCTCGCGCCGCCGAATCAACGTCCCGCCCCTCGCCGGCGACAAAGCCCTCGCCCTACAGCAACACCTCTACCCCGGATCGTCGGTCGCCAACCCCATCGACTTCCTCGCCACCGGCACCGCCCGCCAGTTGCGCTGGATCCTCGACGCCTGCCGCGACGACTTCCCACAGATCGACGCCACGGCGGTGATCTTCGGAAGCCCCGGACTGACGCGCGTCTTCGACGTCTACAGCGTGATCGACGACCAGATGCGCCGCTCCGACAAACCGATCTATGCCATCATGCCGACCGTAACCAATTCGCGCGAAGAGATAGCCACGTTTATCGCCCAAGGCCACGTTTGCTTCCCCGACGAGGTACTCTTCGGTCAGGCGCTGGCCAAAGTCGTCGACGCCCAACGCCCCGTCGACGCCCAACGCCCCGTCGCCGACCCCGCCGTCGCCGCCCCGCCGCCCCCTCTTCCCGACCCCGCCGCCATCCGCGCCATCATCGCCGCCGCCGCCGACGGCTACCTGCCCCCCGCCGAAGTCCGGCGCCTCCTCGACGCGGCCGGCATCGCCCGCGCCCCCGAAGCGACCGCCGCCTCGTCGAGCGAGGCCGTCCGCGCCGCCACGCGCCTCGGATTCCCCCTCGCCATGAAAGTCGTCGGCCCGATCCACAAATCCGACGTGGGCGGCGTCGCCCTGAATATCCCCGACGCTGCCGCCGTCGCCCGCGAATACGACCGGCTGATGCAAATCCCCGGCGTCGTCGGCGTACTGCTGCAGCCGATGGTCGGCGGTCTGCCCCTGTTTGCCGGCGCCAAACGCGAACCCCCCTTCGGACATGTCGTCCTCTGCGGATTGGGCGGCGTCTTCGTCGAAGTCCTGCACGACGTCAGCGCCGGCCTCGCTCCCCTCGCCGCCGACGAAGCCCTCGACATGATCCGCCGGCTCCGAGGCTACCAAATCATCCGGGGCATCCGCGGGCAGCAACCCGTCGACGAAACCGCCTTCGCCGACGTCGTCGCACGAGTCGCTGCCCTCTGCGACGCCGCCCCCGAAATAGCCGAAATGGACCTCAACCCCCTATTGGGAAATGTCACAAACGTCATAGCCGTCGATGCGCGGATCCGCATCCTGCGCGACGCCTGACCGCCAACCGCCCTGCGCCCCCGCATCGCCGCCGTAGCCCCTCCCAAACGAACACCCCCCACAGGAATGAAGAAAATACACTCGCTCAATTTGCCGGACGGACGGGTAGTGCCGGTCGTTACGGGGCTTGCCCCCGACGAACTCGCCGAATACCTCCCCGCGCCCGCCACCGTCGTCGCCCTTGTCGATAAACAGGTCGAACCGTGGTTCGGACGCTGCTTTGCCGGCATTCCCTATATCACGATGGTCGCCGACGAACGCCTCAAAACCCTGACAACCCTCGAACAACTGACCGCCGGCCTGCTCGCCGCCGGCGCCGACCGCTCCACCTTCCTGCTGGGCGTGGGCGGCGGCTTAGTATGCGATATGACCGGCTTCCTCGCCGCCACCTACATGCGCGGCCTCGCCTTCGGACTGGCGCCGACCACCCTGCTGGCGCAAGTCGACGCCGCCCTGGGCGGAAAAAACGGAATCAACGTCCAAGGCTATAAAAATATGCTCGGCACCTTCACGCAGCCCGCCTTCGTGCTCTGCTCCACCGACGCCCTCGCCTCGCTCAGCGACCGCCTCTACCTCGCCGGATTAGCCGAAATCATCAAAATCGCCATAGCCTGCGACGCCTCGCTGTTTGCCCTGATAGAACAGCGCGCCGACGCCATCGCCGCCCGCCGCCACACCACGCTCGACGAAATCGTCCGCCGCGCCGTAGACCTGAAAATAGCCGTCGTCGAACGCGACGAAAAAGAAAAAGGCGAACGGCGCAAACTGAACCTGGGTCATACCGTCGGCCACGCCATCGAACGCGCTGCCGACGACGTCCTGCATGGCGAAGCCGTCAGTATCGGCCTGGCCTACGCCGCCCACTTCTCGCACAAACAGGGCTGGCTCGCCGCCGACGACCGGGATCGCATTATCGCCCTGCTACGCCGATTCCGCCTGCCGGTTACGTGCGCCATCCCCGCCGCCGACCTGCACGACGCCATCCTCCGCGATAAGAAAAAAAGCGGCCTGCGCCTGCACTATATCGCCTTAGAGGCGATAGGCAAAGCCGTAGAGGTGGCCGTCGACCTGTCCGACCGCGACGTATTTCTATAATCGGTGATGGAACGCATGATCTCCCCGCACAACCCCGCCGCCGCCGCCCCGCGCCGCCCCGTCCTTTGCACGTCGCTGGCCGGCTATGATTATCGGGACTGCCGGCAGGTCGCGGCGCAGAGCGAAATGGCCGAAATCCGCATCGACACCATGACCCTCGCCGTCGAGCAAACGGAAGAGCTTTTCCAACCGGCGCCCGTCCCGCTCATCGCCGCCTGCCGCGCCGGAAAAATGCCGGACGCCCGACGCGAACAACACCTGCGAACCGCCATACACGCCGGAGCCGCCTACGTCGACGTGGAAATCGACGCGCCATACAAAGAACGCCTCCTCCGCGACGCCCGAACGCACGGCTCTAAAGTGATCCTCTCGTACCATCATTTCGACGGTACGCCGCCGTCCGGCGTATTGCAAACCCTCGTGCGGCAAATGCGTGCATGGAACCCCGACGTGCTGAAAATCGTCCCCTACGCCCGCTCGTCGACCGACAGCCTGCGGGTGCTGGCGCTCTACGAAACCGAACCCAACCTGCTGGCCTTCTGTATGGGCGCCGCCGGGCGCTTTTCTCGCATCGCCGCCGGCCTGCTGGGCGCCCCCTTCGTCTATGCCTTTCCCGACAACGGGAAGCCTTCGGCCGACGGGCAGCTCTCCGTCTCGCAACTGAAAACCCTGTTCCGAATACTGCATACCGAATGAGGAATAATCGACGGTCGGACTGCCCGCAGGAACCCATGCCGTCCCGAAAACAACAGGAAAACAAAATAGCCCATCCTATTTATATAAATCGTTTAACTACAAAATAAACAAGCCATGATGAAATTTGCACTGACCGGACAACAGATTATGCACAGCAAAAGCCCCGCCCTGTTTGCCGCAGCCTATCACAATCACCGGCGATATTCCTACGAACTACTGCCTGCTACAACCATCGGACAGGCCATGAGTTTATTTCATTCATTGTCCCTGCTGGGAATGAACGTTACTGCCCCCTATAAACAGAAAGTGCTGGTATACCTCGACAAATTTAGCAAGGAGGTCGAGCAGGTAGGCGCCGCCAACGTCGTCCTTCGACAGGGCGGCCAGTTGGTAGCCTACAACACCGACGTCGTCGGCGTAACCGATGCGTTTATCCAGAACGGCGTGGCCATACAGGGCAAAACCGCCCTTGTGTTAGGCGCCGGGGGAGCCGGACAGGCGGCTACCTACGCCCTGAAAAAGGGAGGCGCCCGCGTGTTCTGGGCGAACCGCTCAATCGCCGGCATCAAAACGGTAGCAAAACACTATAAGGTGGACTGCCTGCCGTTAGACGACGTCTCGAAACACCTCGCCGAAGTCAATTTGGTTGTAAACACCCTGCCCGTTATGGCGCCCGCACTGGAAAACCTCCCCCTGAACGAAACCCACGTGGTGCTCGACGCCGACTACAAACACAACCCGCTGGCCAAACTGTCCGCCGAACGCCATGCTCGCTACATCAGCGGGCTGTCGTGGCTATTGTGGCAGGCCGTCCCCGCGTTCTTCTATTTCACCGGCGTAATGCCCGATGTGCCGGCGATGAAGCGGGTTTTATTTCCGAGCAACGATTTCCCATTATAAAATCGTCCGACGATGCGCTACTTTATAAACCTCTCCTATAAAGGAACAAACTACCACGGTTGGCAAATACAGGCCAACGCCTCCACCGTACAAAGCGTGCTGAACGACGCCCTGTCGATATTGTTGGGCGAAACAATCCTCACTACCGGCGCCGGGCGCACCGATACCGGCGTCCATGCCGCCCGCTTTACGGCGCACTTCGACAGCCTGCGCTTAGCCGACTTCCCGGAAAACCCCGGCGTCGTGCATAAACTGAACGGAATCCTCCCCGACGATATTTGCGTGGCCGACGTCGTCCCCATGCCCGACGATGCGCATGCCCGATTCGACGCCGTCAGCCGCACCTATAAATATTATATACATACCCATAAAAACCCTTTCCTGACGGAAGTCTCTACATGGATCCCCTTTCCCCTCAACCGGCAGGCCATGAACGATGCGGCGCAGATGCTCTCCCAATATACCGACTTTACCAGCTTCGCCAAGCTCCATACGCAGACCAAAACAAACCTCTGCCGCATTACGCAGGCCGTCTGGGAACCGACCGACAGCGGGCTGGTCTTTACGATTTCCTCCAACCGCTTTCTTCGCAACATGGTGCGTGCCATCGTCGGCGCCCTGATTGACGTCGGACGGGGGAAAATCTCCTGCGACGACATGCGCCGGATCATCGAACAAAAAAATCAATTCGGCGTCGGCTATTCCGTGCCGGCCAAAGGACTCTTCCTGACGGAAATTAGCTATTAATGCGTAAGGCGTGCGCACGGCGGACTGCGAACGGAAGATTAGCCGGTTACGACCCGAAAAAAAGACCGGATTACGAGGCGTCGTAAACGAAATCGCGAACCGCGCCCCATGCACCGATCGCCTTTTTGCAAATCAATCGCCGGCTGTTATAAAATAAATTTTGTCACCATTTAATAATTGTATACATTTGCAGCGGGTTTTTTAACTTAAACTTTAAATTTTATTGTATGACACAACAAAAACAGAAAGGCAACATCGTTGCCATCATTATGATGATACTCCTTTTCGGGATGATATCATTCGTTACAAATCTGGCTGCCCCCATGGGCATCGTATTGAAAAATCAGTTTGGCGTATCAAACTTTGCCGGACTATTGGGTAATGCAGCCAATTTCATTGCGTATGCGGTGATGGGTATTCCAAGCGGTATCCTGCTCCAGCGGGCGGGTTACAAAAAAACCGCCTTGATAGCTATTGCCGTAGGTTTTATCGGAGTAGGCGTTCAATACCTCTCCGGGTATGCGGGGCATGAAGCCGCTTTCGGCATTTACCTGACGGGAGCCTTCATTGCAGGATTTTCGATGTGTTTGCTTAACACGGTGGTTAATCCGATGCTCAACACGTTGGGCGGTAGTGGAAACAAGGGAAACCAACTCATTCAAATCGGCGGCTCGTTCAACTCCGTAATGGCCACGTTGACGCCGATGATTGTGGGCATGCTGATTGGCGATGCGGCGAAAGCCAAAATCACGGACATCTTTCCCTTCATGTATGCAGCGATGGGCGTATTCGCCGTTGTATTCATCGTAATGTGGCTGGTCAGCATCCCGGAACCTCACGCCGAGCAATCGACCGAGCCGCTTGGAAAACTGATGTCGGGCGCCTTGAAATTCCGCCATTTCATATTGGGCGCCATCGGGATTTTCGTATACGTAGGCGTTGAAGTCGGTACGCCCGGTATTTTAAATCTGTTCCTCGTAGACGCGGCCATCCCGAACCCCCTAAACACCACCACGGCCGGCTTTGTGGCGGGCACCTATTGGCTGCTGATGATGGTCGGGCGCTTAATAGGCGCGTCGGTCGGCGGAAAAATATCAAGCAAAACGATGCTCGCCGCCGCATCAAGCATCGGCTTGATACTGGCGCTTTTTGCGATCTTCTTACCCAGCAGGATAGAAGTCGCTTTACCGGTATTGAAAAGCATAGACGGCGTTACCTCGTTTGGCTTCCTCGATGTGCCCATCAACGCGGCCTTTCTGGTATTGATAGGCTTCTGCACCTCGATCATGTGGGGCAGCATCTTCAATCTCGCGGTAGAAGGATTGGGCAAATACCTTGCCGCGGCGTCGGGGATATTCATGGTACTGGTATGCGGAGGCGGAGTACTTCCCGCATTACAGGGATTCATTGCCGACGTGGCAGGCTATATGCCCAGCTATTGGGTAGTGATCGCCGGATTGGCCTACCTCCTGTTCTATGCGCTTGTCGGCAGCAAAAATGTAAATAAAACCATTCCGGTCGACTAACGAAAACAACTACAACCGCCGCAAACCGTTGCGGCGGTTGCGTGGTTCGCACTTTGTCTAGAAGCAAACGCCCTGTCAATATCCATTGGCAGGGCGTTTGTGATGACAGGGGGAGCCGCCCGTGCGGACGGCAACCGTCGTTTTCGGACGGACGGGGGCGGCGCGGGGCTTAGCCCGGGCCGCCCGCCGGGTTCGCATAGCGCTCCACATCGTTCTCCGTGATCGTTTTGTCGCAAAGAATAATCAGGCGCTCTATCACATTGCGAAATTCGCGAATATTGCCCTTCCATCTCTGCCCTTGCAGCCGGGCGATAGCGTCGGCGGTAATGACCGGCCGGGCGCGCCCGTAGTCGGCGCATATTTGCGTAATAAAAAAATCGGCCAGCAGCGGGATGTCGTCCCGACGCTCGTCTAAGGCCGGAACGTGGATGATAATCACGCCTATGCGATGGTACAGGTCGTCGCGGAACGCGCCCCGCTCCATTTCGTCCTGAAGGCGCTTGTTGGTGGCCGCCACCACCCGTACATCGACGGACAGATCGGCGTCGCTGCCGATACGGGTGATCCGGTTTTCCTGCAACACGCGCAACACCTTGGCCTGCGCAGCGGGGCTCATGTCGCCAATCTCGTCGAGAAACAGCGTGCCGCCGTGAGCCTGCTCGAATTTTCCCTTATGCTGCTTGATGGCCGATGTAAACGAGCCTTTTTCGTGTCCGAACAGTTCGCTCTCGATCAACTCGCCGGGGATAGCCGCGCAGTTCACTTCGATAAACGGCCCGGCGGCGCGGCGGCTTTTTTCGTGCAGCCAGCGGGCGACCAGCTCTTTGCCCGTCCCGCTGGGGCCGGTTATCAGGACGCGGGCGTCGGTGGGCGCCACGCGCTCAATCAACTCGCGGATGTGCATAATCGCCGCCGACGCCCCGATGATCTCCGGCGTTTTACCGATTTGCCGCTTCAGGTTCTTCGTTTCGTTTACTAAATGAGCGCGTTCGCCGGCGTTGCGCACGCAGATAAGAATCCGGTTCAGGTCTAACGGCTTTTCGAGATAATCGTAAGCGCCTTTCTTGATGCATTCTACCGCCGTGTCGATACTGCCGTGTCCCGAAATCATCACAACCGGCAGATCGGGCCGGATGGCTTGCAGCTTTTCCAGCACTTCGACGCCGTCCATGCCCTCCATTTTAATATCGCAGAACGCCATGTCGAACGCCGTTTGCCGGGCTAACTGCAGGGCGTCGGCCCCGTTGCCGGCCAGCGATACGCTGTATTTCTCATATTCCAAAATCCCCTTCAAAGTATTTCGGATGCTCCGGTCGTCGTCAATAATCAGAATTTTCATATTACTCCATTTAGGGCGCAGGCGCTGATGCCTGTCCTGTGCAAAGATACGTATTTTAAAAAAATGGAACCCGACGCCCCCGTCCGGACATTCGCACAACAGTATAGTAAACCCTCGCAATCAACCCTCCGTATGGCCGCTGAAAGGCGGCGACGCGCTGCGAATTTCGTTCGTCCGGCGAGCTTGCAAGCCTGTTTGCGAGCCGGAAATCCGGTATACCCGACAGGAAATAACAATCCGGAGGCCATCGCCGCTCGCTGCCGACCCGTCGTCGTCGAAAGCGGCTCGTTTGAATGGCCTTTTTTATCCGGCGACGGCTATTTTTCGTTCAATGACACGTGTCATCATTTCAATGACACGTGTCATTACTTCGATGACACGTGTCATTCGACAAATGTCTTATGTCTTTTAGTAAAAAGTCCCCGTCATTAACGCCAAGATGGGGTTGATAAAGAGGTCGATGCAGCACCGCCGGGCGTCGAACCGTAGAAAAGACCTCGAGGGGCTCGCTGAAGCGCTGTAGACGGGAAGGGCTTGTCCGAACAGGTTTAAAAACCGTCCGGCGGCGGCGGCCTCTCCCGGCCTGTTGCGGCGCGCCGCCACGTCCTGCCGCCACGTCCCGCTGCGACGTTCCGCTACAGACGGCGAGGCCTGTCGGGGATCGGGGGAGCGCGTCCTTGATGGCCGCCGGCGGAAGGACGACGCCTTTTTTTAATCCGTCGGTGCGGGACTGAAAAAAATCCTTTACCTTTGCAGGGAAATGAACAGAACCATGCAGGATAAAATTATTATTGCCATCGACGGACATTCGTCTACCGGAAAAAGCAGCTTCGCTAAAGCTATCGCCGCCCGTATGGGCTACCTGTACGTGGATACCGGCGCGATGTACCGGGCGGTTACGCTGTACGCCCTGCGCCACGGGCTGATCACCCGGCAGGGCGAGGTGGAGGAAGACGCGCTGGCCGCCGCGTTGCCCGCTATTGATATTCGCTTCGTCAACGACGCCGACGGCCAACGGGCTACGTATCTGAACGGCGAGGATGTAGAACATGAAATCCGCGGTATCCGCGTTTCCGGTCATGTGAGCCGTATCAGCGCCATCGCCGCCGTGCGCGAGCGTCTGGTGTATTTGCAGCAGCAAATGGGGCGTCGCAAGGGACTCGTGATGGACGGGCGCGACATCGGGACGGTGGTTTTTCCTCAGGCTGAAATGAAAATCTTTATGACCGCCGACGCGCAGGTACGTGCGGAACGCCGATACCGGGAAATGAAAGAGAAGGGTCGCACCGTAACGTTCGACGACGTGCTGGCCAACGTCAGGCAACGCGATTACGAGGACGAGCACCGGCTCGTTACCCCCCTGCGCCGCGCCCCCGATGCGCTCCTGCTGGACAACAGCCGCCTCTCGCCGGAAGAGCAAATGGAATGGTTCTTCAATCAGTTAAAAAGACTAAACGAGGCGTAACGCTGCCGCCCGCGTCGCTCATCCTGTGTAGTATTCACTACGTGTATATAGAAATTGATCATAAATCGGGTTTTTGCTATGGCGTCGTTCGCGCCATACAGACGGCGGAGCAGATGCTCGACGCCGGCGAGCTGTTTTCGCTGGGCGAAATCGTGCATAACGACCGCGAACTGGATCGCCTGAAGAAAAAGGGCTTGCAGGTGCTTTCGTACGACGGACTGGCGACCCTGCGGGATAAGAAGGTGCTTATCCGCGCGCATGGCGAACCGCCGGAAACCTACCGGACGGCTCGCGACCGGCGCCTGACGATCGTGGACTGCACCTGCCCGGTGGTGTTGAAGCTACAGGAGCGTATCAAAGCCTGCTATGCCGAACTCAAAACGCAAAACGGCCAGCTGCTTATTTTCGGTAAGCGCGGCCATGCCGAAGTCAACGGGCTGATCGGGCAGCTGGGGGGCGACGCATTAGTCGTCGAAAACGTCGCCCAGTTGGACGCCGTCGATTTCTCGCGCCCTGTTCGCCTGTTTTCGCAAACGACCAATAGCCCGCAGGCATTTCGAGCGTTGTGCGAGGCGGTGAAAGCCCGCATGCACCCGGGCGTTTCTTTTGAAGCCAGCAATACGATCTGCGGACAGGTGGCCGGACGCCAGCCGCAGTTGGCCGCTTTTGCCGCCCGCCATGACGTTGTGTTGTTTGTCAGCGGACGCAAAAGTTCCAACGGACAGGTGCTGTTTGCCGCCTGCCGGTCGGCCAATCCCCGCAGCTACCTGATTGAAGACGCCGGCGAAATAGAGGCCGGATGGTTTACCGCCTGCCGGTCTGTCGGCGTCTGCGGGGCTACCTCGACGCCCAAATGGCTCATGGAAGAGGTCGCGGCCACCGTCGCGAATCGGGAAGATATACCATGACCGTGTAGGCCCCTCGTGCCTGTCGGACGACGTCCCCGTCCGTTTATCGTACGATGTATTGCGAAGCATTTTCGCCCGCCTTCTACCCGTTGCGCCGCTCAAAGCCTTTACTAAATATTAGCTGATTATACCTAAATATTTAATAGAAGGTTTCGTCGCCGGCGGCGATCGACGTAATATTATTTATTTATTTCCAAAATATTAATTCAAGACCCAAAGCCGACGCTCCTTTTTCGGGATTAAAAACGGCCTCATTTTAACCGTGAAAATTCAACGAACGCTTTGTTCAATCCATTTTTTTTGTTTTTCTTTGTATTATCAAATGTGGACGTACACAAATTAAAATGTGGACGTACACAAATGGAAAAAAGAATGTATAAATTAAAGCTGTTAACCGATATTACCTAAAGATTAATTTTCAAACCCGACGAATCGCCGTCCCCCCGCCGCCCCCCGGATTGACTTGTATAGCCCGTACAGTCCCGAAAGAAGCCGTGAAGGTCAATGTAAGGAGCGCGTACACCGTTTTCGTCAATATGGAATAGCCGCGTAGCATCGGAGTTAAAAAGAGTATACAAAATACCATTATATGAAAGAAGATATACCCACCGAAGAAATTCAACGTTTGCGGATCACCGATATCGCGCGGCTGGCCGGCGTGTCGCCCGGAACGGTGGACAGGGTGCTGCATAATCGCGGCCATGTGTCGCCGGAAAAGCGGGCGAAGATCGAGGCGATCATCGAAAAGTTGGACTATCGCCCGAATGTGTTTGCACGCTCGTTGTCCGTTAAGAAGGCGATGCGCTTCGTCTCGCTGATCCCCAATTTTGAGACTACCGGTTACTGGGACTATATCCGCAAGGGGATCAACAAGGCGCAAAAGGAAATTAGCGACCACCGGATTATCATCGAGCATTATTTTTTCGACCAGTACGACAACCGCTCCTTTCATGACGCCACTAAAAAAGTGTTGGCCAAGCTGCCCGACGCCGTGATCTTTTCGCCGGTGTTTATTGAAGAGTCCATTGTGTTTGCCCAAAAATTAGAGCAAAAGAATATCCCCTGCGTGCTGGTCGATTCCAATGTAGAAACGATTAACTGTTTGGCGTACTATGGGCAGCATTCGTTGAAAAGCGGCTATACGGCCGCGCACTTGCTCTTTACAGGCCTGCCTCCGGGCAATGCCGTGTTGCTGACCCGTTCGGTGCGTCCCGACGGCGTGGGTTCGAATCAGGCCGTTCTTCGCGAACAGGGTTTTATGACGTATGTCAAGGAAAAGAAAATTCGGAAAAACTACCAGATTGTGCGGTTAGATTTGCATTCGAGCAATACGGAGAACAACCTGAAGCGCCTGAAGACCGTGGTGGGCAAATGTACGGTTCCGGTGTCGGGCGCCGTTATTTTCAGTTCGAAAGTCTATCGGCTTGTCGACGACCTTGTCAAGTTGAAACTAAAGGGCGTGCGGGTAATCGGCTACGACGAATTGCCGCAAAATGTAGCGGCGTTGAAAACCGGCCATGTCTCCTACCTGATTGCACAACGCCCCGAGATGCAGGGCTATCTTGTGGTAAAAGATTTGCTTAAACAGTTGGTCTATAAACAGCCTACGCATCGTACCAACTATGTGCCGGTGGATATTCTGACCAAAGAAATTGTCGATGAATATTTACAGTTTAATCAGCGGCTGAACGAATAGACGCCGTTTGGCCCCGTACCCGTAAACAGATGTTAGAATACCTGAAAATAAATGAGGCGGATAATGTAGCGGTAGCGATTGTAGCATTGCCGGCACACAAGGCGATAACGATCGATGGCGAACGCATTGTGCTGCGGGAGGACGTCCCGGCGGGGCATAAGTTTGCCCTGATTGATCTGGCAGCCACGGCGCCGGTGGTGAAATATGGCTATCCGATAGGCCATACCGTGCGGCCTGTAGCCAAAGGAGAATGGGTAAACGAACGGAATATTAAAACCAACCTCGGCGAACTACAGGAATATAGCTATCACCCGCAACGACCGCAGCCCGCTATAGCCCGCCAGCCGTTGACGTTCGACGGCTATCGTCGTGCAAACGGGGACGCGGGCGTGCGTAACGAAATTTGGATCGTGCCGACTGTCGGCTGTGTAAACGGCATTGTGAACAGGCTGGCAGCCGAATTGCAGGCTGAAACCGGGGGGGAAAAGGTAGACGCTATTGTCGCTTTTCCACATCCCTACGGCTGCTCGCAATTGGGCGACGACCATGAAAACACCCGCAAGATTTTACGCAAAATCGCGCTGCACCCGAACGCAGGCGGCGTACTTATTGTCGGGTTGGGATGCGAGAACAATCAGATTGCGGCGTTTCGCGAGTTGGTCGGGGAGCATGCGCATATCCGGTTTATGGAAACACAAAAAACAGGCGACGAGATAGCAGAAGGGATGCGTCTCCTTCGCGAACTCTATGACAGGGCGTCCGCTCATACGCGGGAAGCGATACCGGCGTCCGAGCTGAAAATCGGTTTGAAATGTGGCGGTTCCGACGGGTTATCGGGGATTACGGCTAATCCGTTAGTCGGACTGTTTTCCGATTTTCTGGTTGCGCAGGGCGGCACGACGGTACTGACCGAAGTGCCTGAAATGTTCGGCGCCGAGACGATTTTGATGAACCGCGCCCAAAATAAAGAGGTATTCGACAAAACGGTTCATCTGATTAACGATTTTAAGGCCTACTTTATAAAGAACGAACAACCGGTGTACGAAAACCCGTCGCCGGGCAACAAAGCCGGCGGCATTTCTACCTTGGAAGAGAAATCGCTTGGATGTACGCAAAAAGGCGGCAAGGCGACCGTCATGGATGTGCTGGCGTATGGAGAACGCCTTCGACAGGAAAAAGGGGGAACGGGAGGCCTGTATCTGCTGAGCGCTCCGGGCAACGATTTGGTAGCCTCTACGGCGTTAGCCGCTGCCGGATGCCACGTCGTCCTGTTTACCACGGGGCGTGGTACTCCTTTCGGGACTTTTGTACCGACGATGAAAATTTCGACTAATACTTCCCTGTATCGCCACAAGCCGACGTGGATTGATTTCAACGCCGGAACCATCGTCGAAGACGAAACGCCGGAAGCGGCTTGCCGGCGTTTTATCCAATATGTATTGCGGGTAGCCGGCGGCGAACCGGTCAATAACGAAAAGAACAGGTATCGCGAGATCGCTATTTTTAAAACAGGCGTTACATTATAAACCGAACAGCGAAATGACACAACGCACCTATAAAAAAAGGTACAATAACCCTAAAATCCTTGCCGCAGCGGGTTCGCAAACGACGCCCGCGCAATGCACGGAGTTCAGTCGGTTTGCCCCATTGCAAATCCGCATGGCTGTACACACACACACACACACACACACACACACACACACACACACACACACACACACACACACACACACACACACACACACACACATTACTGGGGCGGCATATCGCCGTTTCGCGCGCGAAATATAACACAAATCTACTTAATACGTATTGTGTCTTGCATTCGGATTCCGGAAAGTTATCCGGCATCTTTGCACAATACGCCATCCATTCCTGTGGTCGTAAGCGCCGCTTGCGATCCGTTACATGCAACTTACCACTTCATAGTAAGTTTTAAATAAATAAAAAGAATACACAACTTAAAATCATGTTTTATGCAAAAGCAAAAGAACACAATGAGATGTAGACGACTGCTGACCCTGATGGCAGTATCGTTGATTTCGCTGTGCATGTATGCACAGACGCAGGTTTCCGGTATTGTCAAGGACGACGCCGGCAGCCCGATTATTGGCGCTTCGGTAATAGCTACCGGCTCTGCCGTGGCGGCTATGACTGATGAGAACGGCCGGTACACAATGAATGTGCCGGCCGGAATAAACACACTGACGGTTTCATTTCTTGGGATGAAAACGGCTACTGTACCCATTACGGGCAGTGTGGTAAATGTAACGATGGAAAGCGATACGCAAGTCCTTGAGGAAGTAGTTTTCATCGGGTATGGGACGATGAAAAAAAGGGACATTACCGGTTCGATAGCGTCTGTGAGCGGCGAGGATATTGCGGCAACCCCGGTTGCTAATGTCGCGCAGGCATTGCAGGGCAAACTGCCGGGCGTCAATGTTACGACGCAGGACGGACGCCCCGACGCCACGATTTCTATCCGGGTACGCGGCGGGGGGTCTATTTCGCAAAGCAATGAACCGCTGTTGTTGGTCGACGGGTTTCCGGTGAGTTCGCTCAGCGATATTCCCGCCGATTTGATTGAAAGCATCGACGTCTTGAAAGACGCCTCGTCGACGGCTATTTACGGAGCCAGAGGCGCTAACGGGGTCATTATTGTAACCACCAAGTCGTCGAAAGGCGACCGGCTGTCGGTTACGTATAATGGGTATGTTAAATTCAATACGCCGACGAAATACTTGGAGACCATGAACGCTTACGATTACGTCGCCTACAACTGGGGATACGCCGAAGTCATAGGCGCCGGTTACAGGGACGCATGGGCGAAGCTGTGGGCTATTGGCGATTATACGAATTTTACATCCAACAACATTACATACAATAACCCGCAGGGGATTGAGCATTATCGTAATGTGGCGGCTCCGAATATGACGGAACAGGTGTATGGCGATTCGTTCGGGCACAGTCATAACCTGACTATCCGGGGCGGAAGCGAGAAAACCAAATACATCTTTGCCGTAAATCATATTGATGAAGACGGGATGAAAGTCAATTCGTGGTTCCAGCGTTCTAATGTGTCGTTCAAACTGAACCAGCAACTGCACAAGAACCTGACGATGCAAGTCGACGCCCGCTACACCAACGCGCAACGGATAATCGGCGAAAGCACGACGAACGGTACCGGCTCTATCCTGTCGTCGGCATACCGCTTCCGCCCGATTGCGACAAGCGATGTGATGGGAGAATTAGACTATAATTACAATACCCAGTTGGGGGACTACCTGCTGCTGCTGTCGGACGAATACAACCCGATTGCGCGGACGGAGGATTATGTGCCGCATCGGATTAACCAGAATATCCGGGCGAACGCTTCGTTAGACTGGGTGATTATCAAAGGCCTTACGGTTCATTCCGAATTGGGATTGAGCACCTACTGGAATAAGACCAAAACATGGGCGGGGGCTGTATACCAAAACTACATCGACAAAACCACCGGCGAAAAGACCTATGGCGGCGACGCCAGTATCGACCGGTCGGACGGATGGAGCTTGCGGTGGGCTAATACGCTCAGCTACGACGTTCAGGGATTAGGCGAGGATCACAGCCTGAATATCATGGCGGGGCAGGAGATTTCCAACTCCGGATCGGAGAGCGTGAGCATCAGCGGCCAGTACTATCCGGCGTCGTTCGATGCGGAACGCGCTTTTGCGATGATGGATCAGTACAATAAAGACATGAGCAGTCCGAACCATGAGTTCAGTTCCTCCATAGGGACGCCCGACCGGATGCTTTCGTTCTTCGGACGGTTGAACTATGCGCTTCTTGACCGCTATCTGCTGACGGTTACGTTCCGCGCCGACGGTTCGTCCCGCTTTGCGCCGACCAACCGCTGGGGGTATTTCCCGGCGGCGGCTATAGCTTGGCGTGCGTCCGACGAGCCTTTCCTGCAAGAATTGACGTGGATGGATAACCTCAAACTTCGCCTTTCGTATGGAACGGTGGGGAACGACGGCATCAGCGCCGACTTGTGGAAGATGAACTGGGAGTCGTCGGGGCTGTTGGGCTATTCGATAGACGAAGTACGGCAACCCGGCTATCAGCCGGCGTCTACCACCATGTCGAACCCCGATCTGAAATGGGAAACGACGATCACCCGCAACCTTGGGCTTGATTTCAGCGTCCTGAAGGGAACCCTCTCCGGTACGATCGACGCCTACTGGAATACCACCCGCGATTTGTTGATGCTTACGTCCATCTCGGCGCTGTCGGGATTCGGAAGCACGTACGACAATATCGGACAGACGTCGAACAAGGGGATTGAAATTGCCTTGTCGAGCCAGATCGTGCAGACGAACGATTTTTCGCTGCGGGTAGGGATGAACATCAACTTCAATCGGGGGAATGTCGATGCGTTGGCCGAAGGCGTGAACGGCCTGTATAAAACGGAGTGGGGCTCGTCGATGACCCGCCCCAATACGGGCGATTATATCCTGCTGGAAGGCCGGCCGGTTGGGCTGGTACGCGGATGGGAATATGACGGATGGTATACTACCGACGACTTTACGTTTGATAATGGCGTATATACCCTGAAGGACGGAGTACCCGATATTGCGCCGGGGATCCTGGGGACGGTCTACGGGACCGAAACGGGAAAACCCTCCGGGCAGTCGGCCTATCCGGGGGTGATGAAGCTGAAGGACTCTGACGGCAGCGGCACGGTCGACGACGACGACGTAGACGTCATTGGCGATATGAACCCCATACATACGGGCGGGCTGACCATCAACGCCTCGTATAAGAACTTCGACCTGCTGCTGGGATTCAACTGGAGCTACGGCAACGAGGTATACAACACCAACCGCTTAGGCGCATGGTACGGGAGCAAGCAGGACGGATTGTACCGCAACCGCCTGAGCGAGCTGAGCGGGGCGTATAAAATCTACGATATACGGAACGGGCAACTTACGCGTATCACCCAGCCGGCGGAATTAGACGCCCTGAATGCCAATGCGTCGTACTACCTGCCCTACCATGAAAATCCGGTGGTCTCGACCTTCGGGATCGAAGACGGGTCGTTCTTGCGACTGAACAACCTGACGCTGGGCTATTCGTTGCCCAAGCCGTTGTTGCAAAAAGTAGGGATCGCCAATCTGCGCCTGTACGGTACGATTTACAACCTGCTTACCCTGACGGGTTATTCCGGCCTCGACCCGGAAGTGAGCACCAATACCCGGCAGGGGCCGGCGCAATATCCTACGATTGGACTGGACTGGGGAGCCTATCCCCGGGCAAGGTCGTTTGTGATAGGCGTCAATCTTGAATTTTAACCTTATAATATACTGTAATCATGAAAAAATTCTTTTATACTTTCTGTTGCACCCTGATGTTGACATCGCTTTCGTGCGACGCTTATTTAGACGTAGCTTCTCCTTCCAATGTCGACGAGGACTTCGTATTCTCCACCCCGGACGAAGCCTACAAAGTACTGATGAGTTGTTACGAATTGTTCCGCAGTCCGGGAAACGACTACGGTTCCAATACCGTCCATTCCAACGGGCTGTTTTATGAAGTGATTATCGGCGGGTCGGATTCCGAGACCCACCCCGAAGCCTACAGCGCCCAACAGAGGCACATTCCCGAAGGGCTGTATGCCGAAGAAATTACCATCGACTATTCTGCGTTTATTTCCGGATGGGGGGCGCTCTATATGCTGGCTAACCGGCTGGCGATAGTCATCAGCCAGATTGAAACCAAAGACGCTTTCAAGACGGCATGGGACAACCAGCAGCCTTCGGAGTGGACGCAGATGTACGGCGAGGCCGTAACCCTGCGGGCGATTTGCTACCACGAACTGATCCGGTTCTACGGCGATGTGCCTTACTTCGACGGACCCATTTATACACAGAATCAGACCGACGGCGTTACCCTGATTTCCCGCTGGGCTATCTACGACAAGCTGATTGCCTCGGTACAGCGAGTCGAGCCGTTTATGTTCCGGCTGGGCGAAGGAGGCATTGGCGGCGAGCGGATTTCGCGCACCTTTGCCCAGGCCATGATCGGGCGGATAGCTCTCTACGCGGCCGGCTATCACCTCTGCCGGCTCGATATCGACCACGGCGTAGCCCTCGAACGGCATCCGACGATCAACGGGACGAAATGGAACGCCATCTACGCCCGCCATCCTCAATACCGGCAGTATTATGAAACAGCCCGGCAGTACCTCGAAGCCTGTATTGCCGCTCCCGGATCGGCGCGGCTGATTACCACCGACGACCGCGCCCATACCAGCAACCCCTTTCAGCGGCATTTCCAGTACTCGCTCGACTTGCAGGTCAGCCCCGAAACGCTGTTTGAGGTAGCCGAGACGCAGGGCATCCAGTGCGAACGTCCGTATGCGTTTGGCCGTCCGTCGAATGGCGGCAACGCCAATGCCTCGCCCTGCAATGCCTACGGGCAAAGCCGGATGCACCCCAGCGTCTACTACGGCGATTTTGCGAACGACGATATGCGGCGCGACGTGAGTATTACGGTTACTTCGAGCACCGGCGCGGCGAAGGAACAAATTCAGGAATTTGGGCCGGGCGCCCGCAAATTGGGCGGATTGGTGAACAACAAATGGGACGAAAACCGCATGAACCCGCCCTACAAAGCCTCGCGGCGGCAGTCCGGCGTGAACGCTCCCTACATGCGCATGGCCGACGCCATCCTGATGCTGGCGGAAGCCTACGCCGAATTAGGCTCCGAAGGCCCGGCTCGCGCCGAATGGCTCAAAGTGCGCAACCGCGCTTTCCGTACCGACCAGAGCAGCTATGTCAATGGCTTCTCCGGCGACGCCCTGAAGGAAGCGATTGCGCAGGAGCGAAAACTCGAGTTTGTTGGCGAAGGCCTGCGACGCTACGACCTCATCCGCACCGGCAAACTGCCCGAAAAGATCATCGCCCTCCGGCAAACGCAGCAGGCGATGGTCGACGCCCTCCGTACGCAGGAGTACTACGCATTCCCGAATGGAAATGTGATCCCTGCGTATATCTGGACAAAGGCGGTGAATACGGCCGATCTCGGAATGAGCACCATGCTCACCTACGAGTGCGACGTGCCGCCGACCGACCCCGCCTATCCCGTAAAATTTCCCGGATGGAGGGGGCAGTACGACGGCTATGGCGCCGGGCTGGATAATACGAACGGCAACCGGAGCATCGCCATACAGGGGCTGTTCCGCTTTATCGCCGAAGGAAGCGCCGAAGCGAATGCGCTGATTGCGCAGGGCTATGCAAAAACCCCATGGGGCAGTACGATTGTAACGAATGAAGCCCACTATACGACCGACCTTTTCCGGGGCTATACGCAGGCCGACCTTGCCGCCGGCAATCCGCCGCGCTACCTGTTGCCGCTCTCGAGCGAAACCATTGCAAAGTCGAAAGGGCTTATTTCAAACGGCTACGGATTTGCGCAACAATAGACGCTTCGACGCTCGACGCTCGACTTTCCGATACTCCCCGCCCCGCCGCAGGGGTGGGGAGCCCGGAAGGGGGCGCAAAAAGCAGAAATAAAATAAACGAATGACGAAAAGGCGATCGAGCGAACGACCGTATAAACACGATGACAATATGCTACACCGCATGACACAGACCCTAAAAACACGCCTGCCGGCGCTTATCTTCCTGCTGGCGGCGATCGGTTTTGCCGACGTCGTCGGCCGGGACGCCGTCGGCTACCGGACGCTCGACCCGAGCTGCCCGGTAGAGTGGGAGGGCGACCGGATCGTCTTTCAGGGACGCAGGATCGACCTCTCGCCCCATGCCTTTTTCGTCGACGGGCGCCTGACGACCGACGAAATAGCCGATCGCCCCTTTGTCTTCAATTCCCTGAACGACGCCCTCGCCCAAGTCGTCGACGGATCGACCGACCAGCCGATGACGGTCTATATCGCCCCGTACGTCTACTGGATCGACGACCCCGACGACCCGGCTGTCCGCATCGCCGCCGACGGGCAGGACGCGCCCGTCGGCTTGACGGTGCGCTGCAACCACCTTACCCTCTACGGGCTTACCGACAACCCGCAGCATGTCGTCCTCGCCTGCAACCGGGGGCAAACATTGGGGGCGCAAGGCAATTTTACCATGTTCTCGTTCATCGGCGACGACCTGCGGGTCGAAAACCTGACGATGGGCAACTATTGCAACGTCGATTTGGAATATCCCCTGCAACCGTCGCTGAGCCGTGCCAAACGATCGCCTACCATCGTACAGGCGCAGCTTGCCTTCTGCCGCGGCGACCGGATTCTCGCTCGCCGGGTGCATTTTATCAGCCGTCTGAACACCAAGCCCCTGTTAGGCGGCAAAAGGACGCTGTTCGACCGCTGTCATATCGAATGTACCGACGACGCCCTGTGCCCTACCGGCGTATACCTGCACAGCTCGTTTACCTTTTTCAGTTCAAAACCCTTTGCCCGAACGGCCGGCACCGGCGCCCTGTTTCTGGACTGCGATTTCGATGTGCGAACGCGCCACAGGCAGTACCTCGTTAAGGGCGAAGGACGGGTGACGCTGGTCGATGCCCGCTTTCATCATCCGTCCGATTCGCTGTGGATCGGCTGGACGCAAGACCCGCCCGACGACCTGCGAAACTATCAGTACAACGTAACCCTCAACGGCCAACCGGTAGCGATCAACCGCGACAAACCCGCCCTCGCCGTCGATATGACCGACAAACCCCTGCTGGCGGCCTACCGCTTCGAAGACGGGGGCGACGTAGTCTATAACACCTACAACCTGCTCCGCGGCGACGACGAATGGGATCCAATGGGCGTCAAGACGCGCGTCGAGGCGGCAGAGCGGCGCGCCGGCGTCCGGCTAACGGCGATTCCCGTATCCCTGCAACTGTCGCCGACGCGGGCGTTCGTCGAGGCGGGCGCCATAGACCTTACGCTCGACGCCGCCTCGTTCCGTTTCGGTAACTACCGCACCGCCTCCGCGCCCTTGACATGGCGGGTATCGCAGGGCGACACGTCGCTGGTGGCGCTACAGGCCGACGGCGAGCAGTGCCGGGTTTTGAGCCTGAACGGGCGCGAGGAACCGGAGAACGTAGTGATTACCGTCGCCGACCCGTCGGGACTGGAAGCGGCGGCGGTGATAGCCGTCGCGCCGGCGCGGTTGCCGCCGCCCGTCTTTACCGCCCCGCCGGCCATCGTCGCCGGAAAAGGATCGCTGCGGGTCGCTTATACGCTGGCGCTGGACGGACGCCGCGACGAGTCGCTCATTACATGGTACCGTTGCCGCGAGGCCTCCGGCGCCGACGCCATCCCCGTAGCCGTAACGCGGCGGGGGCGACCGGAATACGTCTATGAACTCTCGCAGGCCGACGCCGGCTATTACATCATGGCCACCGTAGCGCCCAAGCACCTCCGTTCCCCGTCAGGGAAAATAGAAAAAGCCATCACCGAGGCGCCCATCGTCCCCGAACAAACCGTCTGGCGCAACCTGTATACGGATTTCCATAGCTTTCCGGTTGACTTCCAGCCTGAAAAACGCCCCGGCTTCTGGACCGTCGACGCCTATAAACCGCTTGAACTCGACGACGAAAACTGGACGCCCGTACCCGAAAACGCATGGGAATACGGCCCCGAACTGAACGGCGCCAAAGGCATGGGGCTGGTGCAAACCGGACGGGGCGCGCGCCTGCTATACACCCCCGTCGAACGACCCTATGGCGATATGAGCCTCTCCCTACAGGTCGACCCCTGCAAGCAGGCCGGGCAGGGCTTCTCGATCGCCGGAAAGGGGCAGTATATGGACATTTACATCAAATTCGACCCCCTCACCCTGACGGGATATGCCCTGCGCATTATCCGCACCCTCAAATTCGACCGGGCGGTAGACTTTTACTTAGTGAAATATGAAAACGGACGGACGACGCCTCTCTGCGAGCCGGTATCGACCACCTGCTACCGCACCGGATGCACAATCACCCTGCGGATAGAAGGGGATCGCTTCACGGCGCATGCCGAAAGTCCGACCATCCCGGACGGCGACCCGATCCCCGGCCTTGTGCCGGTCGTCGACCTCTATGCCCTCATTACGCCCAATCCCTTTGGCGGTACGGGCATCCAGTATGCCGCCTCCGCGCGGGGAACCTCGAATACCTTTGAGTCGGGAAGCGCCATGCTCCACCGCCTCGACGTGCGTTGGAGCAGTGAACAATGAATAATGTAGTTAATGGAGTTAGAGTAGTTAATGGAGTTAATGAATAATGAACAACGAACAACGAACAATGAATACGACGAATAATGAATACAATAAATACGTAACCACTTCACGTAAATACGCGCCGGCGTTACGTGAAGTGGCTACGCATTCGCGCGAATTAGCCACGCATTCGCGCGAATTTGCTCCGCATTCGCGCGAATTTGCTCCGTATTCGCGCGAATTTGCCACGCATTCGCGCGAATTTGCCACGCATTCGCGCGAATTTGCCGCGCATTCGCGCGAAGCCAAACAAAAAAGACGCGCCGCCCGTACGGCGGCCGCCATATTCAATACCTACTTATTCGATAACATCAAAACGAAATCAAAATGTCAGGACGCGCTACATTAAACAGGTCTAACGCCTCATTTATCGCGCTGGCCGAGGCCCTCCATTCGCAATCGCATCTTCATGCAGACGACTGGAGACTCGACGCCGCGCAACTCGCTACCTTCGACGCCCTGCTCGACGTCGCCAAAACAGCCTACGACGCCAATAGCAACCGGAGTACGAAAAACGCCGTTTCGACCGCCAACAAAAACGCGGCGTTCGGCGACCTGCGAGCCTTTCTGAGTCTGTATATCAACACCCTCGTAGGCAACAGCCGCGTGCCCGACGAAGCCCTCAACTACATGGGGCTACGCTCGAGGCATTCGCGCCGGTACGCCCCGCTGCCGAGACCCACCGACCCCATCGTCCTCTCCGTCAAGCGGCGGCACGACGAAATGACCGTCCACGCCTCCCGCCCCGAGCATGGACACCCCACCGACGGCGTCGGCGTAAAAAAACACTACGGATTTATGCTCCGCTACCGAATCGAAGGCGCCGAACGCGAGGAAATCCTCATCTCTACCCGACTCCGGCACACCCTGTTCTTCGACCGCGCCGACGAAGGGAAAAAAATTACCCTCGCCGCCGCATGGGTCAATCCTCGCCTCGAAACAGGCCCTTGGAGCGAAGACATCAACGAAATCATCGGGTAAAAAAAACCTTTTTTTAGCACCACTGCAATGAAAAAATACGCAACAAACCGACTGCAACGACTCGCGATCCTCGCAGCAGGGTGGGGGATAGCCCTGCTCTTCGGGGCGTTCGCCGCGTCGCCGCCGCCCCGCTCGCTACTGATTACGCCCGAGCAAACACTGGTCTATCATACGTATGAAAATGGCGACCGAATCCCTGATTTTTCCTTCTGCGGCTATGCTCAATCGGAGCGACCCATCCCCGACGTACCCGGAAAAGTCAGGGTGCGCTACACGGAAGGCGACGCCACCGAACGCATCCAGCGCGCCATCGACTATGTAAGCGCCCTGCCGGTGGGCGCCGACGGATTTCGCGGCGCCGTCGTGCTGGAAAAAGGGCGATACCGGCTGGCGGGCAGCCTGCGGATTAGCGCCTCCGGCGTCGTATTGCGGGGTAGCGGATACGCCCCCGACGAAACCGTACTGGTCGGCGTCGGCCCGGATCGGGCGACGCTGATCCGAATCGCCGGCCTCAATGATCGCACCGTGATCGACAGCATTCCCGTCGTCGGGCGCTACGTCCCGCTGAACGCCACGCATATCCCCCTGCCGGAAATGCATTCGCTCGCGGCGGGCGATAAAATCATCCTCACCCGCCCCTCCACCGCCGAATGGCTGGCCGCGATAGGCGCGGACAGGATAGGCTACTACGTCGACTACCAACTGACCCACTGGCTGCCGGGCGATTTCGACATCCGCTGCGAGCGCACCGTCGTAGCGGCCATGCCGGGCGCCATCGAAATCGACGTCCCCCTGCCCCAAGCGCTCGACGAGCGCTATGGCGGCGGATGGGTCGGCCGCTACCGCTGGGAAGGGCGCATCAGGCAGGTCGCCGTAGAAAATCTGCGTTGCCTATCGGAGGCCGACACCTCCGTAAATCCCAAAGACGAAAACCATCGCTGGATGGCGATTACGGTCGAAAATGCCGAAGACGGATGGGTGCGTCGCGTCGTCGGCGAACACTTCGTCAGCAGCGTCGTCGCCCTCTGGGAAAGCGCCCGCCGCTTTACCGTCGAAGACTGCAAATGCCTCGCCCCGATTGGCGAAATGGGCGGATACCGCCGCTATGCCTTTCAGACAACAGGGCAGCAAACACTCTTCCAGCGCTGCTATGCCGAATATGGCTACCACGACTTCTCCGTCGGATTTACCGCCGCAGGCCCCAACGCCTTTGTCCAGTGCTACGCCCGTCGCCCCTACAATTTCAGCGGAACGCTTGGCGGATGGTCGTGCGCCACCCTGTTCGACCGGACGACCGTCGACGGGGCGCCCCTGAAAATCACCTATCGCGACGTCGACGGACAGGGCGGCGGGTGGAGCGGCGTAAACGCCCTCTGCTGGGAATGCCGAGTGCCGCAACTCCACCTCGCCACGCCCCCCGATGCCCACAATTGGGCTTTCGGAACATGGGGACAGGGCTATGGCGACGGCTCGCACGAAATGCCCCGCACCTTTCTAAAACCCGAAAGTTTTTATTACGCCCAATGGGAAGCCCGCACCGGAAAAAAATCGGAAGAAACGGCTAAAATCCTATCCCTGAACCGCCGCCCGCTCGACAAGACCGACCCGCCCTATACCGCCCTGATGAGTCGCCGTTCGGAAATGCCCGAACTCACGATGGACGCATGGATCGACACAATCGCCGCCCGCTACCCCCTCGCCGTCGCCGACGACGGCCTGCCCGAGCTCGACGACGTAGCCCCGCGCCGCGAAGAAAAGCCCCCCTTGCCTGCCGCCGCGCAGCCCATCGGCATAGCGAACGGACTGCTCCTGAGGAATGGAATACCCCTGTCGGGAAATGTGCTCCGCACGGCGCTCTGGAGAGGCAATACGCGCCCAAGCGGTCTACAGGCCGCCGCCCCGCACCTTACCCGATTTGTCCCCGGACGCGAAGGAACAGGATATACCGACAACCTCGACTCCGTCGCCGCCGGCATGATCCGGCAAAACATCGTCGCGCTAAACCATTTTCCATCCTTATGGTACGAACGACGCCGCGACGACCATGGCCGCTCGCGCCGCGCCGACGCCGACGTTTGGGCGCCCTTCTACGAACAGCCCTTTAGCCGCAGCGGTGAAGGCGAAGCCTTCGACCGCCTGAGCCAGTACGACCTCCGCCGATTTAACCCTTGGTACTGGATGCGATTAACACAATTTGCCGACCTCGCCGACCGGCAAGGACTACTCCTGATACAGGATCACTACTTGCAGCATAATATTATCGAAGAAGGAGCGCACTGGGCGGACTACCCTTGGCGTTCGGCCAATAATCGCAACGCATTGGGATTTCCCGAAAACACCTACTACGCCGGCGACAAACGAGTGTTTATGGCCGACCAGTTTTATGATACCACCGTCGAACGACGCGCAGCCCTCCATCGCCAATATATCAGAAAACACTTGGACGAACTGGGCGACCACCCGAACGTCATTCACCACTTGGGCGCCGAATATACCGGCCCACTGCATTTTGTCCGCTTCTGGCTGGACGTGATCCGCCAATGGGAACGAGAGACCGGTCGCCACGTAAAAGTGATGCTCTCGGCAACCAAAGACGTTACCGACGCCCTGCTGGCCGATGCGCCCTACGCCGCCGGGGTCGATATTATAGAAATTCGTCAGTGGCACTACCGCGCCGACGGATCCCTCTACGCCCCCGAAGGAGGTGTAAGCCTCGCCGAACGCCAGTATGCCCGCATTATCGACGCCGGCGACGACAGCCCCGACGCCATATACCGCGCAGTCACCGAATACCGCCGCGCATTTCCCGATAAGGCGGTCGTCTACAGTTTCAGAAACACTCCCGATAAAGCATGGCCGGCGTATGTCGCAGGCGCGTCCCTGTGCAATATCCCCGCCGTCGCCGCCCCCCGCTTCTATAGCGACGCCCGGCAAATGACGCCCCTCGAACACCTCGCCCGGCAGGGCGCCCACTGGGGAATGGGTAAAGCCGGCGTAGGCTATATCATATATGTGTGCGCCCAAAAGGTTACCGTAGCCCTCGACCACGACAAAACAACCTACACGGCACGTTGGATCAACCCCCGCACCGGCGAACTGATCGGCAAAAAGCAACCCCTCGCCGGCGGACAACAACAGGTATGCTCCAATCCGATAGACGGCGCAGCCGTTTTATGGCTATCAAGAAAATGAAACGGAAAAGGAACATAAGCAAACAACTACAGGATTAAAAAGACACCCCATGAAGCATACACGGAAAAATAGTTGGCTAACGAGCGTTCTTATCCTCGCGATGATCGACGCCGGTTCCCTTTCGGGAATGCCCGATGCGCCGTCGCCGCCGGCAAAGGAACAGGTATTGACGGCAATGAAGCAGGCCTCTCGCTTTATGGTAGAGAAAGTCGGCTATCGGGGCGCCTATGTATGGGCATACCTCCCCGACCTCTCGCGTCGCTGGGGCGAACTCGAAGCCTATCCCACGATGGGATGGGTACAAAACCCCGGCACGCCCTCGATGGGACATCTCTTTCTCGACGCCTACCATGCGACCGGCGATGAATACTACTACGACGCGGCCTGCGAGACGGCGAGGGCGTTAATTTGGGCGCAACTCCCCTGCGGAGGATGGAACTATATGTTCGATTACGCCGGCGAGCATTCGCTCAAACGCTGGTATGCGACCATTGGAAAGCAGGCTTGGCGGATGGAAGAATTTCATCACTACTACGACAACGCCACCTTCGACGACGGAGGCACCGTGGCGGCGGCCGAATTGCTGCTCCGAATTTATGTGGAAAAAAACGACCCCGCCTTTCGCCCGCCCTTAGAAAAAACAATCCGCCTTATCGTAGAGAGCCAGTACCCTTCCGGCGGCTGGCCGCAACGCTATCCGCCGCGCTACGACCCCACGACCCTCGGCAACCCCGACTATCCCTCCTGCATCACCTTAAACGACGACGTGAGCATGCGCAACATCGACTTCCTCCTGCAATGCTACCAGAGCTTGGGATGGAAAAACGTCCGCGAGCCGATTACCCGGGCGATGAATATCCTGATTGCCCTACAGCACGGAGCCCCCTGTGCCGGATGGGCCGATCAGTATACCGTCGACGAACTGAAGCCCGCCCCGGCGCGCTCCTACGAACCCTGCGCCATTAACACAGGCACGACGGTTGAAATGATTTATTTGATGATGGAATACTACCGCCTCACCGGCGAAACCAAATTCCTGTCGGGGCTCCCGGCCGCGATCGACTTCCTCGCCTCCCTCCAATTGCCCGACGACGAAGTGAAGCGTGCCGGGAAAACCCTCCGGCGCCCGGACGACATCCTCATTCCCCGCTACATCGACCCGAAAACAGGACTGCCGCAGTACATCCATCGAAAAGGGAGCAACGTCGCCAACGGATGCTATTATTTCGACCAAGACATCCGCCATACCGTATCGCACATAGGCTCGACCGCCGCCGTCAATATCGGAGAACTGCGCCGCGCCCTCGCCGAATGCCGAAAAACGCCCAACGACTCGCTCCTGAAGCGCTCGCCCCTCTTCAACGGGCGCCCCCTTCGGAAATACTATTCAGCCCCCTTCCGCTCGACGACCGCCAACCTGCCGGACGCTGCGACAATCATCGACCGCCTCGACCCTGCCGGCTACTGGCCGACGCCGCTCCCGATGATCTCCGCGCCCTATAAAGCCTGTCCGCCGCTCCCGCCGAGCGAAGACGACACCTATGCGCAAACACGCGCCGGCGACGAGTACGACACCTCGACCCGTCCGCCCGAAACGCCCGTCGACGGCGTCCATACCGCCGTCTACATCGCCAATATGATGACCCTGATCCACTATTTGAATAATGAATAATGAAGAATGTAGTTAGAGTAGTTAGAGTAGTTAATGTAGTTAGAGTAGTTAATGTAGTTAATGAATAATGACCAATGAATAATATATACGAAAAGCATTGCAGACCACAGGCCGACCGCACAACGGGACTGGACAGGCCGGTGGCCGAATGACTAATATCTAAAAAAAAATGTAAACAAGTAAACGTATGCAAAAACAAGCAGACACCCTAAAAATCGGACGCTGGCTGGCTATGGCCGCCATGTCGTTCCTTGCGGTGTGCACGTATGCACAGACGCAGGTTTCCGGCGTTGTCAAAAACAATGCCGGCGAACCCATTATCGGCGCAACGGTCGTAGCCGAAGGCACTACCGTTGCCGCGATGACTGATGAGAACGGCCGGTACACTATTAATGTATCGGCCGGGATAACCTCGCTGACGGTTTCGTTCCTCGGAATGAAAACCCAAACCGTACCGGTTACCGGCAGCGTAGTAGATGTAACGCTTCAGGAAGAAGCGACGATATTGACCGAAGTGGTCATGATCGGCTATGGCTCGGTGAAAAAACGCGACCTGACCGGCGCGGTTTCATCCGTCGGGGCGAAAACGATTGCGGCAATCCCTATCTCGTCGGCCGCCGAAGCGCTGGTGGGTAAGATGGCCGGGGTACAGGTCGTTTCGACGGAAGGATCGCCCGATGCGGAAATCAAAATCAGAGTGCGCGGCGGCGGCTCCATTACGCAGGACAACTCGCCGCTCTACATCGTCGACGGATTTCCGGTGAGCAATCTGAACGCCATTTCACCCAACGACATTGCGACCGTCGACGTCCTGAAAGACGCCTCGTCGACCGCGATCTACGGCGCACGCGGTGCAAACGGCGTAATCATTGTTACCACCAAAACGGGTACGCCGGGACGGACGACCGTCAATTTCACCGCCTATGCCGGCGTGAAGAACATCACCCGCTACCTCGACGTATTAAACCCCTACGAGTTTGCGCTCTCGCAGGCGGAAATCATTGGCGCCGACAATAACGACTACACGAAGTTCTTCGGCGAATTTGGCGATATTGATCTGTACAACTACCAGCAGGCGATCGACTGGCAAAAAGAACTGTTCGGGCGTACGGCGATTACGCAATCGTACAACCTGAGCATCACCGGCGGCAATGAGGCGACGACCTACAACCTGAGCCTGTCGCGCAACGCGGAAGAGGGCGTCATGTTAAATTCCGGTTTTGAACGAACCAATTTGAATTTTAACATGAAAACCAAGCTGAACGACCGCATGAACGTAACGTTCAACGTGCGGCTGGCCAATACCGGCGTCGACGGACCCGGGCTGACCAGTTCCGGATCGGTATCGACAGGGCGCTTGAAGAATGCCCTCCAGTTCCGGCCTACGCTGGGTATTGCGTCGTTTAGCGACAACGTCGACCCGTCGTTCCTCGAAGACATGGAGACCTCGAGCCAGCTTTACGACCCGGTGGAAACGGCCAACGACGACTATCAGAGCCAATCCCGTTTGAACACCGCCTACAACGGCGCGTTCGACTGGACGTTTATCCCCAATCTGAAATACCGTCTGGAAGTCGGTTAT
>JAIRMW010000146.1 GCA_031258415.1 Prevotellaceae bacterium
GTACTTTTTTCATGGCAACATAAAAGTAGTTATTTTTTCCTTCCTAACGCTCATTCTGGGGCATGCCCCAGAATGAGCGTTTTTTCTACTCAAAGTTGCATTTCTTAGTTGAAATTACACAGAATTTATAGAGGAAAGGGACTACTTTTTTCCTCTCAAGCAATCCGCGCTCCCGGACATCCTCCGTTACTCTACGCGGCGATACCGTTTAATCGGATGGGGGACTTATACCCTTATTTCAATGAAAAATGAATAATGGCCGTCGGGCAAAAGCATTTTCATCACGCGGCGTCCGGCCGAAACACCACCCGCAGCAGTTCGTCGATTTTGGAGACGGGCACGAGCGTAATTTTTTTTGTTCGCGGTAATCCTTTTTGGTGGTAGCCGGAAATCACTATTTTTTCAAATCCCAATTTTTCAGCTTCGGCAATGCGCTGGTCGACCCGGGCAACGGGGCGTATCTCGCCGCTCAGTCCGACCTCTGCGGCAAAACAGCAGTGCGACGATACCGGCACATCGAAGTTGGAAGAGAGGATCGCCGTAACCACGGCCAAATCAACGGCCGGATCGACCACTTTCAGCCCGCCGGCCATATTGAGGAACACGTCTTTTACGGCTAATTTAAAGCCGGCTCGTTTTTCGAGTACCGCCAGCAGCATATTCATCCGGCGGGCGTCGAAGCCGGTGGTCGATCGTTGCGGGGTTCCGTAGGCCGCGCTGCTCACCAGCGCCTGCGTTTCTATCAGCAACGGTCGGGCGCCGTCGAGCGTAGCCGCTACCGCCACGCCGCTCAGGGCGCTGTGGTGTTGCGTAATGAGGATTTCCGAGGGGTTGCTCACTTCGCGCAGTCCGCTGCCCAGCATTTCAAAGATGCCTATTTCGGACGTAGCCCCGAAGCGGTTTTTGATGCTGCGCAGTAGGCGGTAGGCGTGGTGCCCGTCGCCTTCAAACTGGAGTACCACATCGACAATATGCTCCAGCACCTTCGGGCCGGCAATGCTGCCATCTTTCGTGATATGCCCGATGATAAACACCGGGACGCCGGTTTGTTTGGCAAACTTTAGCAACTGCGTCGCGCATTCGCGTATTTGCGACACGCTGCCTGCCGACGATTCTACCCGGTCGGAAACTAAGGTCTGGATGGAATCGACGACCATAAAGTGCGGTTGCAGCAGCTGCGCCTGAGCAAGAATGGTCGCCATGTTGGTTTCGCTTAAGATATAGCAGTTGCGGCCATCGCCTTTGAGGCGGTCGGCACGCAGTTTGATTTGTTGCGCACTCTCTTCGCCTGCCACATACAGCGTTTTCAGCGACGGCGCATGCAAGGCTAATTGCAGGCTTAAGGTGGATTTTCCGATGCCCGGCTCGCCGCCAATGAGCACCACCGACCCCATCACCAGCCCGCCGCCTAACAGCCGGTTGACTTCTTCGTTTTCGATATTCAGGCGTGGTTGCTGTTCAAAAGTGATCTCGTCTATCCGCTGCGCCACGGCTTTGCCGGACGAAAAAGAAACGGCGGAGGCGGCGTCCGTCCCGGTATTTACCGGCTCTTCTACAAACGTATTCCACTCGCCGCACGACGGGCAGCGCCCCAGCCACTTTGCCGATTCGAATCCGCATTGCTGGCAGAAATACGCGGTTTTTGTTTTTGCCATGTTGGTTGCTTTTATTTATATGGTACAAAAATACGCATTTTGCCGCTGATTTGTGTACCCGACGATCCGGCGCGCTGTTTGCGTCGTGCGCGACGGTCATCGGGGGAAGCGTGGCGGCGGGCAGTCCTCAATTGTTTCCTATCTTTGCACTTTCTTTTGCAGTATGAATAAAAAAACGGTTCTTTTTCTTCTATGCGCCCTGACGGGAACGGGGCTGGCGGGGCAAAAAAAACAGCGCTCCGAAGCGGAACTCAACGATCCTCGCATTCGGATCACCGATCCGGTGCTGCGGGTGGCGCAATGGCAGGGCGCGACGGTAGAGCTGACATCCCGTGATGCGGCGACGCAGACGAGCCGCCGGGTGTCGGTGGACGTAGCAACCGGCGCCATCGTCAGCGACCGGCAGCAGGACGGCGACGCGCCGGACGACCGCGGCGGCGTGCCGGACAGTCTCCTGCCGCAGGGGGCGGTCAATCCTGTCGTGTCGCCCGACGGCGCCTACATCGCCTTCACGCGCGATCACGATCTGTATACCTTCCGCCTGTCCGACCGTCGGGAGACGCGCCTGACGTTCGACGGCTGCGACGCGATCCTCAACGGCCATGCGTCGTGGGTATATATGGAAGAAATCCTGGGGCGCGCCGGCCGTTACCGCGCCTTCTGGTGGTCGCCCGACAGCCGGCGGCTGGCCTTTTTCCGCTTCGACGACGCCCGGACGCCGTTGATTACGATTACCGACAGCCCGTCGCAAAACGGGTATGTAGAGACTTGGCGTTATCCGAAAGCCGGGCAGCCGCTGCCGTCGGTGCGTGCCGGCATTGTTTCGCCCGACGGGGGCGCCGTCGTCTGGGCGAAGGTCAACGAACAGCCGTCCGATACGGCGTGGCGCGACGACGGCCGGGCGCCCCAGGAGGGCTATCTGGGGACGCCGCGCTGGCGCCCCGACAGCCGGGCGTTGTGGCTGCAATGGCTCGACTACGGGCAAAATCACTACCGGCTGCTGGAGGTCGACCTCGCGTCGGGCGCCACAGCGGAACTCTACGAAGAGCGACAGGATACCTGGGTCGCTATCGACGACGAGCCGCGGATCTGTTTCCTCGAATCGGGCCACGGGTTTATTATGAAAAGCGACAAAAGCGGGTGGAGCCAGCTTTACCTGCACGATATGGACGGGCGCCTGCGCAACCCGATAACCGCCGGCAGCTATACCGTGCTGGAGGTACTGGGCGTCGACGAGCAGCAGGGTGTCGTCTATTTTACCTGCTATAAAGACCATGTCGGGTGTGTAGACTTCTATCGCGTCGGGCTGGACGGCACGCGCTTGCAGCGGTTGTCGTTCGGCGCCTTTTCGCACCGGATTTCATTGTCGGACGACAAACGGCATTTTATCACCATCTGGTCGAACGTCGATACGCCTCCCAAGGTGGCGCTGTATCGCACTGACGGGTCGCTGGTGCGCCTGATACAGGATACAAAGAACGCGCATTTCGAGACCTACGAACGCCCCGCGACCGAATTTGTTACGCTGCGTTCCGACGACGGGCAGTTTGTCATCCCGTTGCGCATCACATGGCCGCTGCATCGCGAGGCGGGGCGGCGCTATCCCGTCAGGCTGGCGGTCTACGGCGGCCCGGGCGCCTTGACCGTGCGCAACGAATGGACGGAGACGTTCGGCGGCGACGCCTTCCGCCTCTCCCGCGACGGCCTGATACAGGTCGCTATCGACCATCGGGGCAGCGGCCATAACGGGAAAGTGGGGATGGCGCAAATGTACCGCAGGCTCGGCTATTGGGAACTCAAAGATTATGCGCAGGGCGTCCGCTGGCTCGCGGCCAACGGGCAGGCCGATACGGCGAAGATACTCATCAGCGGGTATAGCTACGGCGGCTATATCGCCTGCTATGCCCTCACGGCCGGCGCCGGCGTGTTCACCCACGGCGTCGCCGGCGGAAGCGTAACCGACTGGGCGCTCTACGACGCCGCCTACGCCGAACGCTATATGGATACGCCCGCCGAGAACCCCGACGGCTACCGGCAGTCGTCGGTGCTCGCCCATGCCGACCGCCTGCAGGGACGCCTGCTGATCGCGCACGGCCTCCGCGACGAAAACGTCCATGCGCAGCATACCTTCCAGTTCATCGCCCTGTTGCAAGACCTCCAAAAATCCTTTGAATTGATGATCTACCCCGAATCGAGACACGGCAACCGCGGACTGAAAAAAGAACACAGCGACAGGATGGAACGCGCGTTTATTTACCGCGAACTGCTCGCGAAACCCTGCGACGACGCCGCGGCGCACCCCGAAGACCGGTAGCCCTTCCCCTGCGCAGCGAAGCGCCGCAGCGCGTGCGCCGGCCGGCGGATACACGATTTGCTTACGTGCCGGAAATATCGTATCTTTCGGAACTAAAAATGAAATCATGTTGTTTACTCCCGAAAAATACCGCCTTCCCGACCTCCCGATGCGCCCGTTTATTGAGGCGTCCGAAATAGAAAGCTACCTACAGACGGCACAAAGCGACAAGCCCCGGATCGAGGCGGCCATAAACAGGGCGCTGGCCGGACGCCGCCTTTCGCTGCCGGAGGTAGCCTCCCTGCTGAACGCCGACGACCCCGAAACCGTCCGGCTCATTAAAGACGCCGCGCAAACGCTGAAAACAGCCGTCTACGGAAACCGGATCGTGCTCTTTGCGCCGCTGTACGTAGGCAACGACTGCGTGAACGACTGCACATACTGCGGCTTCCGCGCCACCAACCGCGACGCGGTACGCATTACGCTCGACCGGCAGGCGCTCACGCGCGAAGTAGAAGCCCTCGAAGAGGACGGACAAAAACGCCTCATACTGGTGTTTGGAGAACACCCAGCCTACTCGCCGGAATATATCGCCGACGCCATACGGACCGTCTACGCCGTCAAAAAAGCGCCGGGCGAAATCCGCCGCGTCAATATCAACGCCGCCCCGTTAGACGTCGCCGGTTTCCGAACGGTAAAAGAAGCCGGCGTCGGAACCTACCAGATTTTTCAGGAAACCTATCATCCGAAAACCTATGCGGACGTCCACCCGCGAGGACCGAAAAAAGACTACGGCCACCGGCTGACGGCGCTCGACCGCGCTCTGGAAGCCGGACTCGACGATGTGGGCGTCGGCGCGCTGTTCGGTCTATACGACTGGCGGTTTGAAGTGATGGCGCTGGTACGTCATGCCAATCATCTGGAGGCCTGTTATAATATAGGGCCGCATACGATCTCCGTACCCCGCTTGCAGGCCGCCTCGCATAGCGAAACAGCCCGGCGATTTGCCGTATCCGACGACGATTTTACGCGCCTGATCGCCATCCTGCGACTGGCCGTGCCCTATAGCGGACTGATATGCACCGCCCGCGAAAGCCCCGCCATCAGGCGGCAGGCGCTGCGCTACGGCGTTTCCCAGATCGATGGCGGCACCCGCTTGGAACTGGGAGCCTACGCCGCCGCGCCCAACGAAACGCAAAACCTCCACCGCGAACAGTTTCAAATCAACGACGAAAGAACCCTCGCGGAAATCGTCGACGAACTCCTCGACGACGGATACCTCCCCTCGTTCTGCACGGCCTGCTACCGAAAGGGGCGCACCGGCGAACATTTCATGGCCCTCTCCGTCCCCGGCTTCATCAAACGCTTCTGCACCCCCAATGCGCTGTGCACCCTCGCCGAATATCTGGAAGACTACGCCGCCGACGCGCTTCGGGAAAAAGGCTATGCCCTGATAGAAAAAAACATCGCCCAAATATCCCGCGAAGCAACCCGCAACGACCTCCGCAAACGACTGCAACAAATCCGCTACGGCGTCCGCGACCTCTATTACTAAGCCCGAAAGGCGGGACAATGAATAATGAACAATGGCCTGCGGGGGCGCCGTTGTCCGTAGGACATGAATCCCCTGACGGGGAATGCGCTCCGCGGGCGACGCTCGTGCTATTGATATGGATGGCCTCCGGCCAACGTTCCATTGCGCATCATGGCAAGCGCAGCTCCCGCAGGCCATTAATCATTAACCAATAATCATTGAAAAGACGCGCCGGCGGGGTCTCCGCCGGCGCGTCCTGTTCGGTTGCATAATCCGGTAATAAAAAAAAAGGAGGTCATACGCATACGTTAGGGCACCACGGTTTCCTCAA
>JAIRMW010000035.1 GCA_031258415.1 Prevotellaceae bacterium
ATTATAATACAGAAAAAGAAGCTATTGATGCGCTTTATGTGGAGAAAAAATATGATAAACTTAGAAAAAAAGGTAAAAAATAATCCCCCGTTCGGCGCAACAGGACGCTACGGCGATAATAACGTAGCGCAGTAGAAAGAAAAAGAAACGAACAACCGGCGGAACCCGAAAAGCCGTTAACAGAGTAGGGAAAAAATTTAAAAGCAAAAATTATATGAAACGCTTTTTCAAACAACACACGCACCTCTTTATCGCCAAGAAGGTTCCCTCGACCCAGAAATACTATCATGTGGTCTATGATGCGAATGGGAAGCTGGTCAAGGAGTGCAACATTTACTCCTACGTAATCGGAGAGGGGGAGGAGGGAGTTTTGAAACTCATGACGCCCGAGGCCTTAATTCGTTCTTTTTCTTGGATACAAGGGAAGAAAAGTTCAGCAAACATACCACGAACTATGCCTGTTATGATATCTTCTCGGATGACTGGCGAGAAATATGATTACTAGAGTGTAAAAAACGTCCTCTGTTGAGGGCGTTTTTGCTGTTCCTCCCGGCGTGTTTTTATCACCCTCGTCCGGATTATCGCTGACAGGCTTTGGCCCGCTTTCAGTTCTTCCACTACTTGCCGCTTAAAGCAAATACTGTACCGATAATATCGCTTTGTACTTTTTGTCATGTTTCTTCCTCCTTTTAGCTGTCAACCTATGTCAGGACATGCGCACCGCGCCGGCGGTTAGCTTTCCTCCCGATAGTAGATTTTATAGAATTTGCCGTTTTCGTCGACGCCCTGCTCAATGAGATTTCGGTTTCCGTGTACGTAGATGTGAAAATTCTTGTCTAACTTGATGACGCTTCTCAATACGCGCGCCTGTTTTTTTACGGCGGAGTCGGAAATGGCAAAGTCGTCGGCAATTTCGATGTCGCGCTCACGCTGGTAGTCGGATTTATATTTGCCGAAGCGCTCGGCAAGGTCCGGCTGCTCCATGACTTCCGCCGCAAATTCATTGACATTAAATGTATCGCGGTCTTTGAAAAACTGCACCGACTTGTTGAGCAACGCCGCCTGATCGGCTTTGGACATGTCGAACTGCTGCGGGAGTTCCTCCCGAACAAACCGTCCGCAGAGCGACAGGGCCTGCTGCGTATGGTAGTAATCATCGTGCCGGGGGCCGACATGCAGGAAGTCGTCCATCCAGTACTGTGCGTCGGTGCCTTTGCCGGTGTTGTCGACCACCGCGACGACGTAGCCTTTGTCCTGCTCCGTATTAAAGATCAGGCAGCCCTTATCCAATTTATGAATATTAATGCCTGTTTCGCTTTCGATTTCAAAACTCTCGCCGGCGGGATATATTTTGAGGAAGGTGTCTTTATTCTCCGATTTGAACAGCCCGACGGCGTCGACGGTCTCGCCGTCGATGATACACTCCTGAAAATAGACGGTGTAGAACTCGCCGCCTTTGATTTTAGGGTGCTCGCTCCGGTCGTAGAGGTGCCGGGCGAGGACGACGGACTGATCCAGCAGGGTTTCGGGATCGTCGAAAATGCGTCGTGCGCAGGCAAAGACGCGGTTCCGGGTACTCTCGCTGTCGGGAAGGAAGGTGAAGTATTCGGGCGATTTGAAGGCGCTGACGAAGTAGGCCGTCAGGAACTGTTTTACTTCGGCGTCGACCGAAAGCGGACGCTTGGAGAGCCGGACGTCTTCCTGATGCAGTTTGTTGCCCACCGAATGGACAACGAGCGATTTGATTTTTATATATTCTCTGTAAAACATAGGATTTAATTTTTTCTATTCAACATACGTATGCCACGTGGCACGGTGCAAAGGTAGTTGATTTTTTTCACACTCGTACGCGCCCGGCCAAAACCGGGGGCGCGCCCGCCTCCGCCGGACGCCGGAAAGCACGCCGGACGGTTTGCTTATCCGGTTACTAATTGGTATATTTGTACCACGATCGATTCTGTTTTTTTATTTTTTTAGCTAAACGACGATCATTTTTTTATTTTTTTGCATTATTTTACTATAAATTCAAAGTATGAAACCCTCTTGGAACGAACTGAGCCGGCTGATAGGCAATACTCCGATGATTGGCATTCACTATCGTTATCAAAACAAAGAGCGCACCGTCTATGTAAAGTGCGAACACTATAATCTGACGGGCAGTATCAAAGACCGGATGGCGCTGTATATCCTCCGGCAGGCCTACGAAAGCGGCTCGCTGACGCCCGACCATACGATTGTCGAGGTAACGAGCGGAAACACCGGGATTTCGTTCGCGGCGCTTGGGAGCCTGCTGGGACATCGTGTGCGCGTGATCATGCCCGACTGGATGAGCGAGGAACGCAAGCTGATGATTAAAAGCTACGGGGCGGAGATTATCCCCGTTTCCAAAGAACAGGGCGGCTTTCTGGGTAGCCTCCGGCTTTCGCAGGAAATGGCCAAAGCCGACCCGAAGGTGTTCCTGCCCTGCCAGTTCTCGAATGAGGCAAACAGTTTCGCTCATCAGGAAACGACCGGGCATGAAATCCGAATACAGCTGGCACAACAGGGCTTAACGCCTACGGTTTTCGTCGCCGGCGTGGGTACGGGCGGGACGCTTGTCGGTGTGGGGCGCACCTTGCAGTCGTATATCTCGAACGTTAAAATCCATCCGCTGGAGCCGGAAGAAAGCCCGACTATCACGACCGGCTATAAGGTCGGGGCGCATCGCATTCAGGGTATTTCGGACGAGTTTATTCCTGCCATTTTGCAGGGGAGCAAATGGGACGAGGTCGTGCAGGCTTCCGACGGCGACGCTATTCTGATGGCGCAACAGTTAGCCTCGACGTTAGGGCTTGGCGTGGGGATTTCGTCGGGCGCAAATTTAATCGGGGCAATCAAACTGCAAGCCCTTTACGGCGATCAGTCGGTGGTGGCCACCGTGTTCCCCGACAGCAATAAAAAATACCTGACCACGGATTTAACCCGGCACGAACCCGTCAAAGCGCATTATATCTCGCCTCAAGTAGCGCTATTGGGGTTTTGCGTGCTGGAAAAAGCGCGGTAAGGTATTTTTCCGTGGCGGCGTGCCCTCTGCGGGCGGCGCCGGACGGCGGCTTATTGCAGCTGTTCCTTGAGGAAGGCGTCCAACCGGTCGCCTTCTACCTGTATGGCTACGACTATGCCGTCGGTATTGACCACTACGTTTTGGGGGATCGACGAGACGCGGTACAGCCTGCCGACGGCATTCTGCCCTCCCTGTAGGCTGGATACCTGCGGCCACGACAGGTTGTCGTCGGCAATGGCCGCCAGCCAGTCCTCTTTTTTACTGTCGAACGATACGCCGATTATTTCAAAGCCCTTGCGATGGTACTTTTCATAGAGTTTCACCAGCGTCGGGTTAAATTTCCGGCAGGGGCCGCACCATGACGCCCAGAAATCAATCATCGTCAGTTTATTTTTTTGGTATATGGACGAGAATGTCGTCGGCTGGTCGTTGGGGTCGTTCTGCGTGAAATCCGGCGCGGGCTGCCCCACGACAATCGTCCCTTCCGGCATTTCGGCGTACGACTGGAGAAATTCCACAAAGCGGTTGCCCTGCAACTCCGGCTGCGCCCGCAAACGGTCTACCTCCGCCTGCAATTCTTCGGCAGAATAGCGGTGCAGCATGGCGACGATTAAATAGGCGCTCAAGGGCGACGCGGGATGGCTCTTTACATACTCGGCATTGTATTGCTCGATGACCGTCGCGGCGGCGGTAATCTGCGCAAGCGCCTGTTCGTAGAGCGCCTGTATTTCCGCTTTCCGGGCGGCCGAGGTGGCTTCGTCGTCTAATTCGTCGTACAGTTCCGGAGAGAATGCCCCCCGTGCGGCCGTGAGAATCGAATCCCTCCGGGCCAGTAATCGCTGAGCGTCCATCACGATGGTCGGGCCGGTAACGCGGGCTTTGTCTAACTCCTGCGCATCGCCGGCGATCGTGATTTTATCGTTCACCAGAAACAGCGCCAGCGAACCGGGCGCATCGTCTATGTACAGGGAGAAAACCTCCGGCGTGGTCAGGGTCCCCGTAAATACAAATTTCCCATTCTTTATGGCTGCCGTATCAGCGATCAGGTCGTTTTCCGAATAGTTGGTGAGAATAATCCTTCCCGTGTCGATACCGGTCAGGGCGCCTTCGATAACATAGGCGTCTTTTTTTGAATTACATGCGGATATTGCTATCAGTAGTCCGATGGCAATCATTGTTTTTTTCATACTCAAACTCTTTATATGTGTTGATTTTTTACTACGCTACAAAATTAACGAAACTTTTCTAAACCGGCAACAGGGACTATGGCGCTCCACAAGGCCAACGCATTTTAATTTCGCCGGATATTCCATAGTAACATCCGTACTCCGCCCGGCGTCCGATCTTTTGTCTCTGCCCCTTCTTTTCCCCGACTGTTCGGAGTAAGCGCTTACGAACGATGAACGCCGCCTTTGCCGACGCGTATTTTATAAAACAGGGCATACAATACCGGTACGACCATCAGCGTAATGACTGTTCCGACGGTCAGGCCGCCCATGAAGACCACGGCCAGCGATCCGAAAAGGACGTCGGAGAGTAGCGGGATCATGCCGACGATCGAGGTGGCCGCAGCCATCACTACCGGACGGAAGCGCGAGGCGGAGGCCGTCAGTAAGGCTTCGACCGGCGGGACGCCGGCGCCGACGAGACGCGCTATTTCTTCGAGCAGCACGATGCCGTTGCGTATCATCATCCCGATTAATCCTAAGGAGGCGACTATGGCGACAAAGCCAAACTCTTTGCCGCTGACCAACAGTCCGCCGACAATCCCGATGGCGGCTAAGGGTATGCAGAGGAAAATAATGAGCGGCTTCCGAACGTCCTTAAACAGCATGATAAGGACGACTATCATCAGGATGATCGAAATCGGCACGCCGGCAAAGAGGTAGCGGGTCGATTCGGCTTTGGCCTGCGCTTCGCCGCGCCACGACATTTCATACCCTTCGGGCAGGGCTATTTGCTCGACTTGCTTTTTGATGGCCTGCTGCGCTTGGGCCGGCGTGTAGCCGAACATATTGCAGCATTGTGCGCAAATAGCCCGTTGGCCTTCGACCCGCCGGACTACGGGATCGTCCCAATGCAGGGTAATCCCGTCGCTGACCTGACTTAGCAGAGGGGGCTGCAAGACGTCGTCGATGATGGCCGACAGGTCGCGGTCGTTGAGCAGGAGGCCGGTAATCGCTTCTTCCTGTAAGGCTTCCATGCCGGGTATGGCCGTGAACAGGGGGATATTCGACAGGTCGCCGAAGGGGGCGTCGCGACTGTCGGTGGCTCGCAAGATCAGCGGTTCGGCGGTGGCTCCGTTGTAGTACGTTCCGACCGGCATACCGTCGGTGGCCGCCAGCAGCGACAGGGCGACGTCGGAGCGGGCTACGCCGGCTTGGCGGGCTGCGGGCTGGTTGTAGGCAACCGTGAGCACGGGCGTGGCCGGCTCCCAGTTGTTGGTCGGCAGCATCACGGAGGGTTCGCTGTCCATGATGGCTTCCGCCTGCGCCGAGAGGTCTTTCAGCACCGCGGGGTCGGGGCCGCTAAAGAGGACTTCTATCGGAAACGGTTTATACATTAAATTATATTGCTTGACGCGGACATAGGCCTGCGGATAGGCTTCCGAGAGTTCCTTCTGTAGCGCGGGCAAGGCTTGCTGCATGGCTTTGGGCGAGGTAAAATCGACGATCAGCTCGCCGTAGGACAGCGAAGGCTCCGCCAACGACCGTACGAGGTTGTAACGAAATGGCGTGCCGCCGTAACTCGAGGTTACGTGCCGCACGTCGTTACGTGCGAGCAGTTGCTGTTCGATGCGCTGTAGGTCGGCTTTCACTTTGTTGATGTGGACGCCTTCCGGCATTTTGTATTCGATATACGCCTGTTCGTATTTAAAGTCGGGGAAAAACCCTTGCCGAACGAAGAGGAACCCGCCGGCGCTCAATGCCAGCAGTACCACCACGGCGGCCAGCGTGCAGAGGCGATGCGAGAGTAAAAAGTACAGCGTCGTCCGCAGCGCGACGTAGAATGTCCCGGAGAATAATTCTTTTTCGCTTTTGGCCGTTTTTTTCTTTCGCAGGAATAGATCGGCCTGTATGGGCGCCAGCGTAACGGACAACACCCAGCTGATGGCCAGCGATACGGCCAGTACGATAAACATGTCGCGCACATAGACGCCGGCCATATCGGGCGAGAGGACGATCGGGAAGAACGCGAGGATCGCAATCAGCGTAGCGCCAAGGAGGGGGATGGCTGTCCGACGGGCGGCGCCGG
Source organism: Prevotellaceae bacterium (assembly GCA_031258415.1). GTDB lineage: Bacteria > Bacteroidota > Bacteroidia > Bacteroidales > UBA932 > JAIRKX01. The sequence continues at coordinate 6,299 of JAIRMW010000035.1, forward strand.
TCAGGTAGCGCATCCGCGGGAGGCCGCGCTGCCTATCGACTAATATCCCATCAATGACCACTACCGCATCGTCTACCAACATGCCCAGCGCCAGCACCAGCGCCCCTAATGAAACCCGCTGCAAGGCGCCGTCGAACAGGTGAAGGACGATAAACGACCCGAGGACGATGACTAACAGATTTGTTCCCAGAATAACGCCGCTCCGAAAGCCCATCGTCAGCATCAGAACGACGATAACAATCACAATTGCCTCCAACAGGTTGCGCAGAAATACGTGAATCGCGTCGTTCACGCGGTCGGACTGGAAAAAGACTTTGTGAAATTCGACGCCCAACGGAATACTCCCCGTTCGTTCTAATTGCTCCAGCCTTTTTTCGACGGCTTCGCCGACGGTGGTAATATCATGTCCCGCCGCCATCGACACGGCCAGCCCAACAGCTACCTGCCCGTCGTAGCGCATCCCGTTGCGTGCCGGTTCGATGACGCCATACCGAAGCGACGCTATATCGCGCAGGCGTAGCTGGTCGTCCTCATGGCCTTTGACAAGCAGGTTTTCGACCTCCTCGATGCCATGGTAGCTGTCGGTTACCTGTAGGCGCATCCGGTTTGTTCCGCTGTTGAAATAGCCCGGGTATACCATCCGGTTCTGGTTGCGGAGGGTTTGTATCAGTTCGTAGAAATGCACGCCCAAATGCGCCAGCCGATCCTGTTTAATGTCGATATAGATGCAGGGTTTCTGTTCGCCGCAGGCCATGACCTTTCCTACGCCTTCGACGGTTTGCAGCGCCTGTTTTATTTTTTCGACATAGTCGTTAAACTCGTCGTCGGAGAAGCCGTCTTCGGTGAGGACGTAGAACAGGCCGTATACGTCGCCGAAGTCGTCCATCACACGTGGTTCCTGCGCTTCCGGCGGCAGGCCGGAGGTTGCGTCATGCACTTTGCGGCGCAGCATATCCCAATGTTGCTGGATTTCCTTTTCGGGCAATGTAACGTCGAGGGTTACCTGTATGATCGACATATCGGCGGCCGATTTGGATTCGACGGAGCCGAGTCCGGTCATGGTGCGGATGGCTTTTTCTAACGGGTCGGTAACCTGTAGCTCCACTTCGTAGGCCGACGCGCCCGGGTAGACTGTAAGCACCTGCGCTATCCGTACGATCAGTTCGGGGTCTTCCATTTTCCCCATCTTGAAGAAGGCGCTGACGCCGCCCGCGATAATCGTAACGACGAGGAAGCCAACCAGTAGCCTGTTTTTTAGCGACAGTTCCGCCAGATTCATTTATCGCAGTCCTCCTATATTCGTTTTGCTCACCGGCGGCAGCGGCCTGACCTTCATTCCTTCTTTCACCGACCGGACGCCGGCCGCCACCACTAATTCTCCGGGCGCCAGCCCGTCGATCACGGTAATATAGCCATCGTTTCGCCATTCGCCGGTACGGACTGTGCGGGCGGTAAGCGGTCGGTCGGGCGCGACGAATATCCAGACGCAGGTATTTCCGTCGCGTTCAAACAGCGCCTCGATGGGTATTTCGCATACACTGTCGGGCGTCGGGAGGAAACGGATGGTTACCTCGGCGCTCATGCCGGCGGCCAGCACGGCGCGGCGGGCGTCGGTCAGACGGAAGACAGCCCGGTACAGCTGGGAGGCGTTGCTTTTAGGAGCGAGTTCAAGCAGTTCCAGCGACAGTCGTTGTTCGGGGCTGGTTGATACGCGGGCGTCGAAGGAGGCAAAGTCGTGCCGGCGGGCGTAGTCGCGCACCGAAAGATGGGCTTCTATATGCCAGTTGTCGTGGCCTATCATGGCAATCACGGGCATTCCGGCGCCGACGGTTTCGCCTTCCTTCCGTATTTTCCGGCGGATATATCCGTCGAACGGGGCGGTCAGGCGGGCGTCGGCCAGTTGATTTTGATGGTTGGCATACTTGGCGGCGATTTGTTCCAGCCCGTACACGGCCTTTTCGTACTCGTCTTTTGTAGCGCTGCCGCGCCGGTAGAGTTCCACGACGCGGTCGGCGACGGCTTTCACCTGTTTGTATTCCGCTTCGGTAGCGGCCAGTTGCACGCGGTAGTCGCGCGCGTCCAATTCGGCGATCACCTCGCCTTTGCGCACCCGCCGGCCTTCGGCGCAGGGTAGCCGAACGACGACGCCCGGCACGCGGAAGCTCAAGGCGGCTTCATCGGCCGCCTGCACCTTGCCGGCGTAGATCGACGTATGGTGGCCGGACGACAGGCGCGCCGGTTCGATTTTAGCTGTTCGCACAATGGGTTCCGGCGGCGTACGGTTTCGTCCGCACGACACGAGGGCGGGCGGCAGGGCGGTGAGTGCGACGGCAAGCAGGAGGATATTTCTTTTCATGGGAAACAGAGCGTTATAAGAAGATAAAACAGACCGCGACGGCGGCGGTTAGCGGATCCAATACTGGTTTCGACCGAGCAGTCCGCGCTTGTCGAGCGAGCCGCGCAGCACCAGCCGGCCGGTTTGGGGGTCGAGGCGGATGGAGCAGTAGTATTGTTTACCGGTTTCGGGGTCGAGCACGCGCCCTCCTTTCAGGACGTCGCGGTCGGGCTTCATGTCGCGGATGATGACGAGCCCCTGCAAGGGTTTTCCCTTGTCGTCGCCGTCGCAGCGGAGGCAGCGGGCGTCGGCGTAGCGGAGCATGGCGTGGATTTTCCCGTAGTAGAGTCCGTCGTCGGCCTGATAGATATGGACGATCGCCCGGACTTCGCCGGTTTTGTCGTCGACGGTTTTCCAGAAGCCAGCGACGGAGTCGATTTGCGCCTGCGCCGCGGTCGGCAGCCCGTATCCGGCGAGGGCGACGAGCGTCAGCAGGAGCGATGTGCGTATTTTTTGCATGGTCGGTTTGTTTTTCGTTGTGTATTTTCTGTCAAGCAAAAGTACGATAAAATTTGGAATAGGCGCGTCGGGCAAGCCGGAACGAGATTCGTTTTCGCCTGTGCAAAAAATTTTTTTCGGAACGTCGTATGTTCATTAAAAATTATTATCTTTGTCTCAAATTTCGTATAAAATTAAAAGGAAATTGCAATAATTACTTAAAAATTGTAGTTGGGAATGCCACACAAGATACAAGATGTAAAAGACATTACTATTCGTTTTAGCGGCGACAGCGGCGACGGAATGCAGCTGACGGGGGCGCTGTTTACCGATGTGGCGGCGGCGGCGGGCAACGATTTTTCGACGTTCCCCGATTTTCCTGCCGAGATTCGGGCGCCGCAGGATACGGTGTCGGGCGTATCGGGCTTTCAGGTGCGTATCGGGAGTCAGGATATTCGGACGCCGGGCGATTTGTGCGACGTATTGGTGGCGATGAATCCGGCGGCGTTGCGGGCCAATGCCCGATGGGCGAAACCGACGGCCACAATCATCCTCAACGCCGACAGTTTTGAGGAACGAAGTATCAAACGAGCCGGGTTTACGACCGACGACCCGGTAAAAGAACTGCATATCGACGACCGGACGATTATTTTTGCGCCGGTTACCACGCTTACCAAGGAAAGTTTGAAAGATTGCGGGCTGGATACGAAAACGATTATCCGCAGCAAGAATATGTTTGCGCTTGGGATTTGTTTTTTCCTCTTTAACCGTTCGCTACAGCCGACGTTTGCGTATTTCGAACGGAAGTTTGCGCGGCGCCCGGAGCTTATCGCCGCCAACAAGAAGGCGCTGCAAGACGGATTTAACTATGCCGGCAACATTCATGCAATACAAAACACCTATCAAGTCGGGGCGGCGAAGCAGGCGAAGGGCGTTTACCGAAACATCAACGGCAATCAGGCAACGGCGTGGGGGTTTATTGCGGCGGCGGAGAAGTCGGGACGTCCGCTGTTTTGCGGATCGTATCCGATTACGCCGGCCACCGGCATATTGGAGGAGCTGGCGCTGCGCAAAGACCTTGGCGTAAAGACGCTCCAGTGTGAAGACGAGATCGCGGGCGTCTGTACGGCCATAGGCGCGGCCTACGCGGGCAATTTGGCGATTACGACGACCTCGGGTCCCGGGCTGTCGCTCAAAAGCGAGGCGCTCGGGCTGGCGGTGATGACCGAACTCCCGCTGGTGGTGGTCGACGTACAGCGCAGCGGCCCATCGACGGGCATCCCGACGAAAACCGAGCAATCCGATTTGAACCTCGCACTGTACGGGCGCAACGGCGAATGTCCGATGATGGTCATGGCGGCGCGTTCGCCGTCGCACTGTTTTGAGGCGGCGTTCTGGGCGGCGAAATTAGCCATGGAACACATGATGCCGGTGATGCTGCTCTCCGAAGGCTTCTTAGGCAACGGCTCCGAACCGTGGCGAATTCCGCGAATGCGCGACTATCCGGCGATTGTGCCGCCGCTCGTGCCGGCCGACGACCCGTCGTACTCGCCGTTTGTCCGCGACGCGGAGCGGCTGGCGCGTCGCTGGGCGTTGCCGGGCACGCCGGGACTGATGCACCGTGTCGGCGGGCTGGAGAAAGACAGTCGCGGATGCGTATCCAACGATCCCGACGTCCACGAGCGGATGATCGGCGAGCGAGCCGCCAAAGTCGAGCGCGTGGCCGACTATATCCCCCTGCTCAAGGTCATCGGCGCGCAGGACGGCGACGTCCTCGTCGTCGGATGGGGCGGGACGTTCGGTCATCTCTATACGGCGGTCAGGCAACTGCAGGCGAGCAAAAAAAGCATCGGCCTCGCGCATTTCGACTACCTCAATCCCCTGCCGAAGAACACCGCCGAAGTGTTCCGGCGCTTCAAAAACATTCTCGTCTGCGAGCTCAACAGCGGACAATTCGCCTCGTTCCTGCGCGACAAGCATCAGGCGTTCTTCTATCACCAGTTGAACAAAATACAGGGGCAACCCTTCCGCACCGCCGACGTCGTCGACGCCATACGGAAACTGCTGTAGCGACCGCGACACTATTCCATTTATTTTACGACTACTATACAGACGATGAAATACTCCCCTCAAGATTTTAAGAGCGACCAAGAGGTCAAATGGTGCCCCGGATGCGGCGATTATTCCATTCTGGCCGCCGTACAGCGGGCCTTGCCTGAAATATGCGAGACGCTGGGCTACGTCCGCGAACAATTTGTATTCGTCTCGGGCATCGGATGCGCCTCGCGTTTTCCGTACTACATGAACACCTACGGTTTTCACGGCATCCACGGGCGCGCCGCGGCCATTGCCACCGGCGTCAAAGTCGCCAACCTCTCGCTCACGGTGTGGCAAATATCCGGCGACGGCGACGCCCTGGCTATCGGAGGCAATCACTTTATTCACGCCATCCGCCGCAATATCGACATTAATATTTTAGTACATAATAACCAGATATACGGGCTGACCAAAGGACAGTATTCCCCCACGTCGAAGCTGGGAAAGGTTACCAAAACGTCGCCCTACGGGACGATCGAACATCCGTTTAATCCCGGCGAATTGGTACTTGGCGCGCGCGGTACGTTCTTCGCCCGATCGATCGACGTCGATCCGAAGCTGACCGCCGAGATCATGATCGCGTCGGCGAAACACGACGGGACGTCCGTCACGGAAATTCTCCAAAACTGCGTCATCTTCAACGACGGCGCCCACGCGGCTATCACGCAGAAAGCCGTCCGCGACGACCGCACCATCGTCCTGCGACACGGAGAACCGATGATATTCGGCCTCAACCGCGACAAGGGACTCGTGCTCGACGGGCTACAACTCAAAGTCGTGCGCATCGGCGAAAAGGGCGTTACGGAAAAAGACCTGCTCGTACACAACGCGCAGGAGCCCAATCCGGGCGTACACATGATGCTCGTCAACATGCAGCCGCCGGACTTCCCCGTCGCGCTGGGCGTCGTCCGCGCCGTCAGCGACAAGACCTATGACGACAACATTCGCGACCAAGTCCTGCGCGTGCAGGCCGTCGCGGCAATAAAGAACGTCGACGACCTGCTGCACAGCGGTGCTACCTGGGAAATCGCCTGAACCGACGGCGACGACCGGCACGTCGCCGCAACGAACGCATGTTTTAGTAAAAAAAATATATACCCATACTGACATTTTAAACAAAAAAACAATGACCACAAAAGAAATTATGGCCTACATGGAAAAAACCTACGGCCACGAAAAAGAGTATCTCCAAGCCGTCCGCGAAGTATTGGAATCGGTTGAAGGCGTCTACGAACAGCACCCCGAATTTTTCAAATACCGAATCCTCGAACGGATGGTCGAACCGGATCGCATGTTCACGTTCAAGGTCGTCTGGCAGGACGACGCGGGCAACGTGCAAATCAATTCCGGCTACCGGGTGCAATTCAACAACGCCATCGGCCCCTACAAGGGCGGGCTGCGCTTCCACCCGGCCGTAACGCCCTCGACCCTCAAGTTTCTGGGCTTCGAGCAGACGTTCAAAAACGCGCTTACCACCCTCCCGATGGGCGGGGGGAAAGGCGGATCCGATTTCGACCCCAAAGGGAAATCCGTCGCGGAAATCATGCGCTTCTGTCAGGCCTTTATGGTCGAACTCTGGCGTCATATCGGCCCCGACACCGACGTCCCGGCCGGCGACATCGGCGTCGGCGGACGCGAAATAGGATTCCTCTACGGAATGTACCGTAAACTGGCGCGGGAAAACACCGGCGTGCTCACCGGTAAAAATATCCCGTGGGGAGGATCGCTCATCCGCCCCGAAGCGACGGGATTCGGCGGGATCTATTTCGTCGAACACATGCTCCGTACCCGCAACATCGACGTGAAAGGCAAAACCGTCGCCCTCTCGGGATTCGGCAACGTCGCATGGGGCGCCGCCCTGAAAGCCACCGAGCTGGGCGCAAAAGTAATCACCGTCTCCGGCCCCGACGGATACATCCTCGACGAAGCCGGACTCGACGACGAGAAAATCGACTACCTCCTCGAACTGCGAAGCTCCAACAACGACATCGTCAGCGCGTATGCCAAAAAATTTGCCGGCGCCAAATTCATTCCCGGAAGGAAACCATGGGAAGTCAAAGCCGACATCGCCCTCCCCTGCGCGATCCAAAACGAACTCAACGGCGACGACGCGCGAACGCTCATCAAAAACAAAACCATCTGCGTCGCCGAAGTCTCCAACATGGGATGCACCCCCGAAGCGATCAACGAATTTGTCAAAGCCCGGATGCTTTTCGCCCCCGGAAAAGCCGTCAACGCCGGCGGCGTCGCCACGTCGGGACTCGAAATGACCCAAAACGCCATGCACATCAGCTGGACTGCCGAAGAAGTCGACGCCCGCCTGAAAACAATCATGCAGAACATTCACGAAGCCTGCGTGAAATACGGTACCGCCCCCGACGGATATATTAATTATGTTAAAGGCGCCAACATCGCCGGATTTATGAAGGTGGCCCGGGCGATGTACGAACAGGGAATCGTATAATTCCCCGCTCGAAAGGCGCCCCCAAGCAGGGAAGGCCCATGCCATAGGGTTATAAATCCAAAAAAAAACCTCGCACGCCTCCCTGCCCTCCTGCGACCCCCGACAACCGACTGTCGGGGGTCGCTCTTTTTTTAGGAGTTAGAGGATTTAAAGGAGTTAGAGGAGTTAAAATAATTAAATAACCCCTAATCGTTACGCTTCATTGGAGGTCGCAACGAAGCGAACACGGCGGCGTCCGCGCAATCCGAAGGGTTGAATATCAATAACCCCCAATGAAGCGAAGCGATTGGGGGTAGCAAACGCGACAACACTCCTGCAACCCGGAGAATGTCTACATGCAATAAATAAAGGCCTGTCGACCGCTGAAACCATGGTTCATTTTTTACGTATTTAACCCTCCGGGTTGAGCAAGCGTCGTCGCGTGCACGATTTCCCCAATCGCTTCGCTTCATTGGGGGTTATTCACAGTAAGCCCTTCGGGCTTTTATCGTTGCTATCCTCAATCGCAATATTTCATTGAAAGATTATACCCGCGCACCCCCTCGGATTGAGCGAGCGCAGTCGTATTCGCTGCCCTCGATCGCTTCGCGGCATGGGGAGTTATACCTGTTTAGCCCTTCGGTCGAGTCGTGCGATCGCGAAAAGTAATTTTTCGGACGAAATATCGCTTCTCGCCCATGCGAAAAGTCATTTTTCGGATGAAAAATCGGTTCTCACCCATGCGAAAAGGAACTTTTCGAAAGAAAAACCAATTTTCGCAAGGGTGAGACGGAACTTTTCGAAAGGAAAATCGATTCTCGCACATGCGATATGAAACTTTTCGAAAGGAAAATAGGTTTTCGCATATGCGAAAAGTCACTTTTCGTCCGAAAAGTAGGTTTTTGCATATGCAAGAAGTCACTTTTCGTCTGAAAAGTAGGATCTCGCACATGCAAAAAGTCACTTTTCGTTCGGAAAGTAGATTGTTACACCTGCAAAAAGTACTTTTCGAACAGAAATAGCCATTCTCGCATCGGCGAAAATCAATATTCGGACAAAAAGGCAGGTTTTCGCAAAAATAGAAATCGTTTTACGGTAAAAAAAACGGCGCGCATAAAGAAATTAACAAATTGTTAAAAAAAACGGCTTTTTACACGGAGCATACAGAAATAAATGTAAAAAAAGTCGTATCTTTGTAACCGAAAAAACAATAAAAAGTAAATAACTACTGACAATCTACCGAAAGTATAACTTAAAAACACCGTTCTATGGCAAAATTTGTTATTTTTAAAGTATGGCTGATGCCATTAAACGAGCTGGCCGGCTTAGTTTCCGAAACCGTTGTCGCCACCTTCCCCCATGTTTCGCTGCTCGACAAGGGCAGCAAAACCCAATTTCAGGCGCTCAAAAACATTGCCGTCGAGTTTCTTCCGCAGGTCAACGCGCCACGGGTCAACCGCCTGACCTTGGAAATCCAGAAGCTGAGTAACAAATGCTCTACGCTCTATCTGCATATCAAACGGATGCTGAAAACGACGCGCCACAGCGACTTTCCCGACATCGCCGCCGCCAGCGCCAAACTGATCGCCTTCTACCAGCCTTTCTGGATGGCCGACAAAAAGCCGATCCTCCAGCGAATGACGCAATACGCGCTGATGGCCTACCGCTACGCCGCCGACCCGTCGCTCAAGGAAGCGTCCGAAACAGTAGGCATCGAAGCGCCCACGCGGGAACTCTTCGCCACAAACATCGAACTGCAAAACCACTACAAAGCCCGCCTCAAAGAATCGGAAGCGCCGAAAAAACCGGCGGCCTACTCCCGCCGCACCGAGGTGATAAAGGCCTACGTCGAATTCTGCTCGTCCGTCGAAGAACTCCTCACCACCGCGCCCACCGCCGAACGGCAAATACTGTTCGACGAGCTGAACAACATCCGGCATAAATACCACGCGCGACAGCCTATTAAAATAAACTTTTTCAACATCCTCATCGCGCCCGTGCCCAAACAGCCATTCACCGGCCAGCCCTGCACCCCGATTCCGAGAGTCTATTTCCGCGACGGGAAAGAACTCCGCGAGTTGACGTTCCAGACCGATTTTACCGTCCAATATCACTACAATACCAAAGTAGGAGAAGCGCGCCTCGACGTCGTCGGTCGCCAAAAATATGTCGGACGCTGCATCACGAATTTCCAAATCTTCAAGCTGTAGCAACCGCCCTCCCGATGCCTCGCCCGACGGCGCGACCCGCCGGCCCCGACGGGTCGCCCCCGCCGCACGCCGCCCGTCGCACGGCACAAGGTTTATTTATTTTTTGTACATTTGTCGATAAATTAAAATGACTATGGCTTCGTACCAACGAATAGTATTAAAACTGAGCGGCGAGAGCCTGATGGGCGCCGACGCCTACGGCATCAACGCCCAAGCCCTACAGCACTACGCGGCGGAGATTAAAACCGCCGTCAGCGCCGGCGTGCAGGTCGGCGTGGTGATCGGCGGAGGCAATATTTTTCGCGGGCTGAGCGGCGCCGCCCATGGCTTCGACCGCGTCGGGGGCGACCAGATGGGAATGCTGGCGACGGTCATCAACAGCCTTGCCCTGCAAAGCGCCCTGCAAGGTATCGACGTCCGCGCCGCCGTGCTGACGGCCGTCGGGATGGAGCCTGTCGGCGAACGCTACGCGCGGGAAAAAGCCGTCGCCCGGATGCAGGAAGGCGCCGTCGCAATCATGGCCTGCGGCACAGGCAACCCGTTTTTTACGACCGACAGCGGCGCGGCGCTGCGCGCCGTCGAAACCGGCGCCGACGTCCTGCTGAAAGGCACCCGGGTCGACGGCGTATATACCGCCGACCCGGAGAAAGACCCCGCGGCGCAAAAATATACCGCCCTGACATTCGACGAGGCCTATCGGAACAACCTGCGCATTATGGACCTTACCGCCTTTACGCTCTGTCGCGAAAACCGGTTGCCGGTCGTCGTCTTCGATATACGCGTCGCCGGCAACCTGCTGCGGGCTGCCCGCGGCGAACCGGTCGGTACGCTCATCACCGCCGACGCCCCCTGCTCCGTACTCTAATAAACGCATTCTATACACTAAACACAACCCCTATATGGATATCGCAAAAGCAAAAGAAGCAGTCGCATCGGCCAAAGAGCGGATGCAAAAAGCCATCGACCATTTAGACGTCGAACTGCTGGCCATCCGTGCCGGCAAAGCCAGCCCCGTCCTGCTGAACTCGGTAACGGTCGATTATTACGGCGCCCAAATGCCGCTCTCGCAGGTCTCAAACATCTCGTCGCCCGACGCCCGTACGATCATCGTGCAGCCCTGGGAAAAAACCATGATTGCCCCCATCGAAAAAGCCATCCTCGCGGCCAATCTTGGATTTAACCCCCAGAACAACGGCGAACAGATCCGTATCAACGTGCCCGCGCTGACCGAAGAGCGCCGGCGGGAATTGGTGAAGCAAACCAAGGGCGCCTGCGAAAATACCCGCATCAGCCTCCGAAATACCCGCCGCGACGCCGTCGAACACGTCAAAAAACTGCAAAAAGACGGGCTGCCCGAAGACGTGGCCAAAGATACGGAAGCCGACCTGCAAAAACAAATCGACGCCTTCAATAAAAAAGTCGACGAACTGTTCGCGAAAAAGGAAAAGGAAATTATGACGGTATGAGCGCACAACGGACAATGACGAATGACGAATGAAATGATTCTTCGCAGGGCCTTCACAGGCGCATTACATATTTTCCCTGCGGGAAACGGCGTGTCCGGCGTTTGTATAGCTTATTGCGATTAGTGTCCTGCGACCCCTTTAGCCGGATACATACGGCCCATCACAATGTAAAAAATTAAAATGAATAATAAAGACGATATTCCTGTTCAACATGCAAAAAATCCACTAAACCCGCCTGTTCGCTGTTCACTGTTCATTGTGCATTTCGCACTGTTCATTATTCACTGTTCATTGTTCATTATCCCCGCGCGTGCGCAGTTCTATACAACCGGCTCCGAACCGCCCACCGTAAAATGGCGGCAGATCCGTACCGAGAAATTTACGCTGATCTACCCGGCGGAAACCGACTCGCTGGCGCAACGCTACGCATGGCTCTTCGACCTGTCGTACCAACAAGTGGCGGCGCCGCTTCGCACCGGCCTGTCGCGCCTGCCCGTAGTCCTGCATCCGTATAATATGAACAGCAACGGCGTCGTCGTATGGGCGCCGCGCCGCATGGAACTGATCACGACGTCTGTCGGCTCAAGCTACGCGCAAATGTGGGACAAACAACTCGTCGCCCACGAAACACGGCACGTGGCGCAAATGTATAAACTCCATACCGGCGCTTTTAGAGTTCTGGCATACTTCCTTGGGGAACAGACGGCCGGCCTCAGCGCGGGGATCTACCTCCCCAAATGGGTGCTGGAAGGCGACGCCGTCGTTTCGGAAACAGCCGTCTCGAATACCGGTCGGGGACGGCAGCCGGAGTTCCTGATGCCCCTCAAAGCCTATATGCTTACCGGACGCCGCTTCTCGTGGGATACTTGGTTGAACGGATCCTACCGCTACGCCATCCCCAACGAATATCAGTTGGGCTACGTACTCGCCTCGTATGCCTACAAGCAGGCGGGACCCGCTATCTTCGGGAATATGATCGACCATATTACGCATCACCCGCTGCATATCCCCCCGGTATCGCGCGCCCTGAAGAAACACGGCGGATTTACCGACCGCGAACTGTTCGCCCGCGCCTTCGACGACCTCCACCGGCAATGGTCGCGCGACGATTCGGCCTCAACCCCCGACCCGAGTATCCGGCAACGGCCCTTCCCCGCCCATGAAACCTACCGCTCCTACCGCTCGACGACGGCTATCGATACGCATACCGTCGCCGCCGTGCGTACCGACCTGAAATACCCCCGGCAACTTGTGGCCATCGACTCCGCCGGCCACGAAACCCACCTGTGCTACCCGGGCGCCGTCAACAGCTCGCTCAAACGCGCCGGCCACCGGCTGTTCTGGACGGCCACCGTGCCGCACGAACGCTGGGAACAGACGTCGTTCTCCGTCTTGCAATCCTACAACCTCCGGACAAAAAAGCGAGAAACGCTGACGCGCCGTACCCGCTACTTCGCGCCTGCCATCTCGTCCGACGAACAGCGGATTGCCGTCGTGGAAAACAATGCGCAGGGCGAGCATTTCCTCACGCTCCTCAATAGCCGCAGCTACGCGCCGGAACAACGCATTGCCGTCCCTTCGGGCTATATTCCCAGGACGCTGAACTGGTCGCCCGACGATGCGAAAATCTATTGCACGCTGCTCTCGGACGAAGGACTGGGTATCCAACAGTACCACCTCGCCCGGCACGCATGGGAGCCGTTGCTGCCCCCCGGCCACGCCTCCATCAACCGCCTGTCGGACTATAAAAACTACCTGCTGTTCGGCAGCGGATACCACGGCGTTCATACGATATACGCCTTAGATACGCTGTCGCGAAAAGTATTTCGGGTAACCAACGCCCGCTTCGGCGCGTTCGACCCCGCCGTATCTATCGACAACCGACGACTGTGGTTCTCCCACTATATCCCGGAAGGCTATGCCGTAGCCTCGCTGCCCCTCGACGAAACAACCTGGGAAGAAACGCCTTTCGACGCGCCCGCACACTTCGCCGCCGCCGACAGTCTTACGGCGCAGGCCGGCTTCAATATCGACACGCTGCGTATTCCGCCGCAACCGGCGTATGAAAGTAAACGCTACAGCCGGTGGGCGCACCTGTTTCGCTTCCACAGCTGGGCGCCGTTCTACTACGACCCCGATGAATTGCGGTCGGCGGCATTGGACAAAGATATTTTGCAATACATCGGATGGGGCGCTACGGCGCTTTCGCAAAATACGCT
>JAIRMW010000039.1 GCA_031258415.1 Prevotellaceae bacterium
GCCGGCGCTGGAACTTCCGCTGCCGGCGCTGGAACTTCCGCTGCCGGCGCTGGAACTTTCCCTGCCGGCGCTGGAACTTCCGCTGCCGGCGCTGGAACTTCCGCTGCCGGCGCTGGAACTTTCCCGGATGGCGCTGGAACTTTCCCGGATGGCGCTGGAACTTCCGCTGCCGGCGCTGGAACTTCCGCTGCCGGCGGGGGAACTTTCCCTGCCGGCGGGGGAACTTTCCCGGATGGCGGGGGAACTTTCCCTGCCGGCGGGGGAACTTTCCCTGCCGGCGGGGGAACTTTCCCTGCCGGCGGGGGAACTTTCCCTGCCGGCGGGGGAACTTTCCCGGATGGCGGGGGAACTTTCCCGGATGGCGGGGGAACTTTCCCTGCCGGCGGGGGAACTTTCCCTGCCGGCGGGGGAACTTTCCCGGATGGCGGGGGAACATGTCCGTCCGGGCGGAGCGCATGTCCGTCCGGGCGGAGCGCATTTCCGTCCGGGCGGAGCGCATTTCCGGACGGGCGGAGCGCATTTCCGGACGGCACGCCCTGTTTGCGCGACGGCCGTCGCCATTGGAGGGTCGCCCGTGGCGCGACGCACGACGGAACGCCTGTTTTTTTGTACTACACACTATTAAATATCACCACTATGACCACAAAGTATACGCTGCATAATACGGCGACCGCTACCGACACCCGCGCGCTGTGGCGACCGGCGTCGGCGGTCTATTTCATAGGCGTCGGCGGGGCCGGCATGAGCGCGCTGGCGAAGTACTGCCGATACCTTGGGGCGACGGTCGCCGGCTACGACCGCACCCCGTCGGCGCTGACGAAGGAACTGGAAGACGTGGGGGTAGCCATCCACTACGACGACGATACGGCGCTCATCCCGCCCGCGTTCCTGCCGACGCCCGACGCCGCCGGACTGCCGGCGCCGCCCCCCGATACGCTGATTGTCTACACGCCCGCCGTGCCCGCCAATCACCGCGAACTGTCGTTCTTCAGGCAGCAGGGCTATCACATCGTGAAACGGGCGCGGCTGCTGGGCGAAATCGCCGCCGGCAAAGCGACGCTGGCCGTCGCCGGCGCGCACGGCAAAACCACGATCAGCGCGATGATCGCCCACCTGCTGCGGCAAACGGGCATGGGCTGCTCGGCTTTTCTTGGCGGACGTCCGAAAAATTATCACAGCCACCTGATGATGGCGCCCTCGCCGGCGCTCGTCGTCGAGGCCGACGAGTTCGACCGCTCCTTCCTCCAGCTATTCCCCCTGATTGCCGTCGTAACCTCCGTCGACGCCGACCATCTCGACGTATACGGCACCGCCGCCGCCGTGAAACGGGCCTACGGCGATTTTATCCGTCAGATACGTCTCGGCGGCACGCTGATCCTCAAACAGGGCGTCGACCTGTCGATCGGCCGTCGGAAGCAGCTCGACGTCCGCCGCTACGCCCTCGACCAAGCCTGCGACTTTTATGCGTCGAACATCCGACGGCTCGACAGCGGGCTGCTGCGGTTCGACCTGCATCTGCCCGACGGCACGCTGACGAACTGCACGCTCGGCGTCGCCGCGCGGACCAACGTAGAGAACGCCGTCGCCGCCGTCGCCGCCGTATGGTCCTACTGGCAGGCCTACCGCCTGCCGCCCGACTTTGCCGGAAGCGTCCGGCGGGCGCTGGCGTCGTTTCGCGGCGTGCAGCGGCGCTTCGACGTGCAGGTCAATACGCCGACCCGCACCTATATCGACGACTATGCGCATCACCCCGAAGAACTGCGGGCGACGATTGCCTCGCTGCGCGAAACGTTTCCCGGACGGAAAATCACCGGCGTCTTTCAGCCCCATCTCTATTCGCGTACCCGCGATTTCGCCGCCGCCTTCGCCGAGAGCCTCAGTGGGTTGGACGAACTGATCCTGCTTGATATATACCCCGCCCGCGAAGCCCCGCTGCCCGGCGTTACCTCGCAGTTGATCTTCGACCGGGTCGCCCTGTCGCAGAAACAGCGCTGCGCCGCAGAAGACCTGCTAAACCTGCTTCGGACAAAAAACGTGGAGGTGCTCGTAACGTTCGGCGCCGGCGACATCGACCGGCTCGTGCAGCCTATAGCCGACTGGATGAACGCCGCCGCCGCCGCAAACAACGTAGACCAATGATTGAACACCGGGAGCAATGAGGACAAAATCAGCCATCACCACCGGCGTCGTCGCCGTCCTGTTCGTCGCCTACCTGACGGTCGTAACCGGCTTCGTAAGCCGCGAACGGCAGCATATCCGCTGTCGCGCCATCCGCGTAACGATTGGCGACAGCGCCGTCAATCGCTTTGTCGACGCCGCCGCCGTCCGGCGGCTGCTGGACTACGAAAACCTCACGCTCCTCGGAACGCCCGTCGACCGGATCAACACCCGCCAGATAGAAGCCACGCTACAGGCGCAGCCCGTCGTCCGGGAGGCGCAGGCCTGCACCTCGATCGACGGCGTGCTGCATATTCGCGTCGGCCAGCGCCGCCCGGTGCTGCGCGTGCTGGCCGAGCAGGGCAGCTTCTATATAGACGAAACCGGCTGCATATTCCCGTTTTCGCCGGACTACACGTCGTACGTGCCGGTGGTAACGGGGCGTATTACCCCCTCGTTCAAAGCCGGGTATACGGGCGACATTCCCGAACGGGACTACTTCCTGAAACAGCTCTACGCATTCGGGCTGTTTCTGGAGCGCTCCGATTTTTGGAGGGCGCAAGTGCTGCAAATCCATGTGAAAAATCCCCGCGATATTGAAATCATCCCGCGCGTCGGCAACCAGTTGATCAAGCTGGGCTCGCTGGAGCAGTACGAATATAAACTGAAAAAACTCTACGCCTTCTACCGGGAAGCGCTGCCCCGCGAAGGGTGGGAGCGCTTTTCCAAATTCGACCTGCGCTACGGCAATCAGGTGGTAGCCACCCGGCGGGCGTCGAGAACAACCGGGTAAATAACGGAACACGATATAAAAAATAACAGTGATGGAACATCTTATTCAACCCCCCCATGCGGGAAATGCAAACCGGACCGTCGGACAACGCGACGGAAAAATCGTGGCGGCCATTGATATCGGCACCACCAAAGTAATCACCCTCGTCGGACGCGAAATCGCCGGCGGGAAAGTGCACGTGCTGGCCTGTAGCGAGGCGCTGCTGTCGCGCGACAGCATGTTGCGCGGCGAAGTGCTGCACGAGGGCAACGTCCGCGACGCCATCGCCGCTACATTGGCCGACGTCCGCGAAAAGGGCGCGTTCGACGTCCGGGAGGTCTATGTCGGCGTCGCCGGAAGCCACTGCCGCTGCATCGACAACACGATCACCCAGCTGCGCGTCAACGGGGCGACCGAGATTACGGAGTACGAACTGAAGGCGATGGAAGACGAAATGTACCACCAGCCGGTCGACCCGGGCGAGAAAATCCTGCACATCGCCACGCAGGAGTATCAGGTCGATACCTATCCTCACATCGCCAACCCGGTGGGAATGCCGGGCAAGCGACTGTCGGCAAACTACCGCCTGTTTGTCGGCCACGAAGCGCCTATCGATAAAATCAACTGGTGTATCCGACACGCCGGACTCACCTTGAAGCAGCGGCTGTTTAAACCGCTCGCCCCGGCGCAGGCCGTGCTCTCGGACGACGAAAAGGAGCGGGGCGTGGCAGTCGTCGACATGGGCGGCGGTACGACCAGCGTAGTCGTCTACTATGACCACATCGTCCGCTATGCGGCCATCATTCCCTTTGGCGGCAACAGCATTACGGAAGACGTCCGCGATGGCTGCGGCGTGTTGCGCCGTCATGCCGGGGCCATAAAAATACAGTACGGCTCCTGCTACAGCGATCTGGTCAATGCCAATACCACGCTGGTCATCGACGTGAACGGCGATCACGAACCGCAGAAAATAGCGTTCACCTTCCTCGCCGGTATTATCGAGGCGCGGATGGAGGAAATCATCGAGGCCGTCGTCTACAATATCGAACAGTCGGGCTTCGCGGATCAATTGCCGGGCGGTATCGTCTTCACCGGCGGTGGCGCCATGATGCAGCACCTGAAGGAATTTGTAACAGCCAAAACCGGCCGGCCGGTGCGCATAGCCCGACCGCTGCACGTAACCTCCGATTCGCCGAAAGACGTGCGCCATTGCAGCTATGCCACCGCCGTCGGCCTGTTGCTGCAGGGCATTGCCGCCGAAAACGCCGCCGCCATCACCGCCCAAATAGCCAACGTCATGCAGACGCCGCACGACGCACAGGAAAAAAAGGGGGAACTCGCCGGCGCGTCGCCCGAAGAACAAGGAGCGGGCGACCGGAAAAATAACGGTAGAAAGCCCTCAAGGAAAAAAACAATAGACCTTGTAGGCGACCTGTTTAAGGACTTTTTTAAGAAGGACGATGGGGTCTAAACCTTATGCGCTATTTAACGTCTAAGCGAAGAATGAATAATATATATTAATTTAAAACAATTATAGAACGCTATGAAACAAATCATCAGTTACATTTTAGGACTATGCGTGTTGTGCATGTCCGTCCCTTTTATCTCGCATGCGCAGGTTATTACGATAAGTGAAGAACAAATGGCGGCCGAACAGGCCTACAATGCCGGTATTGCCGCCTTTGAACAGGGCAACCTGCAGGAAGCGTTAAGCCGGTTCAACGAGGCCATACTCGCCAAAGCCGATTTCTATGCAGCCTACTACAACCGGGGCGTCGTGAAAAACGATATGAAAAGATACCGGGAAGCCATTGCCGATTTTGATATTGTGATTGCCAATGCGCCGACGGCTATTACCTACTACAGCCGGGGACGCGCCAACTACGAATTGGAGAATATCGAGGCCGCCCTGTCCGACTTCTCTAAAGCGATCGACGAAAACGCCGAGTTGGATCAGGCCTGTTATTACAGGGGCAGCATCTATTTTGAACAAAAAGACTACGCCAAAGCCATTGCCGATTATAACGCGGCGATAAAAATCAATCCCAACCTCGCCAATGCTTACAACGACAGAGGTAGCGCCAATAAACTGTTAGGCCACGACGAGGCCGCCATCCAAGACTACCAGACCGCGATCCGGGAAAACCCTGATTTTGCGTTATCGTACAACAAACTGGGAACCATGTATCGAAACCAGTCCAAGTATGAAGCGGCCATCGAGCAATATACCAAAGCCATTGCGATCGACAAAGACTATTACTTAGCCTACAACAACCGGGGATTGGCCAAATACGAACTGGGCGACTATGCCGGCGCCATGGCCGATTATTCAAAAACCATCGAACTCAATCCGCAATATGCCTATGCCTACAACAATCGCGGCAACGCCTGCTTCAAAATCAAGCAGTACGAAAAGGCCATCAAGGATTATGATCGGGCTATTCAACTGAACCCCGAATACGGCTACGCCTACCTCAACCGAGGCAACACCAATGAAATGCTGCAAAAGGAAAAAGAAGCCATCGACGACTGGACAAAGGCGCTCCAGTATGGCTGTTCCTCTGCAGACGCCTATATCAAACAAATCCGCAATTTTTAAACTGATAATCGTATGAAAAAAATACTGTGTATGGCGGTCGCCGCCGTAACAATCGCCTTGACCAATCCGGTGGTCGCGCAAAATATAGAGTTCAGTAAAATCTATTTTCCGGAACAGAAGAAGGCGCTGAACGACGCGCTTTCAAACATCAAAAGCGGCGACAAGCTCTTTGAGGAGGGGGAATGGAAGTATGCCGAAGCTTTGTATTTCTACGAACTGGCCAACGCCTTTAACCCGAACAACGCGGCGTTGAACTATAAGATCGGGCGTTGCCAGTATGCCGTCAATCAAAAGGAAAAGGCCTTGACGCATTTCCAAAAGGCGATGGAACTCAACCCCAATGTCGAGGAAGATGTCCTGTGGTGGATGGCGCAGTTGTACCACGAAAACGAGGAGATGGAAAAAGCCATTCAAATGTACGGCGCCTACCGCGGCTCCTCGTCCAAAGCCGCGATCGCCCGCTGGTCGGAAATAGACAAACGCATCAAACAGTGTGAAAAAGGCAAGGCGATGATGGCCAACCCGGAGCGGGTGTTCATTACCAACATCGGGAATACCGTCAATACGGAATACCACGAATACAGCCCGGTAATCAACGCCGACGGATCGATCATTTTCTTTACCTCCACGCGCCCCGACGCGACGAAAACAAAAAAGTCGAAAGACGGCGAGAATTTTGAAAATATATACTATGCCGTCCGTACGGACGACAAATGGAGCTATCCGGTCAATCCCGGCGTGATTGTAAACAGCGAGGATAACACGGCGTCGGCCGGCCTTTCGCCGGACGGGCAAAGGCTGTTTGTATTCCAAAGCACGAATGGCGGCGATATTTTCGAATGTCATTTGATTGGGGACTCATGGTCGAAACCCGTCGCATTCAACAAAAATATCAATACCAAATACCATGAATCGAAAGTATCGCTTTCGCCCGACGGACGGAAACTCTATTTTGTCTCCGACAGGCCGGGAGGCATCGGCAAACAGGATATTTATGTCAGCGAGCTGGATGCGAAAGGCCGCTGGGGCGAAGCGCTTTTGTTGCCGGCCATCATTAATACGCCCGACGACGAAGAGGCCGTCTTTGCACATCCCGACGGAAAGACGTTATATTTTAGTTCCAAAGGCCACCCGGGCATGGGCGGTTATGACATCTATAAAACGAAATTTGAAAACGGACAGTGGACTACGCCGGAAAACTTGGGTTATCCCATCAACACGGCCGGTAATGACGTCTTTTTCTCTATCTCGGCCAGCGGCCGGCACGGGTACTATTCCTCGGAACGGAAAAACGGCATCGGCAAACAGGATATTTACATGATTACGTTTCTTGGCGAAGAAAAACCGATGATCAATAACTCGGAAGACAACCTGCTGGCATGGCGCACTAATCCGATTGCCGAAAAAGTCATAGAAAAGGCGATCGTCATCAACACCTCGTCGATGACCCTGCTGAAAGGGCGGGTTCTCGATAAAGCGACGCTGGAACCGCTCGAAGCGGTCATTGTGCTGACGGATGTGGAAAAGAACGAAGAGCTGGCGTTGTTTAAATCGAATAAAACCACCGGCCGTTATATGGTGTCCTTGCCGTCGGGCAAAAACTACAGCATCACCGTGATGGTAGAAAAATACCTGTTCCATTCCGAAAACTTCAATGTCCCGGAAATGTCCGACTATCAAGAAATAGAGCAGGAAATACGATTGGAAAAATTAGAAGTCGGGAGCAAAATCGTATTGCGGAATATCTTCTTCGACTTTGCCAAAGCCACCTTGCGTCCCGAATCGAAGAGCGAGTTGAACCGGCTGGTACAATTGATGAACGAAACGCCGTCCTTAGTCATTGAAATATCGGGACATACCGACAATATCGGTAGCGCACAGTCCAACAAAACCCTTTCGGAACGCCGCGCACAGGCCGTTGTCGATTATCTGAAGAAGGAGGGGATCGACGCATCCCGCTTAAGCTATAAGGGCTACGGCATGGATCAGCCGATTGCGCCAAACGATACGGACGACAACCGGCAGTTGAACCGCCGTACGGAATTTAAAGTAATTAGTAATTAAATATACGCAATAATGGAAGATGATTTCTACGTGCCCCCCGACTGGGAAGAAATAGAAGGCTCTATCATCAAAGTGATAGGCGTCGGCGGCGGCGGCAGCAATGCGGTAAACTATATGTTTAACGTCGGTATCAAGAATGTAGATTTTGTGGTCTGCAATACCGATGCACAGGCGCTGGCGATAAGTCCCGTACCGTATAAGCTCCAGCTGGGGACTACCGGTCTGGGCGCCGGATGCAACCCCGAACTGGGGCGAAAGGCGGCGGAAGAGAGCGAAGAGAAAATTCGAAAGCTCTTGTCCGATAATACGGAGATGGTATTTATCACGGCAGGGATGGGCGGCGGTACCGGCACCGGCGCCGCTCCGGTGATTGCCCGTATTGCCCGTGAAATGAATAAGCTGACGGTGGGCGTCGTAACCATCCCGTTCCGGCACGAAGGCTATAAGTTCGTCGAACGGGCTTTTGCCGGCATTCGTGAAATGAAGCGGCATGTAGACAGTTTGCTGGTCATCGACAACCAGCGCCTCTACGATTTGTACGGCGACCTGACCATCGTCGAAGCCTTTCCCAAAGCCGACGAAGTATTGGCCATCGCCGTCAAGGGGATTGCCGAGATTATCACGCGCCCCGGCTTCATCAACATCGACTTTGCCGACGTCGAAATGGCGATGAAGGATAGCGGCGTGGCCATCATGGGGTCGGGCAGGGCCAGCGGGGAACGCCGGGCGCTGGAAGCCGTCGAGCAGGCGCTCTCCTCGCCGTTGTTGAACGACAGCGACGTATCGGGCGCGAAAAACGTGCTGGTAAACATTACTTCGTCGGGGACAAAGAAAGCCCTGACCATGTCGGAACTGGAAAAAATCATGCACTATGTACAGGAAAAAACCGGAGCGATTGAGAATTGTAAACGGGGAGTCGTGCTCGACGACAGCATGGACGATGCGATTTCGGTTACGATCGTGGCTACCGGTTTTCGGATTAATGATATTGACATTGTGTCGCCGTCGAAACCGGCAGGCACGCCTGATACGGAACAAATCGAAATTGTATTTCGACCGCTCAAAGCCTCCGGGCTCGACGACGACGCCCCGCCGGACGACGACGCCCCCGACGACGACCAGCTAACGTCCGACGACGGCGACCCCGAAAGCGGCATTACGCTGGCTCCCAACCAGCGGGTGTATAAGATCGACGACAGCGGCGCCGATCCGGCTCCTACGCCGGCGCAGGCCGGGCGGCCTCAAAAGCCGGCATTGATTGTGGAGAAGGACGCCGATATTAACCGGCTGGAAAACGAACCGGCTTTCCGGCGGCGCAATGCCGTCGTTACACCGCCCTCGTCGAGCGTCGCCGACAAAGCCGCTACCGAAAACGCCTTCCGGTTAGTTACTATTAATGGGATACACAAATTGGGTACGGATAATACGTTTCTGTACCAGACGAAGGATTAAGGCCTACGGCAACAGCTCTTCGTACTGTTCCTGCAAGATTTCCCATTCGTACATCACCCGTTCGAGCGCCATGGTTTCCTTCTTGTATTGCCGGTAAAATTCATCGGGCAGGGGTTGTTCGTCCGGTTGGGCAAGCCGAGCTTCCATTTCGGCAATCGCCTGTTCGTGTTTCCGAATGGTCGATTCAACTTGGCCTATGGCGCTTTTCAGCTTGTGCCGCTGGCGTTCGACGGCCTTTTTTTCTTCATAGCTTTGGGCGTCCGGTTTGGACGGCGCCGGTTTGGCGGCGACGGGGTCGGCGCGGCGTTCGATATCCTTCATCGTTTCCACTTTCCGCTGTTGCAGGAAATCGTTGATCCCGCCAAGGTATTCTTTCACGCGGCCGTCGCGAAATTCGTAGACTTTGGATACAAGACCGTCTAAAAATTCACGGTCGTGCGAGACGACGAGCAACGTGCCGTCGTACTTTACAAGGGCTTTCTTCAGGACGTCTTTCGAACGCATGTCCATGTGGTTGGTCGGCTCGTCGAGCGCAAGGAAGTTGTAGGGCTGCAACAGGAGCTTGGCCATCGCCAAGCGCGACCGTTCGCCGCCGCTCAGCACCTGTACCTTTTTATCTACCTCGTTGCCGCGGAAGAGGAAAGCGCCAAGGATGTCGCGCAGTTTTGTTCGCACGTCGCCCACCGCCACCTGATCGAGCGTATCGAAAACGCTAATCCGGTTGTTCATGATCTCGTCCTGATTTTGCGCGTAGTAGCCGACCGTTACGTTATATCCGAGTTTGACCTCGCCCATTTCGCCGGACAGGTTGCCGACGATCATCCGCAGCATGGTGGTTTTGCCTTCGCCGTTGCGTCCGACGAAGGCCACTTTTTCCCCCCGTTCGATCGTGATATTCGCGTCGGTAAAGATCACCTGATCGCCGTAGCGTTTGCCGGCGTCGCGGGTGTTGACGACCACCTGCCCCGAGCGCGGCGCCGGCGGAAACTTTATATGCAGGGTCTTGACGTCTTCGTCGTCGATTTCGATCCGTTCGATTTTTTCCAATTGCTTGATGCGCGACTGCACCTGATTCGATTTTGTCGCTTTGTAGCGGAAGCGTTCGATAAAGTCTTCGGTTTTTTCAATCAGGCGCTGCTGGTTTTCGTAGGCGGCCATTTGCTGTTCGCGGCGTTCGCGGCGCAATTCCACGTATTTGGAATAATGCACCTTGTAATCGTAGGCTTTGCCCAGCAGCAGTTCGATGGTGCGGTTGGTAACGGCGTCGAGGAATGCGCGGTCGTGCGAAATGAGTATCAACGCGCCGTTATAGTCTTTCAGGTACTCTTCCAGCCACCGGATCGACTCGATGTCGAGGTGGTTGGTCGGCTCGTCGAGCAGTAGCAGTTGCGGCGATTGCAGCAGGATTTTGGCCAGCTCGATACGCATTCGCCAGCCGCCGCTAAATTCCGATGTAAGCCGCGTAAAATCCGAACGGCGGAACCCCAGTCCGATTAACGTCCGTTCGGCTTCGCCTTCGCGGTTACCGCTGTCGAGCAGGTGGAAGCGGTCGTTGGCTTCATTGAGCTGCACGATGAGGCGGTGGTAGTCGTCCGACTCGTAGTCGGTACGGGTGGATAATTCCTGCGTAACGGCTTCGATTTTACGTTCCAGCGCCTGAAGATGAACAAAGGCCTGCAACGTCTCCTCGAGCACGCTCCGGCTATTGGCGACCGTCATCTGCTGCGGCAGGTAGCCGATGCTATAATCGGCCGGCGTTACCACCTGCCCCGACGTGGGTTGTTGAAGGCCGCACAGTATTTTCAGCAGCGTCGATTTTCCCGCGCCGTTTTTGCCCACCAGCCCGATGCGGTCGCGAGGATTGACGGCAAACGATACGTTGTCGAACAGCGTTTGGCCGGTGAACTCCACCGTTATGTTATTTACAGAAACCATAATAATATATAATACGGAATGGGGCGCGTTATACAATCGTTACTTCGACGCCCATATCTTCCAGCGCCTTGACCACCGTCTCGCTGACCTTGTCGTCGGTAATAATCTGGTGAACCTTGTCGAACGAGCAGATACGCCCGAAGCCGCGTTTACCGAATTTCGACGAGTCGGTCAATATAATAGTGCGCTGGACGGCGGCAATCATGTGCTGGTTGGCGTTGGCCTCCATCAGGTTGCTGGTCGTGCAACCGTATTCCAGATCGATGCCGTCGACGCCCAGAAACAGCTTGCTGCACGAAAACTGCGACAGCATTTGCTGAATAAACGGCCCGTTAACCGACGTCGAGGTCTTGCGCACAATGCCGCCCAACTGGATGACTTCGATCGTCGGGTTCTGGCAGAGGACGGTCGCCACGTTCAGCGCCGATGTCAGCACGGTGAGCTGCTGTTTGGCCTCCAGCTGTTTGGCCAGATAGAGCACCGTCGTCCCGGAGGCAATAATAATCGCGTCCATATCGTCGATCAGCGACGCCGCTTTCCGGGCGATACGGATTTTTTCATCCACTTTAATCAATTCTTTTTCCCTCACGCTCACATCCCGTGTCAGGTAAGGGTCGAGCAGGCTGATGCTTCCGTGCGAACGGAAGAGCAGGTTCTTCCGCACCAGCAGCTTAATATCCTTCCGAATAGTTACCTGCGAAACGTCCAGATCGTTGCATATATCGACCACTCGCACTTCTCCTTCCTTGCGCAAGCGCTCCAGAATATACCGGTGCCGCTGCGCTATTGATTTTCTCTCGACTGTCATGTTGTTTAGTAAATCTATTTTTATTTAAGGATGCAAAGATACATATCTTTTGGCAAAACATACGTGTGAATCGCCAATCCCTACGTATGGATCGCCAAAAGACACGTATGGATTTTTGTGAAAGTATATGGAAACGGCAGGAAAACGAAGAATGAACCATCGCCGGCCACGGCGGTAAAAAATGGCCACAGCGCCCGCAGCGTGCAAAAAGCGGGGCGGCGGTCAATACGCTTATCTGTTTATGTAGCGCCAGACGAAGCAATCGCTGACGCCGGTGTCGGCTGGCTTATACACAAGCTCTCCATGCTGGAAGAAACAAAGTAACATATATGTAGAGCCCCCCGGAGCGATCGGGATATAGCTGTTTAATAGCCCTTCAACACCGCCAATTCCTTCTATCCATGTATACCTGTAGAAAGGATCGTCTTCACCGGTCAGGCAGATGGTAATCTTTTCCCGTTCTACAGCATTCATACGAACGGTTTCTACATCTACTACGGTATTTGAGACCATATCATCTGGCGCCCGTCGAAAATTAAAAGTGGTTATCACATCGCCCACTTTCAGTCCGAACGCATACAGAACAAGTTCCGGTTTGCCTGCCGGTTTATAATATACTTTCCGTTGCGTAGCGTCTTCCCTGATACATCCGTTATCGACCCACTGTTCGGAGAGCGAATCCTGCGCGGTCAGCAGTTTGTAATAACGCCGTCCGTCGATCAGCGTATCATCGCCAATAACCGTAACGGACGTCCGCTGGTACTGGTACTCAGGCGCCACACTGCCATTAGTGCACAGCTCATTCCATTGGTTGCCGGCCACAATCATCGGCACGTAGGGTTTCATGTCCTCCTTGTCGCTTTTCTTGCAGGCCATCGCGCCTGCAAGAAGCAGCGCTATCGCGGGGATTTTAAAAAGGATTGTTTTCATCCTGTTTTTAATTAATTATTGGATAAAACAGACTCTACGGTTACATTTATTGCCGCGCCATTCGGTATCTTGGGTGCCAAAATAGAAATACGCCAGGACTCTGTTATTATCAGCATCCTTGTACGTACAATTACGCTTAATTCATATTGCGCAGCAGCGTATTGAATGAATGTGGTATGTATTGAAATCACATTTCCGGCCCCTATTCCGGACACGATCAACAAGGTGTTTTTAGAAAAATCTATTTCCGGGAACGTACCTTCCGTACAGCTTACATACTCATCCAATGCTGCAAGGCTATCGATAATAATTAGTTTTTTATCGTAATTCAGATTTTGCCATTGGCAGTAGGTATCTGTCAGCGAATACTCCGTAAAGGGTACCTCTTGGGGAAACGTGTCTCCCTTTTCTTTCTTGCAGGCCATCGCGCCTGCCACAAGCAGCACTATTGCGATTGTTTTAAAAAGGATTGTTTTCATTGTATGAATTGATAATTTGTGATTATTATTTCTAAGAAAGCATGACGAAAATACGGGAAAGGAGGCGCCATAGGATCGCTAATGCAAGGAAGATCGAAAATTTCATTCTCCTGTGCCACCCTGTACGTAAAAGAAATGGCAGGGACATCCACCAGATCGTTTCCGCTGGAATATGATTCCGTATCTAACCCGACAGAAGAGAGCGGAATATTATACGCCAATGAAGAATCGTTCGTATCGGTGATACTAAATACCCCCAACGAATAGTCGTTTATTTCGTGGTTAAAACAGTTTGTACAGCCAATTATTTTACCGACCATGCTATCGTCTGTATTCTTTCGCGTAGCACACGACAGGATGATAGCGGCTGAAAACAATAAGGTCATCATTTTTTTAGTTTTATAGCGTGATCGTTTTAGTATTTACGTACAAATATAGTTTGTTTTTTTGAAACGATGAATTTGTTAGTTGCATTTACTAATCGAACTTACAGTTAGAGTAGTTAGAGTAGTTAGAGTAGTTAGAGTAGTTAGAGTAGTTAGAGTAGTTAAAGTAGTTAAAGTAGAGAACATGGCACACGGCCTTGCGCCGGACTCATAACTCATAACTAAAAGACCGAAGGGTTGAATGTGGTTACCCATCCAATGAAGCGAAGCGATTGGGGGTAGCGAACACGACGACCCTCGCGCAACCCGGAGGGTTGAATATGAATAACCCCCAATGAAGCGAAGCGATTGGGGGTAGCGAACACGACGACCCTCGCGCGACCCGGAGGGTCGAATATGAATAACCCCCAATGAAGCGAAGCGATTGGGGGTAGCGAACACGACGACCCTCGCGCAACCCGGAGGGTTGAATGAGAGGAGAAGGAGGCGTATGCTCGAATCCGTATGCTAAAGCATACGGTTAATAAAGTGTCGTCCCCTGCGGGACTGCGGCAAGCGCGCCCGCCCCCTACTCTAACTCCTTTAACTACTCTAACTACTCTAACTACTAAAAAAAATTGCCTTGCCGGTACCAATTATAACTTTTTTACTATCTTTGTAACTTATTAAGATCAGTTGAATGCAAACGACGGTTAATAACTTCTGTATAACAAATGCTGAAAACTCTTGCGCAGCAAGGATTTTTTGGCTAACTTGGTGTTGCGAAGCAGCACCGCAGCACCGCTCCGCTAATCATTTTCTAAAAATCCAACAACAGCCCGCCGCAGGCGCGGAATTTTTTTTACAACTCTCCATAGCTTACAGAGGGCTTTCCCATACGCGGGGAGCCTTTCCCGGATTCTTCGGGACGCTGTCGTCACGTGACGAAACCTTCCCGACGTGTTCAGGACGCTGTCGTCACGTGACGAAACCTTCCCGACGTGTTCGGGACGCTGTCGTCACGCGACGAAACCTTCCCGACGTGTTCGGGACGCTGTCGTCACGCGACGACGTCGTTCGCTCGATCGAATTATCCATTCAACTGTTTCATTAAAAAATAAAACACCATGAAAGTATCAAAAATTTATTTTGTTCATTTGCGCAACGAAGCGCATTATCAGTACCTGTTAGTGTCTTGTCCTGATATAGGTTGAAAAAACAAGAACTAAAATTTTACTACCTTTGCCCTATGAACAATTTGCTGTCCATATTATTTTATCGCTTTCTCGTTGGATACTACGACGCCAACGGCAACACCACTGCCGAGGGCAGTACTGCCATTACATACAACCTGTTGAATTTACCTCAAACCGTACAGTTGTCTGCCGGGCGCACGATACAAAACACCTATGCCGCCGACGGGCGTAAACTTAAAACCATAACTGCCGAAAATGGAGAATACACCGACGGTACCAAAATCTACAACGGCAATTTGGTGTTCGACAAAAACGGAGAATTGGAGTATATACTGTTTGACGAAGGCCGCATTTTACACGACAATGGAGAATTTACGTTTGAATACCACCTAAAAGACCATTTGGGCAGCACGCGCGTAGCATTTCTTGCAGACAGCGCCAAAACGGTGGTACAGGAAAATGCGTATTATCCTTTTGGTGCGCCCATTGCTTCGCTCAGTTTCGATTATTCCGCTGCTCCTAATCGCTACAAACACGAAGGCAAAGAATATATTTCGGACTTCGATTGGAATAAATATGATTTTCATGCGCGGATGTTTGACCCGTGGGCGCTGCGTTCTTTGCAAAGCGACCCAATGGCGGAGAAATACTATGGAAGTAGTGTGTATGCGCTGTGGTTGGATAATTCGATAAATATGATTGACCCCGCCGGGCGTGATGCGATTTACGTTGCTTATCCTAAATACAGAGCAAACGGCATTCCATTTACAGGACACGCAGGGGTATTGCTAATTGACAATAAAACAGGTTATACAAAATACTACGAATACGGCAGGTATGATCAGAAAAATAAGGGTTTAGTAAGAACTGTTCCTATTTCAAATGTGGTTATAGGAGAAGACGGAAGACCAACAACAGAAAGTTTAAACAAAGTAATGAAACAACTTTCTGACAAATCAGGACACGGAGGCGAAATAGACGGTGCTTATATCATAAGTGATAAATTCGAAGAAATGAATGATTACGCCGAAAGTAAAATGTCTGAAAATAGCGACCCGAATAGAAAAGAGTATTCTATAATGGGTAATAATTGCGCAACCTTTGCCGAAGATGTTATTACGCAGGATAAAAGTGTTGATAAACCCACTATATTAATACCGACTCCAAGAAATATTGTTGATGAGTATCAGGAAGAGGGTAATGCAAGAGTTCAATATAATCCTGAAACGAATATCACCACAATAGGCACAAGTGACGAAAAAGACGCAAAAGTTAAAATCAAATATTGACGATGAAAACCAAATTGTTATACTTATTTGCAGGAATAGTAATAGTCATAGCCAGTATAATTTTATTCATTGCTTGGCTATTTAAGCAACCTTGCGAAGAATGGGAAAAGCCTTCAAATGTGCCTATTTCGGCTGTATGGAAAGGTGGTTGTGATGGAGGTCGTTGGGTTGAATTAGTAAGAATTAAGGCTGATACAATCCGATTTAGAATATACCACGATTGGAATGGTACTTTAGAATTAGATGCGGATTTTATTTATGAAAATTGCAATAATTTACAATTGACAAAAACAAACTGGGTAGAATATGTTTCATGTTTTGATGGAATATATTTATACACTGACTTTGTGATAGATAGTAGGTATTGCCGATTAGTTCCTATTTTTCCCGCATATTATGGTGAAAAAGTTGAATAATACCGAATCCCGCAAATGTGGGGATTTTTCTTTGAAACATAATTGTCGCTTTACGGCAAAAAGGGGGGCGGCATCACCGCAAGGAAAAAATAACGGATACCCTATGAAGGATGCAAAATTATGTCTTGTCCTGATATGGTTGACCAAACAAAAACTATAAATTTTTACTACCTTTGGCCGGTGAAAGATTCTTTACCCATATTATTTTATCGCTTTCTCGTTGGATACTACGACGCCAACGGCAACACCACGACCGAAGGTAGCGCCATGTCGTGTCCCGCCATCGGTTTACAGAATTTACCCCCTTGTTCCTCAAAAAATCAATACATGCTCGATGAAGGAAAGTATACCATTGCCGACAGTATCAACGATATACTTTTTAGTAAAACGTATATGTGTTTCTGATGAAAGACATATATCTTTTCGATAAAACGTATATACATTTTTGATAACCGGTATATACAATTTATAATAATATACTTTTGGTTGTTTGTCCGGCAGTAGAGATAGGCCTGTCTTTGATTTGTCGGTCTGCCTTGCAGAAAATATCCATAATAGAGGAAGTTTTTGTATATTTGTGTTGACCAGTATAAAGGTATTTATGTTTTAATCTATTTAATATAAGACACGCCGTATGAAAAAGATTGTTTTTTTAATTTATTTATTCTCTGCAACGACTATTCTTGCACAGGAAAAGACGATAAAAGAGCAAGCGTTGGAAGAATTTAAAAAGGAGCATCACAGTGAAGCCATTGTTTTAATGGAACAAGCGCTTGAAAAGGAGCCTAATGATGCTGAAATATATTATTATCTTGGTGTTTTCAATCATTATCGGGCGTATGACAGTCATCCGTTACAGGGTTATGACTTTGCCTACTCTGAAAAGATTTTCAAGTATTTGAACAAAGCAATCGAATTAAATCCGGATTTCGGTAATGCCAAATACTTCTATGGTGCAGAATGTAGCGCCAATGCCTTTGTTGCGATGCAGCACTATGATGCAGAAAAATTACGTTTCTTTTACCAAAAAGCCTATGATAAAGGCGCTTATCCTCCATGGTTGGTGGAGTTTGGCAAAAATATTATGAATACTTGCCCTGTAGACGCTATTCTTTTTACAGCCGGTAATGCGGATTTCGATATTTGCATGTATTTACAGCAGTGTCAAGAGTTCAGAAAAGATATTACAGTCATCCCGCTTGGAAATATAGATCGGATTTGGTATGTTCAATTCTTGAAAAACGGGTTAAAAGATGCTGTTACAAAAATTAATATTCATCTTACCGATAATCAAATAGTCGATATTCACCCATTTAAGTGGAGAACGACAACAATCTCAATGCCTGTTTCAAAAAAAATGAAGGAAGAGTATGCACTTGTTTCTGATTTTCGCATGAACTGGAATATTGAGCCCGATCTGTTTTCAAACAGGAAGCATGCAAAACTTGAAGGTGAAGAGGCCATAGCACGAACCTATTTAAGTCCTCAACGCGCTGTATTATTGCAAATAGTAAAAGACAATCTGGCAGAAAGAGATATCTGTTTTACTAATTTTGCGAGCCCAACTTTTTACGGCGGGCTGGATAACTATTTTCAGGATTGTGGTTTGGTTTCAAAACTATTGCCTTTCAAAACTGGAAAGACCGATTATCAAGTGGATATAAATTCATACATCGCTTTGTTGCAACCAAAAAATGTAGCCGATTTTTCGACAGTTAAAACAGCGGATATTCAACGAGTAGGTGGAAAATATATTTATTATTCAATATTTTCTCGACTTGCAACCTATTATAAATCTATAGAGAATAACAAGCAATTGCAAACGTTGATAGATTTCTACAAAAAATACCTGTCCATTGGTTATGATGAACAGTATGAGAAAGAAGTTTTAGAGGAGGCAATGAACACAAATTAAAACGCGGTCGAAATGTCTTGTCCTGATGTAAATAGACAAAACAGGAACTATAAATTTTGTCTGTCTTTAGCCTATGTTTACAGCATTTCACCTAAAATCTTTGTGCCACGAACAAATCAATACATGCACAATAAAGAACCCAAAAAACTGCTGCCGGCACTGTCGAATTTATAAATTGTTTAATGCCTATTACCAAAAACGGATATCCATTTTTGATAATAGGTATATATATTTTGTCGTGATACTGACTCCGGCAAGCCGGAATTAACAAGGTTTTTTTGATTGCCGACTAATTCACCTCCCCATCTTTTTTTTCATTCCATGCAAATTTATTTGTTTACTTCAAAAAGAAATACTACCTTTGCAGCCTTTTAAAATAAAAATGCAAACTAAATTATTTACAAACAAAATCCATTGCTTCAAATTATGACCACGTATTTAACAGCAGAAAAAAAGCAAGAGATTTTCGGACAGTACGGGAAGTCTAATACCGACACCGGTTCTCCCGAGAGCCAAGTCGCGTTATTTTCCTACCGTATCAATCATTTGACCGATCATCTGAGGAGTAACAAGAAGGACTTTAACACCCAACGCGCCCTCCTCAAATTAGTCGGCAAACGGCGTCGCCTCCTGGATTATCTTAAGGATCGCGACATTGAACGGTACAGGGAAATCGTAAAGGCTCTAAATCTTCGAAAATAAATGCAACAAAAAGGCAATCGGATTGCCTTTTTCCTTTTTACAAACGCTTATGAAAACAACTCCCGACAAGCGTATATCGGATAAAAAATAAACAAAAACCTGCTCGTCGGGCTAAGCAGGGAAAAACAACAGACATGATGAATATTATAAAAAAGACCATCCAAGTAAGCGATGGCAGAGAAATTGAAATTGAAACCGGCAAACTGGCGAAACAAGCCGACGGATCGGTTGTAGTAAAAATGGGCAAGACGATGTTGCTGGCGGCGGTAACCTGCGCCAAAGAAGCCAAAGAAGACGCCGACTTTATGCCCCTACAGGTAGAGTATAAAGAAAAGTATGCGGCAGCAGGCCGTTATCCCGGCGGATTTCTTAAACGCGAAGGCCGCCCGAACGACTCGGAGATATTAGTCGCACGCCTTATCGACCGCGCCCTACGGCCGTTGTTTCCCGACGATTTCCATGCGGAAGTGTTTGTCACGGTCAACCTGATTTCGGCTGAAAAAGATATTATGCCCGACGCCCTGGCCGGGCTGGCGGCGTCGGCAGCTCTTGCGGTAAGCGACATTCCGTTCGGCGGTCCGATTTCCGAAGTACGGGTAGCCCGCATCGACGGACGCCTGAAAATTAACCCGAACTATTCGGAAATGGAAAACGCCGACATCGATATTATCGTGGCTGCCACGTACGATAATATTATGATGGTTGAAGGCGAAATGAAGGAAGTGAGCGAACACGACATGCTTGAAGCAATCAAATTTGCACATGCCGAAATCAAAAAACATTGCACGGTGCAGATGGAGTTGTCCGCTGAACTCGGTAAAACCGAAAAACGCGCCTACAGCCACGAGACCAATGACGAAGAACTGCGCGCCGCCGTGCGAGCATTCTGCTACGACAAATGCTACGCCATTGCCCGGGCAAACACTGCCAAACACGAGCGCAGCGACGCATTCGACGCCCTGAAGGAAGCGTTTATGGAAACCATCGCCGAAGAAGAGCGCGAAGAAAAAGAAATCATGGTAAACCGCTACTATCATGCCATTGAAAAGGAAGCGATGCGCAACCTGATTCTGGACGAAGGCCTTCGCCTCGACGGACGCAACGCTACGCAAATACGCCCGATCTGGTGTGAAGTGGATTACCTGCCTGCCGCCCACGGCTCGGCGCTTTTCACCCGCGGCGAAACGCAGTCGCTGACCACCGTTACACTGGGTACCAAGTTAGACCAGAAAGAAATCGACGAAGTGTTAGTACAGGATACGCAGCAGTTCGTCCTGCATTATAATTTCCCGCCCTTCTCTACAGGCGAGGCGAGACCAGCCCGCAGCACCAGCCGCCGCGAAATCGGGCACGGCAACTTGGCGCTCCGCGCCCTAAAACCGATGGTTCCCATCGGCGAGAGCAATCCCTATGCGGTGCGGCTTGTGTCCGACATTCTGGAATCGAACGGGTCGTCGTCGATGGCCACCGTATGTGCCGGCACGCTGGCGTTGATGGACGCCGGCATCCAACTCAAGAAGCCCGTGGCGGGCATCGCGATGGGGCTCATTACCGATAAATCGGAAAAGGGTGCGCGCTATGCCGTGCTCTCCGATATTCTCGGCGACGAAGACCATCTGGGCGATATGGACTTTAAGGTTGCCGGCACAAAAGACGGCATCACCGCTACGCAGATGGATATTAAAGTAGACGGTCTCCCCTATGAAGTGCTGGAACAGGCGCTCGAACAGGCCAGACAGGGACGGCTGCATATCATGGGCGAAATGCTCAAAACCCTCGACACCCCGCGTCCCGAATTGAAACCGCATGTACCGCGCATTTCCCAGTTGATTATTCCGGGCGACTTTATCGGCGCGGTTATCGGCACGGGAGGAAAGGTCATTCAGGAAATACAGAAAGTAACCGGTACGACTATCACGATTACCGAAGTCGACAGTAAAGGCATCGTCGAAATATTCGGCGAATCGAAAGAGAGCCTCGACGCCGCCTACGAATGGATCAAAGGCATTGCCACAGTGCCCGAAGTCGGCATGGTATATACCGGAAAAGTTACTTCCATTCTGGAGTTTGGCGCCTTTGTCGAAATATTGCCGGGCAAGGAAGGGCTGCTGCACATTTCGGAAATAGCATGGAACAAGACCGCTAAAGTGGAAGACGTGGTCAATGTAGGCGACGTGATAACCGTTAAACTGCTGGAAGTAGACGAGCGTTCCGGCAAACTGCGCCTCTCCATGCGGGCATTAGTCGAACGCCCCGAAGGCTTCGTCGATCCCGAACGCCGGGCGCGTCCGGCCCACGGAGGCCGCGACGACCGCCGCAGCCGAGACCGGGATCGCGACCGCGACCGGCGGAGAAAATAACAGCGAATGATCAATCTTAATTGTCGATATTATGAAAAAGTATTTGTTTTTCCTGCTGCTAATCGCGACTCTCTCGGCCTGTCAAGGGTCGGCGGGGACTTCCGGCGAGTCTACCCGGTGGGATGTTAAAACGATAACGGTGTATACGAACGACTGGCGACTGTCGGGCCGCCCCAATGAGTTAAATTCCTATTACTACGCCGACGTGTCTGTGCCGGCATTAACCTCTTTCGTTTTTAACGAGGGGGCCGTCGTCGGCTATATCCGAACCGGCGATAATGTAAAAAACATTTTGCCCTACGTGCTGCACCGGGGCGAGGCCGACGCTACCGGCATATTCCTCTGGACACAGACCTACGATTTCGATTTCTCGCCCGGTACCATCCGGTTCTACGTTACCTTCTCCGACTTTATGACCGGCGAACTGCATCCCGAAACGGAGACATTCGATATCGTGTTGATGTGGTAAAGACGTTAGCCGTCGGTTTGGACGCCGGCGACTTGTTTTCATGCTTTTTAAAAACGGAACCGTCTGCCGAACCTTACATTCGACGGACGGTTTTGTTTTGTGTAACCCGAACGGGAGGACGGCCAAACAGCCGTCCTTTTTTATGCCGTCCGGCGCAAGAGGTCTGCGACGAGCGTCGCCTGTGCGCAGGCCGGCTGTGGCAAGGCTCGCCGGATAAATGAAATTATCTTCCTACCTTTGTCGGCGGTTTGGGTAGCGCCGAACCGTTATGCAGCGCCGGTTGCGGTATACGGCGTCCGGGCGTTGCGGAACATGTTTTTCATTATAAAAAAAAACAGGATATCATGAAGATTATTATTGGCGGCGCGGGCGAAGTGGGCAGCCTGCTGGCCGAGTTGCTGAGCAACGAGCGGCATCAGATTACGGTGGTCGAGCACGACGGGGAACGGCTGCGTCAGGTGGCGGGGATTGCCGATATTATTACCGTCGAGGGGCTGACGACGTCGATCGAGACGCTTCACCGGGCGCATGTCGAGCGGTGCGATCTGTATATCGCCGTGAGCCCTGCGCAGGAGCAGGATATGAATATCGTCAGCGCGGCGCTGGCCAAACGGCTGGGGGCGAAAAAGGCGATTGCGCGGATCAATAACGGCGAGTATCTGCGGGAGGAAAATCAGGCGTTGTTTTCCGATATGGGGATCGACTACCTGTTTTATCCCGAGAAGATTGCCGCCCGCGAAATCGCCGACCTGCTCCGACAGGCTTATACGGATGAAATTATGGATTTCTCTGGCGAGAAATTGCAATTGGTCGTCTATAAATTGGAGAAGGGCTCGCCGGTGATCGACCGGAGGCTTTCCGATATTACCGGGACGATGCAGGCATTGCGCTACCGGGTGATGGCGATATCGCGCAGGGGCGAAACGATCATCCCGCGCGGCGACTGCGAGTTCCGCCTGCACGATCTGGTTTACGTCATCACCGAACGTCAGGGGCTCGACGAGGCCGTGAGCCATTCCGGGCGGAAGGATTTCGACGTGCATAATGTGATGATCCTCGGCGGCAGCCGGATGGCCGAGATGATTGCCGGGAAGCTGGAGCGCAAGCTGCCCAATCTGAAGCTTATCGAACCCGACCGGCAGCGCTGTCGGGAGCTGGCCGAGCTGCTGCCTCATACGCTGGTGATCAACGGCGACGTCCATGATACCGATTTGCTCGAAGAGGAAGACCTTCGGCGGATGGATGCGTTCGTGGCCGTCTCGGGCAATTCGGCGACGAATATCCTTTCGTGCGTGGTGGCAAAACGGCTGGGCGTGAGCAAAACGATTGCCGAGATCGAGGATATGGATTATATCAAGCTGGCCGAGAGTATGGGCGTCAATACGGTTATTAATAAAAAACTGATTACCGCCAGCCGCATTTTCCGTTTTACAAAGAGCCATAATGTGCAATCCTTAAAATATCTGAACGGGTTGGACGCGGAGCTGATGGAGTTTATCGTGAAACCCGGGAGCGCGATTACCAAAGGTAAAATCCGGGACGTCGGATTCCCGAAAGACGCGATCATCGGCGGCATCATCCGGGGCGACGCCGGCATCATCGCCGTCGGTTCGAGCGAAATAAAAGCCTACGACCGGGTGGTGGTGCTGGCGCTGCCGTCGGCGCTCCCCAAGGTGAACCGGTTCTTTGAATAACGCCGCCGTGAAAACGCCCTCCCTCCGCCCCTTCGACGCGCCGCACCGGATAGAAGCCGGCTGCGACGAGGCCGGTCGCGGCTGCCTTGCCGGGCCTGTGTTTGCCGCGGCGGTCGTCCTGCCGTCCGATTTTTTTCATCCGTTGCTCAACGACTCCAAACAGCTCTCCGAGGCCACCCGCCGTGCGCTCCGCCCCGTCATCGAGCAGCAGGCGCTGGCGTGGAGCGTGGCCAGCTGCACGTCCGACGAGATCGACCGGACGAATATCCTGCGTGCGTCGATCGCGGCCATGCACCGTGCGCTTGCGGCGCTCTCGCCGGCGCCCGCATTTATCCTCGTCGACGGTAATCGTTTTTTACCCTTCGGCAACGTTCCCCATCGCTGCGTCGTGCACGGCGACGCCCTCTTTGCCTCCATCGCCGCCGCCTCGGTGCTCGCCAAAACCCACCGCGACGACTATATGCAGGAGCTCGCCCGGCAGTTTCCCCAGTACGGATGGCCGCAAAATAAAGGATACCCGACCCGCGCGCACCGTCAAGCGATCCGCCTGCACGGCCCCTCCCCCTACCACCGGCGAACATTCCGCCTGCTCAACGACTGACGCCGCCGGCCAATTGCTCATTGCTCATTGGTCATTGAAATAAGCGCGCCGCCCCCGCCGGCCATTCACCATTCACCATTCACCATTCACCATTATTATTGCGCGATCATGAAGGCGACGGTTT